>DATGEH010000033.1:0-11706 GCA_035310325.1 Gaiellaceae bacterium
GACGTCGTCGTCAACTACCTGCCGGTCGGCTCGGAAGAGGCGACGAAGTGGTACACCGAGCAGATCCTCGCCGCCGGTTGCGCGATGGTGAACTGCATGCCGGTGTTCATCGCCCGCGAGGACTACTGGAACAAGCGCTTCCAGGATGCAGGCGTGCCGATCATCGGGGACGACATCAAGTCGCAGGTCGGCGCGACGATCACGCATCGCGTGCTCACCTCGCTCTTCCGCGAGCGCGGCGTGCATCTCGACAAGACGATGCAGCTGAACGTCGGCGGCAACTCCGACTTCCTCAACATGCTCGAACGCGACCGCCTCGAGTCGAAGAAGATCTCGAAGACGAACGCGGTCACGTCGATGCTCGACTACGACCTCGGCCCTGGCAACGTCCACGTCGGCCCGTCCGACTACGTGCCGTGGCTGACCGACCGCAAATGGGCCTATATCCGGATGGAGGGCTCGTCGTTCGGCGGCGTGCCGCTCAACGTCGAGCTCAAGCTCGAGGTGTGGGACTCGCCGAACTCGGCCGGCATCGTCATCGACGCCGTCCGACTCGCGAAGCTCGCGCTGAACAACGGCGTCGCGGGCTCGCTCGTCGGGCCGTCTTCGTACCTGATGAAGTCCCCGCCCGTGCAGATCGTCGACGACGAGGCGCGCGAGCAGACGGAGGAGTTCATCGAGAAGTACCGCCGCACGGCTCCGGTCGAGTCGCCGGCCTCTGCGTAGCAGCCTCAACCAGGTCGCCGTCGCCGCCGCGTTCGTCGGCGGCTCGGCGGCCTGGGTCTTGCTTGCGGCGGTCGTGACGCTGACGGTGATCCCCTCCAATCGCGACCGCGAGATCCCACAGTGGTTCGACTACCTCTTCTTCGCGGCCGTTCCCGCCGCCGCGCTGCTCGCCTTCGGCGTGTACCTCAGGCGCCTGCGCTCAGCCACGTGACGACCTGCGGCTGCGAGCCGGACTCGATCGAGAAGCGGACCGCGACCGGGCCGCGCTCCTGCCCGTGCGAAGCCAGCCACGGATCGGCGCCCGGCGCGAGCACGATCGCCGCGTGATGGCCGGGATACGCGCCGAAGACGACGACGTCTCCGGCGCGCGGCTCGGCGACATGCTGCATGTGCCGGAGCAGCGTTCCCGTCCACCCTTCGCCGTCGTAGCCGAGGCCGTTCGGGTCAGGTGCGCCCGCGAGGAAGTAGCAAAGGGTGACGTAGCCGGAGCAGTCCGTCGTCAAGGGCAGCCGTCGCGTGAGCGGTATCGGGCGTGTCTCGCCGTAGTGGATCCGGGGCTCGTTCCGAATCCCCCACTGCGCCGCAGCGACGATCGCCTGCCTCACGTCGCTCACTAGACTCGATCGCAAGCATGGCAGTTCGGGTCGCGCTCGTCACGCCCTTTGCCTGGTCGCAGCCGCACGACGTGAACGAGCACGTCGCGGGCCTCGCCGGCGAGCTTCGCCGCCGCGGGCACGCGGTGACCGTGCTCGCGCCGTCGACCCGCGCACGCGACCTCGCCGCGGGGCGCCGTGCGCTCGGCACCGGGCTGGCGGACGAAGTCGTGGCTCTCGGGCCGGCGGTTCCGATCTCGCGACGCAGCCGCATGGGCGTGCCGGTCGGCGTGCGCGCGAACCTCGCGGTCGCACTCGCGGCAGGGCGCTTCGACGTCGTGCACGGGTTCGAGCCGGGACTGCCGAGCCTCTCGTACCTCGCGCTTCGCGACTCGGGGGCACTCGGTGTCGCGACGTTCGTCTCACCCGAACGGCTCGCGTATCCGCCCGGCCGCGCACAGCGCGAGCGGCTGCTCGCGCGTCTCGACGCGCTGCTCGCGACGAGCGAAGATGCCGCCGGCGCCGCACGCCTCCGCTTTCCCGGCCGCTACGACGTCGTCCCGCTCGGCGTCGACCTCGAGTTGTTCGCGCCCGCTGAGAAGAAGAAGCTCATCGTGCTCGAGTGGCGCCAGACGGAGCGACCGGTGGTACGCGCGCTCGCGCGCGAGCTCGCCGCGCAGCCGGACTGGGGGCTCGTGCTCTTGCGCACGCGACCACTCGGCGCACGGCCGACGCTGCCGCGGGCACTCCGCGGACGCGTCCGCGTCCGCAGCGCCTTCGACGGCGAGAGTCGCGCGGCGGTACTTCGCGAAGCAGCGATCTTCATCCCCTCGCTCGAAGGCGTCGAACGCGCCACGCTCGAAGCGCAAGCAGCAGGAGCCGCCGTCGCCGCCCCGGCGGGACGCGCCGGTCAGCCCGAGCTCGGCGCGGCCGAGGCCGCGCGCCTGCTCGAGGACGCGGACTTCCGCGCCCGCCGCTCCGACGAAGGGCGCGCCGCGGCCAGGGCCCAGAGCTTCGGCGTGCTCGCCGACCGTGTCGAGGAGACGTACGGCGCGGTCGCGCGCCGCCGCCGCCATCCGATCGTGCACAGCGTGCCGCTCGAGGACCGCGACTGGATCCTCGCCGACCTGCACATGCACACGAGCTGGTCGCACGACTGCTCGATCGAGGTCGACGAGCTCCTCGACCACGCGGAGGCGGAAGGCCTCGGTGCGATCGCGGTCACCGACCACAACGTCTTCGGTGGTGCGCTCGAAGCGGTCGAGGCCGCGCGCGGGCGGAAGATCGTCGTCATCCCCGGCGAAGAGATCAAGACCGACCACCAGGGCGAGGTGATCGGCCTTTTCCTCCAGGAGGAGATCGCGCGCGGCCAGACCTTCGCCGCGACGGTCGCCGCGATCCACGAGCAGGGCGGCCTCGTCTACGTCCCGCATCCGTTCGACCGGCTCCACGCCATCCCGGATGCCGCGACGCTGCAACGGAACCTCGCGGAGATCGACGTGCTCGAGGTCTACAACGCCCGGTTGCTGTTCGAGGGCTACAACGACGAGGCGCTCCGCTTCGCGCGCAAGTACAACCTCACCGCCGGCGCGGGCTGGGACGCGCACGTGCTGCCGGGGGTCGGTACCGGCGCGGTGCGCATGCGCCGATTCAGCGGACCGGAGGAGTTCCTCGTCTCGCTGCACAGCGCCGAGGTGCTCCGGCGGCCCAAGTCGCTGGCTTATCTGCAGGGCCTGAAGTGGGTGGCGCAGGCCAAGGAAAGGGTCCGCTAGACACGAATCCATCCAGGGGCTCACTTTTGACCGTGGCGACCGACGAGATCTACGAGAAGTACCTGCAAAAGGCCATCACCGAGATCAACGCTCTCGGTGACGAGGTCACGCAGGCCGGTGCGGGCGCCCGCGTTCCGGTCGTCGGGTCCGGCCATCCGCTCGCCGACGTGCTCATGCTCAAGTACGCCCCGAAGGCGTCGGAGCTGCAGGAAGGCGTCGCCTTCTACGGCCGGGCCGGCAACGCAATCCTCAAGTCGCTGCAGCGGTTGCGCGTCGACCCGCTCGCGGTCTACGGCACGAACTGCCTCAAGTTCGCCGACGGCGACGAGGAGGAGTCGCGCCCCTTCCTGCTGCGCGAACTGCACATCGTCCAGCCGAAGCTCGTGGTCGTGATGGGCGAGCAGGCGCTCGCATTCCTGCAGTCGGTTGACTTCCCGCTCGCGCGCCCGGTCGAGGCGAAGGAGGGTGAGCTGCAGAAGTTCACGCCGACGATCGAGCTGCTGTACACGCCCGACATCGATGCCTCGCTTGACGAGGCACCGGAGAAGACGCGGTTCTGGAACGCCTTCAAGCCGCTCGGCGAGTGGTGGGCGTCTCTTCCTCCGTACTAGTGGGCGCGACCGTGAGCGCGTTCTTGCTCTGCCGTGCGAAAACCGAGCAGCGCGAGGACGCAGGGAGCGCACACACCTAACGGTGTGGGCGCGACCGAGGACGAAGCGATGCGATGGTTTGCAGCCGGCAGAGCTGAACGAAGCTTGCGGTCGCGTCCACTCGGGTTTTCCGCGTGGGCGACCGCCGTCGTCGCGTGGTTCGTCGCCGCGCCGCACCTGCCGCGCGTCGCCTTGTGGCCTGCGGTCGCGATCGTCTCGGCGGCGGTGATCCCCGGCGTGCTGCTGCTCGTGCTGCTCGCGTTGCCGCTCGCGCGTCGCGACTGGCGCTTCCTCGTCGCCGCGACTGTCGCGTGCGCGCTCGTTGCGTTCGGATGCTCGGAAGCGGGCTGGGGACTGCCGGCGAACTTCGGGAAGCTCGCGGCCGCGGTCTTCGCGGGCTGGGCGTTCCTGAAAGGCTTCGAGGAGCTGTCGTGGGTCGTGCTCGTCGCGGTCGTCGTCCCGTTCGTCGACGCGATCTCGGTGTGGCACGGGCCGACGCACTCCATCACGACGCACCACTTCCACATCTACACGACCGTCGCGATCGCGTTCGTGGTCCCGCACGGCGGCGCCGCCTATCTCGGCCCGCCGGACATCCTCTTCTACGCGCTCTTCCTCGCCGCCGCCGTGCGCTGGAATCTGCGCGTGGGCTGGACCTGGCTCGCGACGACGGGGATGTATGCGCTCACCGTCGTGATCGCGAACGCGGCCGAGGTCAACGGCCTCCCCGCGCTGCCGTTCCTCTCGTTCGGCTTCCTCCTCGCGAACGGCGACCTGCTATGGGCGAAGCTCAGGCGACGGGCGGCGTGACCTTCCTCCGCCGGTGCGTTCCCGGCGCGGTGCTCACCGACGTGTCGCCGAGCGTGAACGGCGCGCGGTACGAGCCGATCACCGACAGCGTGATCGCGGTCGAGACAGCGAACCAGCCCGCCGGCGAGTCATAGCCGCGGATCACCATGAGGAAGCCGAGGCCGACGGCGGTGAAGCCGAGCAGCCACGCAGGCCCTTGCACCCACAGGTGGAAGCGCTTCGTCGGCGCGCCCACGCCGACCTTGAGGTTTGCATCGGATTGGATCCGGGCCGCATCCGGAGGCGTTGCACCGTCCATCGTGCCCTCCGTGTCCCGTTGACGGGCGGAACTTATCCGGTGCGCTCGAACACTGCAACCGTCTCGACGTGCGGCGTGTGCGGGAACATGTCGACCGGCTGGGCGGAGAGGAGCTCGTACCCGTACTCGGTGCGAAGCGCCTTCGCGTCGCCGGCGAGCGTCGTCGGGTTGCAAGACACGTAGACGAGCCGCGGCGCGCCGATCTCGCCCAGGCGGCGCAGCGCCTTGCCTGCGAGCCCGGCGCGCGGCGGGTCGACGACGACGACCTGCGGCGGGCCCGAGCGGTCGAGCAGCTCCTGCACGACCTCGCCGACGTTGCCGGCGAAGAACGCCGCATTCGTGATCTCGTTCAGCTCCGCGTTCTCGAGCGCGCAGGCGACGGATTCTTCCGAGACCTCGATGCCCCACACCGTCAGCGCGGCGCGGGCGAGCGAGAACCCGATCGTGCCGATGCCGCAGTAGAGGTCCCACACCGTCTCGCCGCCCGTGAGCGCGGCGGCCTCGCGCGCGAGTACATAGAGGCGCTCGGCCATCGCCGTGTTCGTCTGCAGGAACGCGTTTGGGCGGACGCGGAAGCGCAGGCCGTTCAGCTCCTCCTCGATCCAGCCGTCGCCCCAGAGGAGCTTGCTCGGCAGGTTCGTCACCTCCGCCGGCCGGTCGTTGATCGACCAGTGCACCGAGCGCACCTGCGGGAAGCGGCGCACGACGTCGACGAAGTACCCCGTCTCGAACTTGTCGCCGGGCGCGGTGACGAGCTGCACGAGCGCCTGCCCCGTGTTGCGGCCCTCGCGCACGACGAGGTGGCGGAGGTAGCCGGTGTTGTCGGCCTGCGAGTACGCCTCGAGCCCTTCCTCGCGCGCCCAGTCGCGCACCGCATCGCGAAGGCCGTTGCCGAGGTCGGTCGTGATCCAGCACTTCTCGAGCTCGAGCACCTCGTCCCAACGGCCTGCGCGATGGAAGCCGAGCGCCGGACCTGCGGGCGTGCGCGTGAACGAGTACTCGACCTTGTTGCGGTAGTGGAAGATCTCCGGCTCGCACGGGAGGATCTGTGCGAGCGGCGGCTCTGCGATTCCGCCGAGGCGTTGCAGCGCGTCGCGCACCTGCGTCTGCTTCTGCTCGAGCTGCGCTTCGTACGCGAGATCCTGGAAGCGGCAGCCGCCGCACGCGGGAAAGTGCGCGCACGGCGCATCGACGCGCTGCGGGCCGGCGCGCAGCACTTCGGTCGCGAGCGCCTCGGCGTGGCTCCGCTTCACCTTGGTGATGCGTGCGCGCACGCGATCGCCGGGCAGCCCGCGGCGCACGAAGACGACATAGCCGTTCAGCCGCGCTACGCCGTTGCCGCCGTACGCGAGCGACTCGATGTCGAGCTCGAGCTCTTCGTCTCTCGTTACCGGCGCGGCCACAGTGGCCACCCTAGCCGCGCCGCCGTACCAGCTACCGACACGAAAGAGTCACGGATTGTCGGCGAACCCAGTCGTCGTCCGGCGATCGCCGTGACACTTTCGTTTGGGTACCTGGTACCGGCCTGCGCTTAGCTGAGCGTGGTGACGTAGATCTTGCGTTCGCGCGGGCCGTCGAACTCGCAGAAGAAGATGCCCTGGTACGTGCCGAGGCCGAGCGCGCCGCCCTTCAGCGGGATGAGCACCTGCGGGCTCGACGCGAGCGACGCGCGCGCGTGCGAGGGCGCGTTCGGGCCGTCTTTGTCGTCGTGCTTCCACTCCCAGTCGTCCGAGACGACTTGCTGAAACGCGTTCTCGAGGTCGTCGACGAGCTCGGGGTCGATGCGCTCGTTGATCGCGACGCCCGCGGTCGTGTGCGGGACGTACACGAGTGCCGCCGACGCGCCGTTCGGCTCGCCGAGCGCGGCGCGCACGAGGTCGGTGATCTCGATCAGCTGCGTACGCCGCTCGGTCTTCAGGGTGATCTCCTGCACACCGTTATCCTAGGCTTCTCCGTGGCCGAACCGCTGAGCCATCGTCAGCTCGACGCGCTGCGCGCGGACGCGGATCGGTTCATCGCGGAGCTCGACGAGGAGTCCTACCTCCACTTCGCCGGGCACAAGGACACGTACGACCTCGTCCCGATCTACGAGCGCCACGCGGAGCTGACGACGCTCGACACCGCGCTGCGGATCGGCGCCTCTGTGAACGGCGGCCGGAACACGCGCGAACTGTGGCGGTTCGCGTGCGAGGGCTACCTCGGCAACTTCGTGCGCGAGGAGGCCGAGCGCATCGCCGAGCTCGAGGCGAGCTTGAAAGCGACGGTCGACGGCGAGGAGATCCCCTACCGCAACCTGCGGCCGGCGATCGGCAACGAGCCGGAGCGCGACCGCCGCGAACGACTCGAGCGCGTGCGCAACGAGCTCATGGAAGAGCACCTCAACCCGCTGCACCTGCGCGCGGCGCAGGTTGTCAGCCGCGAGACGGAGCGACTCGGCCCGCCGAACTACACGGAGCTCTACCGCGGCTTCGGCTTCGCGCTCGACGAGCTCGCGGAGCAGTGCCGCGCGTTTCTCGACTCGACCGAGCGCCTGTGGGAGGACGCCGGCGACCGTTTCTTCCGCAGCCGCATCGGGATGGGCATCGGCGAGGTGGAGCGCTACGACGTCGCGCGCGTCTGGCGCGGCGTCGCGTGGGACAAGGCGTTCCCCGCCGATCGCATGCTCCCGGCGCTCGAGTCGAGCCTCGCCGACCTCGGTGTCGACCTGCACGCACAACGCAACGTCGAGCTCGATCTCGAGGATCGCCCGAACAAGACGCCGCGCGCGTTCTGCGTTCCGATCGAGATCCCGGAACGCGTCGTGCTCGTCATGAAGCCCCAGGGCGGCCCCGACGACTGGCGCGCCCTCTTCCACGAGGCGGGGCACACCGAGCACTTCGCGCACACGTCGCCGTCGCTCACGATGGAGGAGAAGCGGCTCGGCGACAACGCGGTCACCGAAGGCTGGGCGATGCTCGTCGAGCATCTGACGATCGACCCGGTGTGGCTCGAGCGCATGCTCGACTTCCCGCGGCCGTACGAGTACGCGGCCGAAGGCGCGACGCAGCTCCTCTGGCTGCTGCGCCGGTACTGCGCGAAGCTGATCTACGAGATCGAGCTGCACGCCGCCGCCGACGTGACGGCGATGCGGCCGCGCTACGCCGAGCTGCTCGGCGACGCGCTCAAGGTGCAGCCGAGCGACACCGACTACCTCGACGACGTCGACGGCGGCTTCTACGCGTCGCAGTACCTGCGCGCGTGGGCATTCGAGGCACAGCTGCGCACGTACCTGCGCGAGAAGTTCGGCAACGCCTGGTTCACGCGCAAGGACGCGGGCTCGCTTCTGCGCGAGCTGTGGTCGGAAGGACAGAAGCCGACCGCGGACGAGATCCTGCACGAGGTGAGCGGCGCCGGTCTCGAGCTCGAAGCGGTCGCTGACCGGATTCGCGAAGCGCTCGCCGCCGCGTGATCCCGCTGCGCGACAACGTCCCCGGCCGGACCTTCCCGGTCGTGACGATCGCGATCATCGTCGTCAACGTCGTCGTCTGGCTGTGGGAGCTGAAGACGCCCGGCGTCGACGTGCACGTCTTCCGCGACGGCTACTACCCCTGCTCGATCCAAGGTCCGTGCGCGCTGCCGCTCGGATTCCACGCGCTGCCGTGGTACGAGGGTGTGTTCAGCGGAATGTTCATGCACGCGAGCTGGCAGCACATTGGCGGCAACATGCTCTTCCTCTGGATCTTCGGCAACAACGTCGAGGACGCGATCGGACGCATCGGCTTCCTGCTCTGGTACCTCGCCGCCGGCATCGCGGCGATGGCCGCGCAGACATTCGTGACACTGCACTTCGGCAACGTGCAGGACGCGAGCATCCCGAACATCGGTGCAAGCGGCGCGATCGCAGGCGTGCTCGGGGCGTACTTCGTGCTCCTCCCCCGTGCCAAGGTGCTGACGCTGATCTTCTTCGGGATCATCCTCATCCGGGAGATCCGGGCGTTCTGGTTCCTCGGCATCTGGATCCTGCTGCAGGCATGGTCGGGCGGCTTCTCGCTCGTGCAGCCGCACGCAGCGGGCGGCACCGCCTTCTTCGCGCACATCGGCGGCTTCGCGTTCGGGATCGCGACGATCCTCCTCGTGGCGAGACGCCGGCCGCAGGCGCCGACGGCACGCTTCCCGGTCTATTGAGGTTCGACGACCACGTCGCGCGGGCGGTGGCGGCGCTGCCGCCCGAGCTGCGGGAGGCGGTCCAGAACGTCGAGATCTCGGTCGAGGACGAGCACCCCGACGACCCCGACCTCTTCGGGCTCTACGAAGGGGTGCCGCTGCCGGAGCGGGGTGACTGGGCGGGCTCGCTTCCCGACCGGATCCGGGTCTTCCGGAAGCCGCTCGTGGAGTCGTTTCCCGACCCGGCCGAGCTCGAGGAGGAGATCCGCGTGACCGTCCTGCACGAGCTGGCGCACTACTTCGGGCTGGACGAGGACCAGCTCGACAACCTCGGTTATTCCTGAGGAATGCGGGCGCCCGGTCGGGCGTTTCAAGAGGGCATGGAAACCCTCCGCGAGATCCACCAGGAGATCGAACGCCTGAGCGAGGAGCGCGCCGAGCTGTGGCACAAGCTGTCGGCCGAGCACGACCTCGCCGTGCGTGAGCAGATCCGCCGCCTCGACGCCGAGCTCGACGCCCTCTGGGACGAGCACCGCGCCGTCCGCGCCCGCATGCGCTTTGGCAGCCGCGACAAGATCGTCGCGCGCGCGCGTGTCGAGGAGCGGCTCGAGCGCGTCGCGGCCTGACCTGTGCATCACGCGTTCCCGTCGCCCCGCGAGGGCGGCGGGAACGCCCTCCGCATCCGTAGCTTCCACCGATTGACGCACGACCCATGCGGTGCAACGCTCGCCCCCTTGAGCCGTGCGGCGCTCATTCTGCCCGCGGTTGCTGTGGCGGGCATGCTTTTCGCGGCGATCGACGCGTCCGCCGGCACGCCTGCGCCGGCCTGTCCAACAACAGTCGGCGCCGCCACGTATGTGAAGCAGCAGATCTACTTGCCTGGGAACAACGCCGTCCGTGTCCAATGCATCTACCAGCACGCCGGGCAGCCGCCCGACTCCAACCCCACCATGTGGGTCGACTTCGTTCCGAAGGGCAATGCCGCGACGCTCTTCTACGGGTGCGGCCAGAACCAGAAGACCCTCGGCGCCCGGACGTACGGCGATGCGACGTACAACGTCTCCGGCCAGTTCGACGGGGCGCTTGCGCTGGCTACAGGCGGCGACACGGTGTGGAAGGCGGCGACGCTCGCATTCATGAAGGACGCCGAACTCTTCGCGAAGCCGTGCACGGCGGTCGGCGCGACGAGACACACCTGGTCGTTCAGCAGCGTCGGCCCGTTCCACGTCGTGACGGGCGAGAGACGGGACGTGACTGCGACGATCACGAGTGCCGCCGGAAGCGGAACGATCGAGGTCTCTCCCGCAGGCAGCGTGACGAAGGCCACCGGGTCGCTCGCATTGACGCTCCTCGAGAAGGGCGGAGTTCGGCACTACAAGCTCGGCGTTGACATCGGCGTCAGCTTCCGCCGGTCGGGCGGAACCGTCGACCGCCTCCTCGTGAGAGTGCATGTCGTCAACCTCAAGTCGAGCTCGGTGGACTGCGTCGCCGATCCCGATGGCTCGATCGGCTTGACCGACGGGAGCGGCGAGACGCAAGACGTGTTCGTCGTGCAGACCCTCTGCGGGCTCGAGTTCACGGACCACAAGGTCCGAGTGAACATCCGCTGACGGGCAACCGCTCTACACTGAACCGCCGAACGGGGCGTTAGCTCAGCTGGGAGAGCGCCGGCTTTGCAAGCCGGAGGTCGCGGGTTCGATCCCCGCACGCTCCATAACTGACATTGCGCAAACCGTCATCGTGTTGAACCGATGATCGGCACTCTGCGAATATCGAACCGTGACTGCGGTAAGCGAGTGCCTTGCGCGCATCGAGGAACTTGAGCCTCGGCTTCATGCATTCCAGGCGGTACGCGGTGACACCGCGCTCGTGGAGGCGACGTCGGTCGATCCAAGCCTCCCGATGGCGAGCTTTCCCGTTGCGATCAAGGACAACATCGACGTCGCGGGCCTTCCCACGCGGTCGGGCTCGGCTGCAACCTCGGACCAGCCGGCGGAGCAAGACGACGAACTCGTGCGGCGACTCCGAGCGGCCGGTTGTGTCGTCATCGGCAAGACGCAGATGCCGGAACTGGCCGTGTGGCCGTTCACCGAACCCGAGGCGTTCCCGGCGCCGCAGAATCCGCTCCATCCGGGAATGACGCCGGGCGGATCGACAGGTGGCGGAGCGGTCGCGGTCGCGGCGGGCATGGCCCGGCTTGCGCTCGGCTCGGACGGCGGCGGCTCGATCCGCGTGCCGGCTGCGTGCTGCGGCCTGGTCGGGATCAAGCCCGGACCGGGCATCGTGCCGCTCGCCGGCGGCGCGGCCGAGCACTGGTACGGGCTGACCGAGTTCGGGCCGATCGCGCGCACGGTCGCCGACGCCGCGCTCATGCTCGACGTGCTCGCCGGCACCGACCGGTATCGCAATCCGCAGCCTGCGAGCGGCCTGCGGATTGCTTTTTCGTCCGCCCATCCGTCGCTAGGCGTGCGCGCAAAGCCGGCGATCAAGGCTGCGCTCGATCGGGCGAGGCAAGCGCTCCAGGAAGCAGACCACCACGTGGTCCAGGCGCGCGTGCCGTATCCGCCGACGCTCGGCATGCGTTTCAGCAGCCGCTGGCTGGCGGGGATTGCGCAGGACGCGCAAGGGCTCCCGGCCGACAAGCTCGAGGATCGGACGAGGAAGATGGCGAGGCGCGGCGCGAAGTTCGCACGCAAGGTGAAGCCTGCGGCCGA
>DATGEH010000034.1:0-2771 GCA_035310325.1 Gaiellaceae bacterium
ACTTCGAAGAAGCGCTCAAGGAGGTCAAGCGGGCCTACGGCGTGAGCACGGATCCTGAGCTGCCCGTGAAGGCGCTGCAGGAGCTGGTGGAGCGCTTCAAGGGGATGTACGAGTTCCCGCAGGATCCTCGCGAGCAGCTGGAGAAGGCGATCCGGGCCGTGTTCGACTCCTGGAGCGGCGAGCGCGCGGTCTCCTACCGGCGCATGAACCGCATTCCCGACGACTGGGGCACGGCGGTCAACGCCCAGCAGATGGTGTTCGGCAACAAGGGCGACACCTCGGCCACCGGCGTCTGCTTCACGCGCGACCCGTCGACCGGCGAGCAGACCGTGTACGGCGAGTACCTCGTGAACGCGCAGGGAGAGGACGTCGTCGCCGGAATCCGGACGCCGCAGCCGGTGGAGGAGATGCGTGCACGGCTACCCGAGGCGTACGACCAGCTCCTCGAGACGATGGCGCGGCTCGAGCAGAACTACCGCGACATGCAGGACGTCGAGTTCACGATCGAGGAGGGCAAGCTCTTCATCCTCCAGACGCGCTCGGCGAAGCGCACCGCAGCCGCCGCGTTGAAGGCTGCGGTGGACATGACGAGCGAGGGCCTCATCAGCCGTGAGGAGGCGATCGCGCGCATCGACCCGATGCAGCTCGACCAGCTGCTGCACCCGATGCTCGATCCGAAAGCGGAGTTCGACGTGGTCGCCCGCGGCCTCAACGCGTCGCCCGGCGCCGCGTCGGGGACGATCGTGCTCGATGCCGACACTGCAGCCGAGCGCGGCAAAGGCGGGGAGGCGGTCATCCTCGTCCGCTGGGAGACGACGCCGGACGACATCCACGGGCTCATTCACTCGAAGGGCGTGCTCACCGCGCACGGAGGGATGACGTCGCACGCGGCCGTCGTCGCGCGCGGCATGGGGAAGCCGTGCGTCGCCGGCTGCGAGGGCCTCTCGATCGATCTGGACGCCCGGACCGTTCGCCTCGGCGAGCACGCGCTGCGCGAAGGCGACGTGCTCACGATCGACGGCGGCACCGGCCGCGTCATCGTCGGCGAGGTTCCGCTCGTGCCGCCCTCGATCAACGAGGACTTCGAGACCGTGCTCGGCTGGGCCGACGATGTGCGTCGCCTCAAGGTGCGCGCGAACGCCGACAACGAACGCGATGCCGCGAAGGCGCGCGAGTTCGGAGCGCAGGGCATCGGCCTCTGCCGCACCGAGCACATGTTCTTCGGCGACGAGCGCCTGCCCGTCGTCCAGGAGATGATCCTCGCCTCCGACGAAGCCGGCCGGCGCGCCGCCCTCGATCGTCTGCTCCCGTTCCAGCAGTCCGACTTCGAGGCGATCTTCGAGGCGATGGCCGGCCTGCCGGTGACGATCCGGCTGCTCGACCCGCCGCTGCACGAGTTCCTGCCGCCGCTCGACGAGGCGACCGACGAGCGCATGCGGCGCCGCATCAAAGCGCTCACGGAGGCCAACCCGATGCTCGGCACGCGGGGCTGCCGCCTCGGCATCCAGTGGCCGGAGATCTACGAGATGCAGGTGCGCGCGATCGCGCGGGCCGCGAAAGCCGTGCCGAACGCGCAGGTGGAGATCATGATCCCGCTCGTCGGGTTCGCCGAGGAGCTGCGCCGGCTGCGCGAGCTGACCGAGGCGGTCATGGCGGAAGAGGCTCCGGACACCGAGTACTTCTGTGGGACGATGATCGAGCTTCCGCGCGCCGCGCTGTGCGCCGACGAGATCGCCGAGCACGCGGACTTCTTCTCCTTCGGCACGAACGACCTCACGCAGACGGCGCTCGGTATGTCGCGCGACGACGCCGAGGGGAAGTTCCTCACCTTCTATCTCGAGGACGGCGTGCTCGAGAGCAACCCGTTCGAGACGCTCGACCAGGAGGGGGTCGGCGAGCTCATGCGCATCGCCGCCGAGCGTGGCCGCAGCGTGAAGGAGCACATCAAGCTCGGCATCTGCGGCGAGCACGGGGGAGAGCCGAAGTCGGTCGAGTTCTGCCACCGCCTCGGTCTGGATTACGTGAGCTGCTCGCCCTTCCGCGTGCCGCTCGCGCGGCTCGCCGCGGCGCAGGCGGTGCTGAAGGAAGCGCATCGCGCCGAGTACGTCGCAGCCGGTGGCTAGGTACGAGCTCCTCGTCGACGGCGAGCGGCGCTGGCGCGCGAAGTCGGAGGACGAGGCGCGCGCGTGGATCCGCGACTACCGGGAAGAGCACGGTGCAGACGATCCCGACGCGACGCATGTGTTGGTGCGTCGGCTGTCGCGCTGGTCGTGGCTGACGGGTGGGACGCTCGTCGACCGCGATACGTTTCTGCGATGAGCAGCTACTCGATCAAGAACCTCAAGGAGCTCGACGACTCGGCAACGCAGTTCGGCCTCTCGCCGAACCTGGAGGCACGGTTCGCGCGCAAGGCGCTCGACGGCGAGAACGCGGGCCTCAGCTACCAGCGGCTCGCACCCAGCTTTCGCGTCCCGTTCGGGCACAAGCACGAGAAACAGGAAGAGATCTACGTCGTCGTCGGCGGCAGCGGCCGGCTGAAGCTCGACGACGAGGTCGTCGACGTGGCGCAGTGGGACGCGATCCGCGTCGCTCCCGGCACGATGCGAAACTGGGAAGCCGGGCCGGACGGCATCGAGCTCATCGCGTTCGGTGCCGGCGAGTCGGGCGATGCCGAGATGGCGCAGGACTGGTGGTCCGACTGAACTAGATCTGACCGCGTACCTTGAGGTACGCGAGCGCAATACTCGTGACGCCGATCATCGCGAGGCCGA
>DATGEH010000035.1:0-19720 GCA_035310325.1 Gaiellaceae bacterium
CGACGCAGACCGGCTTCTCGCCGCCCTCACGCTCGACCGTCGCCGTCATCGTCGCCTGGAAGCCGCCGTCGAAGGCGTCGACCGCGTCGACGCGGAACGTTCCGCGCACGCGCGACCCCGACGGGACGGGAGCCGGAAAGCGCACCTTGTTGAGGCCATAGTTGACGGACATGCCGCCGCCTTCCTGCCGGGGCACGACCTCGTACGACATGACGGGAAGCAGCGAAAGCGTGAGATACCCGTGGCCGATCGTCGTGCCGAACGGGCCCGACTTCGCGCGCTCGCGATCGACATGGATCCACTGGTGGTCGCCGGTCGTCTCGGCGAACGAGTCGATGCGCTCCTGCGAGACCTCGATCCACGAGGAGGGGCCGAACTCTGCGCCTGGTGTCAGCTCAGTCATCGCCCCACCGTACGACACTCGCGGCCCACGTGTAGCCGGTCCCGGCCGCGAGCAGGAGGACGAGCTCCCCATCGCGCAGCGTCCCGGCGCGTGCGGCCCGATCGAGCGCGAGCAGCGAGTCGACGCCGCTCATGTGGCCCGTGTCGTCGAGATAGGCAGCCCGGCTCTCGTCGACGCCGAGCTCGGCGAGGAGCGCGCGGTGCATGGACGGCTTCATGTGGATCCCGCAGAGGTAGCCGACGTCGTCGAGCGTTGCGCCGCTCCGCTCGAGCGCGCCGCGCGCGGCACGAACAAAGTTCCCAAGGCTCACCTCGTCGAGCCCGGCCTTCATCGCCGCCGGGTCGGCGACGTCGAGGAACCGGTAGCCGCCGTTCGGGGAGACGCTCCCGCCGGACGGCACCTTCACCTGCAGCGAGAACGTGCCGTCGGTGACGCCGCGGCAGCCGAGCAGCTCGTTGCGCCCGCCGTCCTTCACGAGCAGGCCGGCGACAGCGCCGTCGCCGAAGTTGAACATGAAGCGCGACCGCTCGTTCGTGTAGTCGAGCAGATACGACTCGCGGCACGCCGCAACGACGAGAATCGTCCGCAGGTCGTCCTCCGCCAGCAGCATGTCACGCGCGATGCGCAGCGCGACGGGCGTTCCGCAGGAGACGTTGTCGTACTCGACCGCGTACGCACGGGATGCGCCGATGCGGTGCGCGATCCACGGCGCCGCCTGCCAGACCGAGTAGTCCTTCCACATCGACCCGTAGTACATAACGACATCGATGTCGGCAGGATCGACGCCGCTCTCCTCGAGCAGCGCCTCCGCGGCCCGCACGGAGAGGTCGCTGACGTGCTCGTCTTCGGCGGCGATGTGCTTGCCGCGTAGCCCGAACTTGTCGACGATCACCGTCTCGGGAATGCCGCTGCGCTCAGCGACCTCCGCGGCGGTCATCCACTGCTGCGGAAGGTAGGCGGCGGTCGCTGCAAGCGAGACGCGGGTCACGTCTCGGCCTCGAGGACCCCGCGCACGATGCGCGCTACCTCGGCCACGACGCGCTCGGGCATCCGCCCGTCGCCCCAGAGGATGTAGCGCAGGCCGATCATCTCGCCCGCCGCCATGAGCGCCCACGCGGTGATCTCGGGATCGATGTCGCCCGTTTCGCCACGCGCCTTCGCCTCGCGCAAGCCCTCGATGTAGCCGCGCGACATCGTCTCGTAGTGGAAGCGGAACATCTCCGGCGAGACGAAGGCCGCCTGGCGGATGATCCCGTAGAGACCGGGATGCTCCTCGGTGAAGCGGAAGTATGCGCCGAAGCCGAGCAGCTCCGACTCGAGGCGGTTCGTCCCTCTCGACGACGCCTCCTTCATCGTCTGCCGGATCCGCCGGTTGAGGTCGCGCACGAGCTCGGCGAAGATCTCCTGCTTCGACGCGAAGTAGAGATAGAACGTGCCCTGACCGACGCCCGCGGCCTCGGTGATCTTCACGATCGAGGCGTCCGGATACCCGAGGTCCGCGAAGACCTGCTCCGCCGCCTCGAGCAGCCGCCGGCGCGTCTCGACGCCCTTGCGCGACAGCGCACGACCGCCCGCCCCCGTGACGATGTCCGTCATCGCGCGACGACCTCCTCGCGCAGCTCCTGCTTCTGAACCTTGCCCATCCCGTTGCGCGGGATCTCGGCGACGAAGCGGAACGACTTCGGCACCTTGAAGCGCGCGAGCCGGTCGCGGCACCAGCCGAGCAGCTCGTCCTCGGCGACGCCGTCGGCGACGACGAACGCGACGCCGACCTCGCCCCAGCGATCGTCGTCGACACCGATCACGGCGACGTCCGCGACGTTCGGATGCTCGTGCAGCACCGCTTCGATCTCCGCCGGATAGACGTTCTCGCCGCCCGAGATGTACATCTCCTTCAGGCGGCCCTTGATGCGGTAATAGCCCTCGTCGTCGCGCTCGGCGATGTCGCCGGTGCGCAGCCAGCCGTCCTCGGTGAACGCCGCCGCGGTTGCCTCCGGGTTGCGCCAGTAGCCGGGGAAGACGTTGGGCCCGCGCACCTGCAGCTCCTGGTCGGCGGAGAGGCGAACGTCGACGAACGGATACGGCTTGCCCGCGCACCCGAGCTTGCGGACGGCATCCTCCTGCGGCAGGCAGAGGACGTTCGGCGCCGCCTCCGTCAGGCCGTAGCCCTGCACGATCGCCGTGCCGCGCGCCGCCCACGTCTCGAGCAGCGCCTCGGGCATGGGCGCTCCGCCGACGACCGCGCGCCGGAGGCTCGAGAGGTCGGCGTCCGCGAACGACGGATGCTGGGTGATGAAGAGGTATGTCGCCGGCACGCCCATGAGCGTCGTGACGCGCTTCTCCTCGACCAGGCGGAGGACGCGGCCCGGGTCGAACTCGCGCTCGAGGATCACGGTCGCCCCCTTCCACCAGGCGAGGAGCGACTGCACGTTCCAGCCGCCGACGTGGAACTGCGGCAGCACCTGCAGGACGACGTCGTGCTGGTCGACGCCGGTCGCGAGGTCGAAGCTCAGGTTCGTCCAGAAGCAGTTCGCGTGCGTGAGCAGCGCACCCTTCGGCTTGCCGGTCGTCCCCGAGGTGTAGATGAGGAGAAGCCCGTCGTCGTCCGCGACGTCGACACGAGGCGGCTGGCCTCCCGGGTCAGCCGCCAACCGTTGAAAAGGCCGACCCGTTGCGCGTGCCAAGTCGTCATATTCCTCGGCGACCAGGAACACCGCCGGGCCCGCGTCCTCGAGCTGGTACTGCAGCTCGGGCGGCGACAGGCGCCAGGAGAGCGGAAGCAGCGTGAGGCCGGCCTTCGCGCAGGCGAAGAACACCTGGACGTGCTCGGGCGAGTTGGCGGTCAGCGTCGCGACGCGGTCGCCGCGGCGAAGGCCCGCCGCGATGAACGACGCGGCGAACGCGTCCGAGCCCTCGTCCAGCTCCCGGTACGTGACGAGCGCACCTTCGAAGTCGATCGCGACGCGGTCCGGCGTATTCCGGGCGCGGTCGCGGATCCAACGGTCGAGCGTGTGCGTCACGACTGCAGGAACTCCTTCACGATCGGGGCGAGCAGCTCGCCCTCCTCCCACATCATGAGGTGTCCACGATCGGGGACGAGCTCGAGCCGCGCGCCGGGAATGCGCTCGGCGAGGATCTGCGCGTTGCCGGGGTCGATGACCGTGTCGGCGCCGCCCTGGAGGACGAGCGTCGGCGCCGCGATCTGCGGGATGCGCTCGTAGGCGTCGAACGTCGCGCCGGCGTACGCCTGCGCTTGCCACGCTTCGAGCGACGGCGCGCGCTCGAGGCGGTACGCATAGATCTCCTCGAAGAGCTCGGGGCGCTCGTTGACGCCGTGGTCGCCGAGCGAGTTCGCGACGATGAGCCGGAGGCCCTCCTCGCTCTCCATCGTCTGGAACCGCATGAACGCCTCCTGCCCGCGGACCGGCATCGGGAGCGAGGGCGGCACGCTGCCGGCTGCGGTGGAGACGAGCACGAGCTTCCGGATGCGCTCCGGATACGACAGCGCGAGCTCTTGAGCGACGAACCCGCCCAGGCTTACGCCGAACACGTGCGCGCTGTCGGCGCCCGCCGCATCGAGCACCGCGACCGCATCGGCGGCGAGCTGCGGGACTGCATACGGCCCGGCCGGAACATCGCTGTCGCCGACCCCGCGGTTGTCCCACAGGATGACGCGGAAGTCCTCGGAGAGCAGCCGCGGGAGCGGCCCGAAGCCGCGCCGGTCGTAGCCGAGGCCCTGGCAGAACAGGAGCGGCTCACCCGCGCCGAGCTCCTCGTAGGCGAGACGGACGCCGTCGTTCACTGCATAGGTGCTCATGCTTCCTCCGGGGGTGCGGTGAGAGTGTGGTCGGGACGGATTGCTTCCTCCAAGCGGCGCAACCCGCTCGGCCGGCCGCGCGCGGCGATGCCGGCGATGCCGCCCGGCAGGAAGAACACGATGAGGATGAAGATCACGCCGAGCAGGAAGAGCGGCTGCGACAACGGGGTGCGCAGCGCGTGCGGCAGCCCCTCCACGGTCGACGAGCTGCCGACGGCGACGAAGCGGTCGTTCAGATACGTGTAGAGGATGCCGCCGAGCACGGCGCCCCAGCGCGACCCGGCGCCGCCGATCACGACCATGAGCAGGAGCGTCAGCGTGAAGTTGGGCTCGGTGACTCCGAGAGTCGAGCCGTTGTAGAGCAGCATGTAGACGATGCCGCCCGCCGCCGCGAGCACCGACGAGAGGACGAAGGCCTGCAGCTTGTACAGGTGCGGCCGCATCCCGAGCACCTCAACCCGGAGCTCGTTCTCGCGGATCGCCTGCCACACGCGGCCGGGCGACGATTCGACCGCCCACCGCACGATGAAGAACACCACGGCGAGGAACACGAGCGCGAGCCAGTAGAGGTTCTTCGTGTTGAGGATTCCGACGAACGCATGCGGCAGCTTCGTGTAGTCGGCCCCGAGGCCCTCCTCGCCGTGCGTCCAGTGATGCGGGTCCTTGAGCGCGAGCACCGCTCCCGCCTGTGCGAACGCAAGGGTCACCATCGCGAAGGCGATCCCGCTCACGCGCATGCTCACGAATCCGAGGACGGTCGCGAGCACGAAGGCGACGGCCATCGTGAAGAGGATCGCGACCCAGAAGTTCCAGTGCCACTCGGTAATCGCGATATTCGAGATGTAGACGCCGATCGCGATGTACAGCGCGTGGCCGAACGAGAGCAAGCCGGTGAAGCCGAACTGGATGTCGTACGTGAGCGCGAGGGCGCCGAACAGCACGCACGCAGCGAGCAGCTGCAAGGTCCCGGGGCTCGAGATCGGCTGGTCGAAGAGCTTCGGGATCTTGAAGCTCAGCTCCGGTACGACGGCCAGCGCAGCGAAGACGACGAGCGGCAAGCCGTAGTCCGCGAGCGTGCGACGCGTCACGACGAGAACGCTCCGACGAGGCCGCGCGGGCTGATCAGGAGCACGAGGCCGAGCAGGAGGACGACGATCATGTCGCCGACGCCCGACGAGGCGTAGTAGTTGACGTACTGCTGCGTGAGGCCGACGACCATCGCTGCGACGGCGGAGCCTCCGATCGACCCGAGACCGCCGATGACGACGACGATGAACGCGAAGATGAGCAGGCTCGTCCCCTGCTCGGGGCCGACGACGTTGAAGTAGACGCCGCCGAGGACTCCTGCGACGGCGGCGGCGATGCCGCCGATCGCGAAGACGAGCGTGAACGCCTTGCGCACGTCGATGCCGAGCGCGGTGACCATCGCCCGGTTCTCGACGCCCGCGCGAATGATCAGGCCGTAGCGCGTCCTGCGGAGGAAGAGCTGGAGGAGGCCGAGCACCACTGCCGCCGTGGCGATCTCGATCCAGCGGTCGTTCGGGATGTGCGCGCCCGCGATCGTCGTGGTGGCATGCAGCCAGACGGGGACCGCGAGCGTCTTCGCATCCGGCCCCCAGATCCCCTGCACGAGCGCGACGAACGCGATCGAGAGACCGACCGTCACGAGCACCTGCTCGATGTGCCGGTTGTAGAGCGGGCGGATGAGCACGAGCTCGACGAGGGCGGCGAACACGCCGCCGATCACGAGTCCCGTGAGCGCGGCGAGCAGGAACCGCGGCCATGCAGAGTGCACGCCGCCGAACAGATGCACCTCGCTCCACCAGGCGGCATAGCCGCCCACCGTGATGAACGCGCCGTGCGCGAAGTTGAGCACGCCCATCAACCCGTAGATGAGCGACAGCCCCGACGCGATCAGGAAGTACATCGCGCCCAGGCCGAGGCCGGTGATCGTCAGCAGCAGGAAAGTGCTCATCCCTGCGACCCCACGCTGAGCAGTCGCCTGACGAGCTCCGGCTGGTCGAGCAGCTCCTTCGCATCGCTCGTATGGACGACACGGCCCTGGTCGAGGACGATCGCGTCGCGCGCGATGCGCCGGACGACGCCGAGGTTCTGCTCGACGAGCAGCACCGTCGTCAGCTCGGACAGGCGCTCGAGCACGTGCGCGACGTCGCTGACGAGCGCGGGCGCAAGGCCTTTGGTGGGCTCGTCGACGAGGAGGATGCGGTTGTCGTTCAGCAGTGCCCGCGCGATCGCCAGCATCTGCTGCTGCCCGCCGGAGAGCGTGCCGGCACGTTGCGCGCCGCGCGACTCGAGATCGGGGAAGAGGTCGTAGACGAGCTCGTAGCGCCGACTGCCGTCGCGCTCGGCCAGTCGAAGGTTCTCGGCCACGGTGAGCCCCGCGAAGACGTCGCGGTCTTCCGGGACGTAGCCGATCCGTCGCTGAACGACGCGATGCGTCGGAAGCGACGTGAGCTCCTCCCCGTCGAAGCGCACCGATCCGCGCCGGCCGACGAGCCCGAGGATCGCCCGGAGCGTCGTCGTCTTCCCGACGCCGTTGCGGCCGAGGAGGGCGGTGACGCCGCCTTCGGGCACATCGAAGGTGACGCCCTGCAGGACGTGCGACTGCCCCAGATGCACGTGCAGGCCGTCGACGCGCAGGAGCGTGCGCGGCGTCGTGGCGACCGCCGTCACAGCTCCTCGCCGAGATAGGCCGACTGGACGGTTTCGTTCGCCATCACCGCAGCGGGCGTGTCACAGGCGAGCAGTGCGCCGTGGTGCATGACGGCGATCCGCTGCGCGAGACCGGTGACGACCTCCATGTGGTGCTCGACCATCAGCACGGTCTTGCGCTCCTCCGCGTGCACCGAGCGGATGAGCTCGACGAGCTGTGGGACGTGTTCTGCCGACAGTCCGGCCATCGGCTCGTCGAGGAGCAGAACGGGCTTGTCTGCCGCGAGCAGCATTGCGATCTCGAGCCGCCGCTTGTCGCCGTGCGGCAGCGCGCCGGCGGGAACGCCGGCTTTCGACTCGAGCCCGACCCGCGCGAGCGCCGCCCTCGCCGCGTCGACCGCCTTCCGCACTCCGGCCGCGCGCTGCCAGAGGCGCAGCGTGCCGCCGAGCGCGGCCTGCGCGGCGAGGCGAACGTTCTCGAACGTCGTCAGGAGCGGAAAGACGCTCGAGACCTGAAATGTTCGTCCGATCCCTTCGCGTGTCCGCAGGAACGTCGGCTGGTGCGTGATGTCGACGCCGTTCAGGTGAATCGACCCCGACGTCGGCCGGTAGAGGCCGGAGAAGAGGTTGAACAGCGTCGTCTTGCCGGCGCCGTTCGGCCCGATGATCCCGAGTAGCTCGCCGTCGGCCACCTCCAGGCTGACATCGGCGACGATTCGTGCGCCGCCGATGTCGAGCCCGAGGTTGCGCGTCGCGAGGATCGGAGGGTTCATCGACGCGTGTCTGAGTTGGTCAGCCGGCTACTTGAACGGCGTCACCGGAGGCTGGACGTTACCGGCCGAGATGGTCTTCAGCACCTTGACGACGAAGTGGCCGCCCTTGCCGGGCACGAGCTGCACCTGGAACATCGGCTGCAGCATCGCGTGATCGGTGGGCCGAATGTACTGCTTGCCCTTCGGCGCGAGGAACTGCCAGCCCTCGAGCGCGCTGATCTGCTTCGAGGTGTCGGTGCCGCCCTTCTGCAGGGCGCGGCAGATCATCTGTGCCGTGACGAACCCGTCCGGCGTGAAGAGGTCCGGCACTGCGTGCTGCTTCGCCATGTACTTGACCAGGTACGTGTTCACCGCGTTGTGCGGCGCCTGGTAGACGTAGTGCGAGAGCAGCGTCACGCCCTGGACCAGCGGGCCGAGCGAGTCGTAGCTCGCCCGGTTCGCGAGGCCCGTGACGAGCGTCATCTGCTTCGGAACGCCCTGCTGTGCCAGCGACTGCCACATCGCAGCCGCGTTGGTCGTGTTCGCCCAGGCGACGAATGCCGCATCGGCGCCCGAGTTCTTCAGCTGCTGCGCGTACGGCGTCAGGTCGGCCGCGCCGAACGGCGAGAGGATCTTCGAGACGGTGTGTCCCTTGGCGCCGAACACGAGCTGCACGGCGGCGACGTTGCCCGCACCGAATGCCGTGTCCTCGGCGAAGACGACGATCTTCTTGCCCGTGCTCTTCGGCGGGAAGATGTTCGCCGCGTCATAGACGTCCTGCAGCGTCTGCCGGCCGGCGCGGAACGTGTTCCGGTTGAGGCCGGTGATCGCGTCGGCCGCCGCTGCGCCTGAGATGTACAGCACGTTGTTCTGGGCCGCCAACGGGCCGAGCTGGAGCGCGATGCCGGATGCACCGGTGCCCGCGATGATCTTGACGCCCGCGCCGACCTCGCTCTTGAACGCCGCGATCGCCGTCGCCGCATCGGTCGCGTCGTCGATGAACGTCGGATTGATCGTGTAGCCGCCGCACTTGCCCTTGACGTAGGCAAGCCCGGCGTTGAAGCCGTCGAACTCCTCCTGCCCGAAGGCGGAGAGGCCGCCGGTCTTCGGGTAGATGAATGCGACGGTGACCGCCTTTGCAGCCGAGCCGCGCCGCGCGCTCGTGCTCGCGCCGGCCGTCGCGGCGAGCGCCGCACAGCCGAGAGCGGCTGCAGCGACGAGAAGCCCGCCTCGTCTCCAGCCTCGTGTCATGCCAACCCCCTCCGGGTAGAGAGGTCTCAGCGGAGAAACATGAGACCTGATTCAGGTCTCTTATCGCACCCGGCAGGGCTGGTGTCAAGGGGCGAACGGCGGGGTCAGACCCCAAAGGGGTCTGACCCCGCCTCTAAACGCCGCGAACTCTGCTTACGCCGTCTGCTCGACCGGCTCGTCGTCCTCGTACGTCTCGGCCGAGGTGACGAGCGTCGGGCGGATGCCCTGCGCGATGCACTCCTTCGTGATCACGCACTTGGTGACGTCGCGGCGCGAGGGCAACTCGAACATGACGTCGAGCAGCGCGCCCTCGATGATCGAACGCAGACCGCGCGCGCCGGTCTCGCGCGCCAGCGCCTTGTCCGCGATCTCCCACATGGAGTCGTCGGTGAAGACGAGCTCGATGTTGTCGTAGCCGAAGAAGCGCTGGTACTGCTTGATGAGCGCGTTCTTCGGCTCCGTCAGGATCTGGACGAGATCCTCGCGGCGCAGCTGGTGCACGGCGGAGATGACCGGCAGGCGGCCGATGAACTCGGGGATGAGGCCGAAGTTGAGCAGATCCTCGGGCATGACCTGCGCGAGCAGCTCGGACGACTCCACCGAGTTCTTCGACCGCACTTCGGCGCCGAAGCCGACCGCGTTCTTGCCGATGCGGCGCGCGATGATCTTGTCGAGGCCGGCGAATGCACCGCCGCAGATGAAGAGGATGTTCGTCGTATCGATCGAGAGGAACTCCTGGTGCGGATGCTTGCGCCCGCCCTGCGGTGGCACCGAGGCGACCGTCCCCTCGAGAATCTTCAGGAGCGCTTGCTGCACGCCCTCGCCCGACACGTCGCGCGTGATCGACGGGTTGTCCGCCTTGCGCGCGATCTTGTCGACCTCGTCGATGTAGATGATCCCGGTCTCGGCCTTCTTGATGTCGAAGTCGGCCGCCTGGATGAGCTTCAGGAGGATGTTCTCGACGTCCTCGCCGACGTAGCCGGCCTCGGTGAGCGCGGTCGCGTCGGCGATCGCGAACGGGACGTTGAGGATGCGCGCGAGGGTCTGCGCGAGGAGCGTCTTGCCGCAGCCGGTCGGTCCGAGCAAGAGGATGTTCGACTTCTGGAGCTCGACGTCGTCCTCGGTGGTCCCCATCTGGACGCGCTTGTAGTGGTTGTAGACGGCGACTGCGAGCGTGCGCTTCGACTCCTCCTGCGAGACGACGTAGTCGTTCAGCACCGAATAGATGTCCTTCGGGCGCGGCAGGTTGTCGAGGTCGAGCGGAGTCGGAGTGGTGAGCTCCTCGTCGATGATCTCGTTGCAGAGATCGATGCATTCGTCGCAGATGTAGACGCCGGGGCCGGCGATCAGCTTCTTGACCTGCCGCTGGCTCTTCCCGCAGAAGCTGCAGAGAAGCTGCTCATTGCCTTCGCTGGCCCTGGCCACGGTTTACTCCTTGTACCTCGGATTTGGCGTTTCGTCTACCGGTGAGCGACGACGTTGTCGACGAGACCGTATGTCTGAGCCTCTTCTGCAGTCATGTAGTAGTCCCGCTCCATGTCCTTCGAAACCTTTTCGAGCGGCTGATTCGAGTGGAGGGCGAAGATTTCCTCCAGACGCCGCTTGAGGTTGATCGTCTCGCGGGCCTGGATCTCGATGTCGGTGCCCTGGCCCTGGAAGCCGCCGGACACCTGATGGATCAGGATTTTGGAATTCGGCAGCGCAGTGCGCTTTCCCTCTGTGCCGGCTGAAAGAAGGAGCGCGCCCATCGACATCGCGATGCCGACGCAGGTCGTCGCGACGTCCGGGCGAACGAACTGCATCGTGTCGTAGATCGCGAGGCCCGAGTACACGGAGCCACCCGGAGAGTTGATGTAGAGCTGAATGTCTTTGTCGGGATCCTCGGACTCGAGGTGGATCATCTGGGCGACGATGAGGTTCGCGACCATGTCGTCGATCGGCGTGCCCAGGAAGATGATCCGCTCGTTGAGCAGCCGGGAGTAGATGTCGAAGAAACGCTCGCCACGCGAGGTCTGTTCGATGACGGACGGGATGACGAGATTCGACGGTGTGCTCATGTGTGCCTTAGCTCCTCGCTTCCGGGGTCCAGAGTTTCGCCTCGGTCTTGGGTTTCTCCTTGTCAGGCGTCCAAATCGCTTCACGCGCGTCGGCGAGCTCGCGGGGGATCCGCTTCACCTCGGACGCAATCGTGTCGAGTGTCTTGCGCAGCCGGAGGCTGTCGCGCTCACGCTCCCATAGGTCGCTCTCCTTGACTTCGGCGAGCACCTCGTCGGCGTCCTCGTAGCGCTCGCGAAACCACGTCTCGAGCTCTTCGTCGGACACGTCGATGCCGAGTTGCTCCGCCGCGGTCTCGAGCACGAGCTCGCGCGAGACCGAGCGCAGGGCCTCCTCGCGCAATCGCGCCACGAGATCGTCCGGCGCCTGGCCGGTCATCGTCAGATACGTCTCGAGCGGGATCCCGCGCGCCTCGGTCTGCCGCGCGAGGCCGCGCAGCAGCTCGCGCGTGCGCGACTCGACGAGCGGGCCGGACGCATCGACCTTCGACGCTGCGACGAGCGCATCCGTTGCGTCGGCGCGGAAGCGCGCCTCGATCTCCTCGTCGATCTGCGCGCGCAGTCGCGACTCGATGTCGGCACGCAGGTCGGCGAGCGTCTCGAACTCGCTCGCGGCGCGCGCGAGCTCGTCGTCGATCGGCGGCAGCACCTTCTCCTTGATCTCCTTCGCCGTGACCACGACCGTCTGGGTCGTGCCGTCGCCGAGCTCGAAGTTGAGCTCCTTCGACTCGCCGGCCCGCAGCCCGACGAGCCCCTGCTCGATCTCCTCGACCACCGTGCCGCGACCGAGCTCGACGACGTAGTCGCGGCGCGCCTCGCCGCCGGGCGAGACGAGGTCGACGATCACCGTGTCCTCCGGGCCGACGGGCCGGTCCTCGACCGGCACGAGCTCGGCGACCGTCGAGGCGAGCACCTCGAGCTCGCGCTGCACGATCTCCTCCGGCACCTCGGCCTCGTACGCACCGACCTCGAGCGTCTTCCAGTCGGCGAGCTCGGGCTTCGCCTGGACGGCGACCGTCGCGGTGAAGTGCCAGTCCTCGTTGTCGGAGGACGGCAGCTCGAAGTCGTAGTCGGGCTGGTCGACGGGACGCACGCGCGTGCGCGCCGCCGCGTTCCAGAACCAGCCGCCGATGTGGCTGTCCACCGCCTCGGCCATCAGGCGCTCGCGGCCGACACGCTTCAGCAGCACCTCGCGGGGAACTTTGCCCTTGCGAAATCCCGGGATCTTGACGCTCGTCGCCAGGTCGGAAGCCGCATGCTCGACCGCGTGGTGAACGTCGTGAGAGGGCACCTGGACGGTCAGGCGGACGCGGTTCTCCGGCAGCTCCTCGACCGTCGCTTGCACGTCGCCATTCAAGCAGGAGTGCCGTAGTCTCGGCTTTCCATGCGGCTTTTCGTGCTCACCCGGCACGCGCATTCGACGCTCAACGTCGACGGCCGGATCAACGGCGATCCGAGCGTGCCCGTTCCACTCACCGAGCAGGGCCGCGAGGAGGCTCGCCGCCTCGGCAGCCAGCTCGCTCAGCTCGCGCTCGAGCTGTGCGTCCATACGCGGTTCGCGCGCACGCGCGACACGGCGGACGAGATCCTGCGTGGCCGCGAGGTGCCGTACCTCGAGGAGCCGCTCCTCGACGACATCGACGTCGGCGAGCTCGAGGGCGAGACCATCGGCGACTACCGCGCGTGGAAGCGCGAGCACACCCGGGCAGACCCGTTTCCGGGCGGCGAGAGCCTCGACGCCGTCGCGCGCCGCTACGCCCGCGCGTTCGATCGCCTGCTCGCGCGCGCCGAGCAGACGATCCTCGTCGTCTGCCACGAGATCCCCATCCGGTACGCGCTCAACGCCGCGGCACGCTCGGACGACCTCGACGGTCCCGAGCACTCGATCCCGAACGCGACGCCGTACCTCTTCGACGACGATTCGCTCGCGCGGGCGGCAAAGAGGATGCGAGAAATGAGCGGCGAATGACGACCTCCGTCATGTGGACGCTCGCACTCATCGCCGTCGTCAGCATCCTCTGGATCGCAATGGTCGCGGCGGTAGCCTTCGTTGTGCGCGCGGGCGTGGCGAAATCTGGTCAGACGCGCCGGCTTTAGGTGCCGGTGGGCGAAAGCCCGTGGGGGTTCGAGTCCCTCCGCCCGCATAGCCCTGCTGAGTAGCATCCCGTTTCTTGGCGGGGATGAAGCCCAAGGACGTCTACGAGCTCACCGGTGTGGGCGACCCGCGCGTGTCGCCGGACGGTAAGCGGGTCGCCTACCAGGTCTGGTCGATCGACGAAGAGGCGAACGACTATCGCGGGACGATCTGGGTCGCGCCGCTCGACGGATCGGAAGAGCCGCAGCCCTTCACGAGCGGCGAGAAGCGCGACGGCATGCCGCGCTGGTCACCCGACGGCAAGTGGCTCGCGTTCACGTCGAACCGGGGCGAGGACAAGAAGACCCCGGCGAATCTCTATGTCATCTCCGCCTCCGGCGGCGAGGCGCGCAAGCTCACCGACCTGAAGGAGAGCGTCGAGCACGTCGAGTGGTCTCCCGACTCGAAACGGCTCGTGATCGCGGCACGCGACCGCGCCAAGGCGTACGAGGAAGAGGACGATCGCAAGCGCGAGCCGCGGCGCTTCACGCGCGCCTTCCACAAGCTCGACAGCGTCGGCTGGACCGGCGACCGCCGCAAGCACATCTACGTCGTCGACCTCACCGGGGAGACGAAGCAGATCACCGACGGGGACTACGAGGACGACAGCCCCACGTGGACGCCGGACGGCAAGCGGATCGTCTTCGCGGGTCTACGTAGCGAGCGCTGGGACACGGAGCTGATCGGTCGGCTCTACGTCGTCGACGCCGACGGCGGCAAGGTCGAGCAGGTCACCGGCGACGAAGGCTCCTACGGACATCCGACGTTCGCGCCCGACGGCCGCCTCGCCTACGAGTTCTCGGTCGAGGACGGCACGTATCCGCATCACACGCAGGTCGGCGTCATGCCCAAGCTCGGCGGCCAGGGCACGCTGCTGACGACCTCGCTCGACCGGCAGTGCGGGACGTATCCGCCGATCGGCGGCCCCTACTGGGACGGCGACCGCGTCGTCTTCGCGGTCGAGGACGGCGGCAACTCGCACATCTACGCGGCCGCAGCAGACGGCTCGAGCAAGCCGGAGATCCTCGTCGGCGGCGAGCAGGTGCTCGGCGGCTTCCACGTCGTGAACGGTTCGATCGCGTACGCCGCGAGCACGCATGCGACGCTGCGCGAGCTTTACGCAGGGCAGGACGCGAAGCAGCTCACGAATGTCGGCAAGGCGTTCCGCAAGGGACGCAAGCTGCTCGACGCCGAGCGCTTCACGGCGAAGTCGAAGGACGGGACGGAGGTCGACGCGTGGATCATGCGCCCGCCCGATTTCGACGCGAAGAAGCGCTACCCCGTCATCCTCACCATCCACGGCGGTCCGTTCACGCAGTACGGCACCGGCTTCTTCGACGAGTTCCAAGTGATGGCCGGCGGCGGCTACGTCGTGCTCTTCGCGAACCCGCGCGGCGGCTCCGGCTACTCGGAGGAATGGGGGCGCGCGATCCGCGGGCCGGTGGGCGACGCCGGCCCGGGCTGGGGCACCGTCGACTACGAGGACTGCATGGCGGTCGTCGATACGGCGCTCGAGACGTTCGACTTCCTCGACGAGAAGCGCATGGGCGTCATCGGCGGCTCGTACGGCGGCTTCATGACCTCGTGGATCATCGGGCACACGAACCGCTTCAAGGCCGCGATTTCCGAGCGCGCCGTGAACAACCTCGTCAGCATGTTCGGGTCCAGCGACCTGTTCTGGGTGTTCGAGCGCCAGTTCGGCGGCCCGCTCTGGGACAACGTCGACGCCTACCTCGAGCGCTCGCCCTCGACATATGCGAAGAACATCGAGACGCCCGTTCTCGTCCTCCACTCGGAGAACGACCTCCGCTGCAACATCGAGCAGGGCGAGCATCTCTTCACGCTGCTCCGGCTGCTCGGCAAGGAGGTCGAGATGCTGCGCTTCCCGGCCGAGAGCCACGAGCTCACGCGCAGCGGATCGCCCAGGCACCGCGTCCTGCGCTTCGAAGCCGTGCTCGACTGGTTCGACCGCTACCTCAAGAAGTAGCCGACTACCACGAATCCCAGTGGACCATGGTGTCGAGCGGCTTGCGCTTGCCCGGCTTGAAGTCCATGCCGATCGTGTAGGCGCAGGGGATGAGCGCCACCTGCGTGACTTCGTCGTACGGGATGCCGAGGATCTCGGCCGCCTGCTGCTCGTGCATGAGATGGAACGTCGTCCACGCCGTGCCGAGCCCGCGTGAGCGCGCGGCGAGCATGAACGACCACGCGGCCGGGATGATCGAGCCGAACATCGACGCGACGAGCGGGTTCGGCTTTCCCTCGTAGCGGCCCTGCACGCACGGGATCACGTGCACCGGGACCTCGTGGATGTGCTCGGCGAGGTGGACGACCGCGTCGCCGATGCGCGCGCCTTGACCTTCGCGGGGACCGCCGCGCTCGAGATACGGATACGCGACCGTGCGCCAGATCTCGCCGAGCGCGGCGCGCTTGTCGGCGTCGGTGACGACGACGAAGTGCCAGTTCTGCGAGTACGACGCGGTCGGCGCCTGCTGCGCGAGCGCAAGGCACTCCTCCAGCACCTCGCGCTCGACCGGACGCGTGAGGTCGAGGCGCTTGCGAACCGCCCTCGTCGTCGAGAGGAGCTCGTCGGTCGTCAGGTCGAGCTGCACCAGCGCATCATTTCACGACGAGCAGGGCCGTCATGCCGAGTGCGCGATGGTTCGCGACCGAGCACCACAGGCGGTACCGGCCGCGCAGCAGCTTGACGGACTTGTCCTCGACGTCGCCCGACTGCGCGAGCGGCCAGGCGTAGACCCTCGTTCCGCCCACGCGCTGCATGCGCAGGTCGTGCGCGTCCTCGCCGAAGTTCGCGAGCTCGATGATCGCCGGCCCGGCCTTCACCGTCACCCGCGAGAGCGTGAACGAGAACTCGCGCGCGACGACCTGCACGCGTGCGGGCGGCGGTGGAAGGGCAGCGATCACCGCAGCAGCGTGGGTTGCGTGAACGCTGCCGCGTTCGGAATGATGCGCGTTGGATCGGCGCCGAGCCACTGCGCGATCAGCGCGCTGTAGACGCCGCGGAAGTCCGCGGTCGGGACGAGGTTGCCCTGGCTGTCGAGCCCGCCCTGCAGTCCGGGGTACTCGCCGATCATCCCGCCGGCGACGCGCGACCCGATGAGGAAGCCGACGCCGGCGGCGCCGTGGTCGGTCCCTTGCGAGCCGTTCTCCTGTGCGCGCCGCCCGAACTCCGACCACACGTGCACGAGCACACGGTCGGCGATGCCGCGCGCCTCGAGGTCGCGCTGGAACGCGAGCAACGAATCGGAGGTGAGCTTGAGGCCGGTCGAGAGCGGCTGCGCCTGGCCGGCGTGCGTGTCGTAGTGGCCGGGCGCCGTGATCGAGACGCAATGCAACGGCAGCCCGGCGGCGATCATCGCGGCGAGACCGGCGAGCCGGTGCGGGAACGGATCGGCCGACGTCGGATACGTCACCTTCGTGTTGAAGCTCGAGAACGTGCCGAGCTGCGTGTGCAGGTGCAGCGACTGCTTCGCCGCGTTGCCGGCCTGCTTCAGTGCGGGATCGCTTCCGGCGGCGTGCGCGGACCCGAGCGCGCCGGCCGCCTTCAGCATCTGCGCCTCGAGCGGGAAGGTGACGATGCGCGAGTCGGAGAACGCATACGTGTCTGGGCTGTCGAGCGCCGCCACCGGCGCGCTCGTCGTCGCGAGCGACGGCTGCAGTCCCGTGTCGAGCGAAAGCCCCTGCAGCGGGTTGTCCGGCTGGTTGACGGTGTCGAGATAACGGCCGAGCCAGCCGGTGCGCAGGTGCGGGTCGGTCGCGCCGACTTCCCAGTAGTGGCGCGACGTGAAGTGCGACTTGTCGGGATGGTCGTAGCCGACCGCCGGCAGCACGGTCACCTTGCCTTCGCCGTGCAGCGTAGCGAGCGACGTAGTCGACGGATGCCAGTAGAGCCGCGGGTCCTCGGCGAACGCGGTCGCGCCGGACGGATCGAGACCGAGCGCCGGGCGGAACGTCCGGTACAGCGGGTCGCCCGCGGGGAACAGCACCGAGAGCGTGTCGGCGCCGCCCGAGAGGAACACGGACACGAGAATCCGGCCGGGCGTCGCTGCTTCGATCGCGGCTTCGATCGCGCGCGGAGAGAGGAACGCCGAGCCGCCGAAGACCGCGAAGGCGAGCCCGCTCGACCGGAGCAGGAACGAGCGACGCGACAGTCCGGTGCCCGCCGGGAGCGGCATGCCGGGCTCGATCGCCGGCAGCCCGCGGCCGGCCTCGGCGACCGCCTTGCGCAGGAGCTCGGTCCGGTTGCAGTCGTTGCAGGACATCAGGCGGTCAAGAGGTCGGGAGAGACGGCGACGAGCTGGCGGACGGCGCCCTCGACGGTGGCGGGGCTCGCGGCTTTCAGCGCGGCGGCGGCGAAGCTCAGCAGCGCGTGCCGCGTCTTCGCGCTCAGCGGCTGGTCGCCGAATAGGTGTGTCGCGCGCGCGAGCAGGGCGGACGGCTTGGAAGGCGCCGCTGCGTCGACCGGCACGGACGCAAGCGCACTTGCCGCAACGAACCAGCGCGCGCGGAACGTCGCCGTGTCGAGCCAGCGTGTCATGTCCCAACCCGAGACGTCCGGCGGCCAGAAGAGACGCTGCCCGCTCTGCGTGTCGAGGTTCGTCCAGATGTTCCCGTCGACCGGGCGGCCGAGAGCGCGCATCAGCCCCGCCGTGTAGACGACGGGTTGCTTGACCATGCGCGCCCCCTGATACAGGTCGGGATGGCGCAGGATGGCGCGGACGACGGGCGCGATCTTGTACCCGTTCGTGTAGAGCGCGACGAGGCCCGCCTGCGTCGCCGCGGCCGGGGGCGTCGGCACGAAGTAGCTCCACAGCTTCTGCACGAAGTACGCGGGATGGTTCGGGTGCTGGATGCAGAGGGTGCACGCGGCCTGCCAGTCGTAGTCGCCGCTGTGCCCGAACACGGTCTTCGTTCCGTCGTCGTGCACGCGCGTGTCGAAGATGAAGTTCGCGGGCGTCACGGAGCTCCTCGCGTTCACGCGCCAGCCGGTGAGCGACCGCGCCTGCTCGCGCACATCGGTCTCGGTGTAGCCGTTCGACCACCCGAGCGTGAACAGCTCCATCATCTCGCGCCCGTAGTTCTCGTTCGGCGCGCGATTCGTGTTCTTCACGCCGTCGAGCCACAGCAGCATCGCCGGATCCTTGGTGAGGCTCAGCAAGAGAGCCTGGAACGACCCGAGCGCGCCCGTTCGGAACGTCTGGTTCTGGTTCAACATCAGCGACTGCGACGCGACCTTCTGCTGCGACGTCGCGAACCAGTCGTGCCAGATGAGCGTCATCCGCTCGATCAGCGGCTGGTTGCCGCGCACCATCCTGTCGAGCCACCAGAGGTGGTCGTGACCGGCAGCGTCAGCGGGGGCGATCGGGAAGCCGCGATCTGTTGGCGCTGGGCCGGTGGCGACGTACGCGGGTGGATTCAGGAGGGAGTCGACGGCGCCGTCGAGGCCCTTCGCCGCGAGCGCGCGTGCGTCGCCGGGCTTCGGCCCGAAGCCGGCGCGCCAGAGCAGCCGTTGCGCGTCAGAGACGCCGAACGGCTTCGCATAGACCGGCACCGAAGCCACGGACACTTCCTACACCCTCTGCGCTCCGAGCGCGTAAGGCGCGGGTAAAACGGTCCCAGCCCTCCATAATCCGAACCACGTCGCGACCGTGGCCGGCGCGGCCATCGAACTCAGTCAGCGGTATGCGAAGGTGCGGCAGCGCGAGTAGGGGAGGGCGACTCAGTGGGAGCTCGCGGACGCCGACGGCGAAGCCCGCGACGCTCCAGATGCGTTGCGGTTGGCAGTTGATTCGCGGTCCGAGTCGCATTCGCGGCGCCGTGCCTGCCTCATGCATGCCGATCCGTGGGAGATGCCGACAGGCGCCTTGGTTAGCGGCCGGGACCCGCACCGCGCGAGCGTCGGCGCTCTGAGCGCGGAGGAGCCGGTGGAGCAGGCTGGTCGCGGTTGGGGTGTTGAGTGCGATGACGGGGCCGCCGCCGCAGTCGGCCTGGGGGCGGTAGCCGAGCGCCGACGTCTACGGGCTCGACAGTACCGGCCCCGTCGTCGCCCGTCAGAGGTTCAGGAGATAAGCGCGAGCCAGCAACGCGCCCGACTTGCTAACGCGGAGACGCAGCGCGATGCTAGGGGCCATGGTTGCTGCAACACCGGCTGCGGTGGAGCGCGCCTTCGCTCATCAAGGCGTCCTCGTCTCGCCCGTGGCGAAGCCGCCCGAGCTGTGCGACCGCGGTGCCGGAGTGTGCACCGGCGTCGACATTTGGGGCGGAAAGGTCGTCTACCTCGCCCCCAAGGGAAAGCCTGACTTCATCGTCGTTTTGCTTCCGACCGCCGCAGACGCACGGCGAATCGGGGCCGTCCAGCGCAGAAGCGGCCTCGGCACGGCGAACCGCGGCTCGACGCTCCTCGTCTACCTCAGGTCGACCATCCGCATCGCGCGCCTCCGCGCCGCACTGTCCACCCTCCACTAACCCGGCACCCGTGCAGTGCCGTGTGGCGCTATCGCGCAGTGCCGCTGACTCGCTGCAGCGAGCCGGCGAGTTCGAGCAGCGTCTCTAGCTCGAGTTCTTGCGACTGCAGCCGGATTGCGGTTCCCTCGCGCTCGAAGGCGACCGCGTTCT
>DATGEH010000036.1:0-4008 GCA_035310325.1 Gaiellaceae bacterium
CTCGTTGCAGCAGGCGTCGACGTGCTCGTTGTCGACACCGCGCACGGGCACTCGCACGGCGTCCTCGAGATGGTGCGAAAGATCAAGTCGGTCGTGACGGTCGAGGTCATCGCCGGGAACGTCGCGACCGGAGACGGCGCAGAGGCGCTCGTCGACGCGGGAGCCGATGCGGTGAAGCTCGGAGTCGGGCCCGGATCTATTTGTACGACCCGCGTCGTCGCCGGCGTGGGCGTCCCGCAGGTGACCGCGATCTACGAGGCGGCGCGGGCCGTCGACATCCCCGTCATCGGCGACGGCGGCATCACGTCGTCAGGGGACATCGCGAAGGCGCTCGCCGCCGGCGCGGACACGGTGATGCTCGGCTCGATGCTCGCCGGCACCGACGAGGCGCCGGGCGAAGTGATCGTGCACCAGGGCGAGCGCTTCAAGGAGTACCGCGGCATGGGCTCGCTCGGCGCGATGCGCGCGCGCGGCTACTCGAAGGACCGCTACTTCCAGAACGACGTCGAGGACGTCGACAAGCTCGTGCCGGAGGGGATCGAGGGTCGCGTTCCGTACAAGGGCCCGCTCGCGCCCATCGTCCACCAGCTCGTCGGCGGTGTCCGCCAGGCGATGGGCTACTGCGGGGCGGCGACGATCGACGAGATGAAGGCAGCGCGGTTCGTGCGCATCACCGGTGCGGGCCTGCGCGAGTCGCATCCCCACGACGTGGTGATCACGAAAGAGGCGCCGAACTATCGCCGCTGAGCCCGGGAAGGTCATTCCCTTTCCCGGTCCGGAAGACCGGCCGGTGCTGGTGGTCGATCTCGGCGGGCAGTACTCGCAGCTGATCGCGCGCCGCGTGCGCGAATGCCGCGTGTACTCCGAGCTCGTCGGCCACACGATCTCGCGCGAAGCCGTGCGCGCGCGCAACCCGTACGCGCTCATCCTCAGCGGCGGCCCCGCATCGGTCTACTCCGACGATGCGCCGCATGTCGATCCGCGCATCTTCGAGCTCGGCATCCCGACGCTCGGCATCTGCTACGGCGCGCAGCTCCTCGCCCTCGATCTGGGCGGCCGCGTCGACCGCACAGGCGTATCGGAATTCGGGAAGACGGCGATGCGGGTCACCGAGTCGCGGCTGCTGAAGGACACGCCTGCGGAGCAAACCGTTTGGATGTCGCATCGCGACACCGTCGTCGCGGCTCCGGAAGGTGCGAGTGTCGTTGCGAGCTCGCCGGCGACCCCGGTCGCCGCATTCGAGGCGCCCGACCGTGCGCTGTACGGCGTGCAGTTCCATCCCGAGGTCGTGCACACGCCGCACGGGATGACCGTGCTGAAGAACTTCCTCTACGAGGTGGCCGGTGCGCCGCCCGCCTGGACGCCGGCCGCCGTCATCGAGGAGCAGGTCGAGCGCATTCGAAAGCAGGTCGGATCGGAGCGCGTGTTGTGCGCGCTCTCCGGCGGCGTCGATACCGCCGTCGCGGCGCTGCTCGTGCACAAGGCGGTCGGCGACCAGCTCACGTGCGTCTTCGTCGACCACGGTCTGCTGCGCAAGAACGAGGCCGAGCAAGTGGTCGAGACGTTCAGCGACCACTTCCACGTTCCGCTCGTGCACGTGCAGGCGCAGGACCGCTTCCTCGACCTGCTCGCCGACGTCGAAGAGCCGGAGCTGAAGCGCAAGATCATCGGCCGCGAGTTCATTCGCGTCTTCGAGGAGGAGGCGCGCAAGCTCGGCAACGTGAAGTGGCTCGTGCAGGGGACGCTGTACAGCGACGTGATCGAGTCCGGCGGCACCGAGGGCGTCGCCGCGACGATCAAGTCGCACCACAACGTCGGCGGGCTGCCCGACGACATGGAGATGAAGCTCGTCGAGCCGCTACGTCTGCTCTTCAAGGACGAGGTGCGCCGCGTCGGCGAGGAGCTCGGCATGCCCGAGCGCATGGTCTGGCGTCAGCCCTTCCCCGGGCCGGGCCTCGCAATCCGCGTCATCGGCGCGGTCACTGCGGAGCGCCTCGAGATCCTGCGCGAGGCGGACGCGATCCTGCAGGATGAGGTGCGGCGCGCCGGCCTGTATCGCGAGCTGTGGCAGTCGTTCGTCGTGTTGCCCGCGATTCGCTCCGTCGGAGTGCAGGGCGACGAGCGCACGTACGGCTATCCCGCCGTCATCCGTGCGGTGACGAGCGACGACGCGATGACCGCCGATTGGGCGCGCCTGCCGTACGACTTGATCGAGACGATCTCGTCGCGCATCGTGAACGAGATCCCCGGCGTGAACCGCGTCGTGCTCGACGTCACGTCGAAGCCGCCGGCCACGATCGAGTGGGAATAGCGCGCGCCGGTAGGCGTTGAGACGTCCCATGGGGATCGCCGCCCTCGATCACGTCGTCGTCGCCGTCACGGACTACGACCGCTCGACCGCGTTCTACCGCGACGTCCTCGGCGCCGAGGTGATCGACCTGACGTATGGGCGCATCGGCTATCGACTCCCCGGCGGCGCCCAGCTCAACATCCACGGTCCCGGCAACACCGCGTCGCCGCGCGCGGTCGACCCGGTGCGGCCGGGGAACAGCGACCTGTGCCTCCGCTGGGACGGCACGGTCGAAGAGGCGCAGGCGCACCTGGCCGCGCACGGCGTCGAGGTGATCGAAGGCCCGACCGAGCGCATCGGCGCGCGCGGTACCGGCACGAGCTTGTACTTTCGCGATCCGGATGGATCGCTGCTCGAGCTCATCGTTTACGGCTGACCTCGCCGCGGCGCAGATCGGCGCGACGTACAACCAGTACGCCGATTCGGAGCTACGCCGGGAGCGGCTGCGCGCGCATCTCGATCGCGACGCGGCGACGATCATCGTCGGCGAGGCGGCCGGCTATCGCGGCGCACGCGTGAGCGGGATCGCGTTCACGTCGGAGCGGCAGCTGAGCGGCAGCGGGCCGAGCGAGGCGTCGGCGACGATCGTGCATCGCGTCCTGCGCGAGCTCGGAATCGAGGATGACGTGCTGCTCTGGAACGTCGTGCCGACGCATCCCGGCACGGAGCGGTCGAACCGCCGGCCGACGCGCGCGGAGGTCGAGGCGTCGCGCCCGTTCCTCCGCGAGCTGACCCGCGGCCGCCGCGTCGTCGCCGTCGGCCGGCTCGCCGCCGAAGTGCTCGACGCGCCGTACGTCCGCCATCCCGCGCACGGCGGCGCGCGGGAATTCGCCGCCGGCCTCGCGCGTAGAGTTCTTGGATGTTGACCGGGGCCAGGTTCCTGCCGTTGGGAGTGATCTAGTGCCGGGTCAACGACTGGAACCTGGCCCCGGCGTGACGTTTCCGCCGGAGGTCAAACGCAACGCCTTCCTGCTCGCGGCGTCGCTCATCTGCAACTCGGGGATGTTCCAGCTGGCGGCGGCGCTCAGCTCGCTGACGCTCGTCGCCGTCACCGGCATCAAGGGCGTGCTCGGGCTCGGCCCGGCCATCTTCCTCACGGCGGGCGGTCTGAGCGTCGCTCCCGCCGGGCGCCTGATGGACCGCGTGGGACGCATGCCGGTCATCCGTGGAGCGTTCGTGATCGGCGCTGCGGGGTGCGGCGTCGTCGCGGGCGGCTGCGCGCTCACGTCGGCGACGATCGTGTCGCTCGGGCTCGCGCTCGTCGGCTCGGCCGGCTCGATCGTGTTGCTGTCGCGCGCCGCGGCGGCGGAGATGTTCCCGCCCGAACGGCGCGCGCGCGGCGTCTCGCTCGTGCTCTTCGGCGCGGTCTCGGGTGCGATCTGGGGGCCGGTGCTGTTCGGCCCGCTGTTCGCGCATCGCACGCCCACCGCGCACGGGCTCGTCGCGCCGTGGCTGCTCGGCATTCCCTTCATGGTCGCGGGCTACGTCATCTCGTCGCTCGTGCGTCCGGATCCGAAGGAGATCTCGACGTGGTATCCGGCCGAGCGCGACGACAGCGGTCCCGCTGTGCCGCTGCGCGAGATCCTGCGCCGGCCCGGCGTCGGCGCGGCGCTCGTCGCCGGGGTTGCGAGCTTCTCGGTCATGGCGGGGGTGATGAA
>DATGEH010000037.1:0-2521 GCA_035310325.1 Gaiellaceae bacterium
GTACTTCCTCGAGAAGCCGCTCGGCGGGCGTGGGCTGCTGCTCGGCGGCGTGCCCGGAGTTGCGCCGGGCCGCGTGCTCGTCCTCGGCGGCGGGATCGTCGGCTACAACGCGGCGATCATCGCGCTCGGGCTCGGCGCCCAGGTGACGATCCTCGAACGCTCGATCGACCGTATGCGCCACCTCGACGAGATCCTCTCCGGCCGCGTCAGCCTCGTCATGTCGTCGACGCTGCAGATCGAGTCGTCGATCACCGAGGCCGACCTCGTGATCGGCGCCGTGCTCATCCCCGGAGCCGTAGCGCCCAAGCTCGTGACGCGCGCGATGCTCGCGGAGATGAAGCCGAACGCGGTCATCGTCGACGTCGCGATCGACCAAGGCGGCTGCGTCGAGACCGCGCATCCGACCACGCACTCCGATCCGGTGTACGTCGTCGACGGCATCACGCACTACTGCGTCGCGAATATGCCCGGCGGCGTGCCGATCACGTCGACGAAGGCGCTGACGAACGCGACGCTTCCCTACGTCGAGGCGATCGCTGACCATGGCCTCGCGCGCGCGGTCGCGCGCGACCGCTCGCTCGCGCGCGGCGTGAACGTGCTCGACGGCAAGATCACGTACGAAGCGGTCGCCGACGCGCACGACCTCGACTTCACGCCGCTCGAGGACGTGCTGCCGCTTACGCCTGCGTAGGGCGACGGCCGGGGTCAGACACCCGGACGTGCCTCTTTAGGTCTTCGGGGCCGGGTCCGGCTTCTTCTTCGGGCTGAAGCGGACGACCGCCCACGTGATCCCCGCCGCCACTGCTACGACGCAGGCGATGAACACGACGAACGCGATGAGCCCGAGGACGGTCGACACGGCGAACCTAGAATAGCCCGATGCCTCGGGCCTGCGTGATCGTCCTCGATGCCGTCGGAGCCGGAGAGCTGCCGGACGCCGACCAGTACGGCGATGTCGGCTCGGACACGCTCGGAAATGTCGCGAAGGCGGTCGGCGGCCTCGACCTCCCGAACATGGAAGCGCTCGGCCTCGGGAACGTCGAGCCGCTCGAGGGCTGCCCGCCACAACCCGGCGCACCGGCCGTCGCGGGCCGGCTCGTCGAGCGCTCGAAGGGCAAAGACACGACGACGGGCCACTGGGAGATGATGGGCGTCGTCACCGCGACGCCGTTCCCGACGTATCCGCACGGCTTCCCGCACGACGTGATCGATCCGTTCATGCATGCGACCGGCCGCGGCGTCATCGGCAACAAGCCCGCGTCGGGAACGGAGATCATCCAGGAGCTGGGCGAAGAGCACCAGAAGACGGGGAAGTGGATCGTCTACACCTCCGCCGACTCCGTCTTCCAGATCGCCGCGCACGAGGAGACGGTGCCGCTCGAGGAGCTGTACGAGGCGTCCAAGATCGCGCGCGGCATCCTCACGGGCAAGCATGCTGTCGGCCGCGTCATCGCGCGGCCGTTCGTCGGCACGCCGGGCGCGTACACGCGCACGCCGAACCGCCATGACTTCTCGCTCGAGCCGAAGCGCCCGAACTATCTATCGCTCGTGCGCGACACCGGTGCGACGGTCCATGGCGTCGGCAAGATCAGCGACATCTTCGCGGGCTGCGACATCGACGAGTCGCATCCGACGAAGTCGAACATCGAAGGCATCCAGCAGACCGAGAAGCTGCTGCAGGAGCTCGAGGAAGGCTTCGTCTTCGTGAACCTCGTCGAGACCGACATGCTCTGGGGGCACCGCAACGATCCGGTGAACTTCCACCGCTGCCTGCAGGATTTCGACCGCAGGCTGCCCGACCTGCTCGAGGCGTTACGGCCCGGCGATCTCCTCGTCCTCACGTCGGATCACGGCTGCGACCCGACGACGCCGTCGACCGACCATTCGCGGGAGCACGCTTTGCTGCTCGCCTATGTCGCGGGACGCAACGCTGCCGGAAAGATCCACGAGGGCGAGTTCGCCGACGTCGGCGCGACGGTAAACGCGTGGTTCAAGGGCAAGGCGCCGGGCAAGGGCATCCCAGGCACGCCGTTTCTCACTCCGTGAGCTCGCTGAATGATCCGCGGGCCGTGCGCCGCGAGTACGAGGACGAGTCGCGCTTCGCCGTGCGCGCCGGTGCATGGGCGGATGCGACCGGTCCGGATCCGGTTGCGATGTGCCGCGAGGCAGTCGCCGAGGTGTCGCCGCGGCGCGTGCTCGAGGTCGGTCCGGGGCGCGGCGAAACGGCGGACTGGATCGCGCGGGAGACGGGCGCCGAGGTCGTCGCGATCGACCAGTCCGAGCGCATGGTCGAGCTCACGCGTGCACGCGGCGTCGACGCGCGAGTCGGCGACGTGCAGAACCTTCCGTTCGAGCACGAGTCGTTCGACGTCGTCGTCGCCGCCTGGATGCTCTACCACGTCACCGATCTCGACCGCGGCCTCGCCGAGATCGCGCGTGTGTTGAGGTCTGGGGGGCGGCTCGTCGCAGTCACGAATTCGAAGCGGCACAACCAGGAGCTGAAGGTGCTCGTCAGGGCCAA
>DATGEH010000038.1:0-9971 GCA_035310325.1 Gaiellaceae bacterium
GTATCGCGCGAGCCATCGCATCCTGCCGATCTTCGACACGGTCGGACACAACGCGTACCCCGACACTTCCGGCGAGTCGCCGAGCAAGCACCACACGAACGGGTCGTTCGACGAGGGCGACCTGACCGCCCTGCTCTCGAGGCTGCGCAAAGCCTTCGACGGAACCGGGCAGCCCGTCCCGGGCGAGGGCGGAGTCACGATCTGGTACCTCGAGGACGGCTTCCAGGCGACGCCCGCCACCGCACTCGCGCTGTACACCGGCACCGAGACGGACAAGCATGCGGTCACCGAGAGCGCACAGGCGACGCTCCTGACCGCCGCGGTTCAGCTCGCGTACTGCCAGCCCGCCGTCGGCGGCTTCTTCAACTTCGAGCTGCGCGACGAGACCGACCTCGGCGGCTGGCAGTCGGGACTGCTCCATCCGGACTGGACCCCGAAGCTGGCGTTCACGGCGTACCAGCAGGTGCTCGCCGCCGCGCGCGCCGGCACCATCGCCTGTGCGCCGAAGTAATCTCGGCCGCGTGGAGCGGCTGATCCTCGCGCGGCACGGCGAGTCGGAGTACAGCGTCCAAGGGCTCCTCAACGGCGACGCCGCCGTCGCCGTCGGCCTCACCGAAGCCGGCGAAGAGCAGGCGCGCGCGCTCGGACGGGAGCTCGCGGACGAGCCGCTCGATCTCTGCCTCACCTCTGTACTCGCGCGCACGCGTGTAACTGCAGCGCTCGCACTCGCCGGACGCGATGTGCGGACGGAGGCGTGGCCCGAGCTGAACGATCCGCGCGCCGGCAGCTTCGAGGGCGTCCCGCTCGAGGAGTACCGAAAGTGGGCGTGGGCGGCGGGGTCGGAGGAGGACGCGCCGGGCGGCGGGGAGAGCAGGGTTGCCGCAGTGCGGCGTTACGCCGCCGCGTACCGCCGGGTGCTCGAGCGGCCGGAGCGCGCGATCCTCGTCGTGACGCACGCGCTGCCGATCGCCTACGCCCTCCTTGCGCTCGACGGCGAGCCGCCCGCCGCGCGCATGAACCGGCCGATCGAGTACGCGCACGCCTATCGCCTCGACGCGGCCGGGCTCGAGCGTGCGCTCGCAGTGCTCGAGGACTGGTGCGCCGCTCCCACCTGGTAGCGATGAACTTCGAAGTCGCGACCCGTCCAAGAAGCACACGGAGAAAGGACTCGAGATGGGCAAGCTCGTCGTAACCGAATTCATCTCCCTCGACGGCGTCATCGACTCGCCGGGCGGCGGCGACCATCCGCAAGCCGGCTGGACGTTCAAGTTCGACCTCGGCGACGGCTACCTCTTCAAGAACGAGGAGCTCATGCGCAGTGACGCGCAGCTGCTCGGCCGCATCACCTACGAGGGCTTCGCCGCGGCGTGGCCGACCATGGAGGGCACCGGCGAGTTCGGCGTGAAGATGAACACGATGCCGAAAGTGGTCGTCTCGACGACGCTCGAGAACCCCGAATGGGAGAACTCGACCGTCATCCACGGCAACCTCGAGCAGGAGGTCCCTGCGCTGAAGGAGCGGTACGAGGGCGACATTCTGCTCGCCGGCAGTGCGCAGCTCGCGCAGTCGCTCTTCGCGCTCGACCTCGTGGACGAGCTCAACTTGATCATCTTCCCGATCGTGCTCGGCTCCGGGAAGAAGCTCTTCGCGGACGAGGCGGAGACGAAGTCGCTGACCCCGATCGAGTATCGACCGACGGGCCAGGTCGTCATCGCGAGGTACGCCCTACGATGACGGCCTGGACGTCCGGGCGCGCATCGAGGAGCACGTTCGCCGGCACGAGCTGATTCCGCCGGGCGGCGACGTGTGCTGTCTCGTCTCGGGCGGCGCCGACTCGAGGTGTCTGTGGCATGCACTGGGCGCCCTCGGCTACCAGGTCAGCGCCCTGCACGTGAATCACAAGCTGCGCGGCGCTGATTCAGACGAGGACGCGCGCTTCTGTGCTGCGCTCGGCGCCGAGGTGGTCAAGCTGGACGGCCGCGGCCTCACCGAGGCGGAGCTGCGCGAGCAGCGGTACTCGGTTGCGGCCGACCGCCTTCGGGCTACCGGCCACACGGCGTCGGACCAGGTCGAGACGATCCTGTACCGGCTCGCGTCGCGCGGCAGTGCGACCGGCATCGAGCCGCGCCGCGACGACGGCGTCGTGCATCCGCTGCTCACCGTGTGGCGGACGGAGACGGAGGAGTACTGCCGCGCCGAAGGCGTCGCCTATCGCGTCGATCCGAGCAACGCCGACACGAAGCGCGGGCTCATCCGCGACGAGATCCTGCCGCTGCTGCGCCGGCTGCACCTGGCCGCGGACGAGAACATCCTGCGCGCGCTCGACGTGCGCGCGACGCTGACGCCGGAGCTCGCCGAGCTGCTCGCGTCTCCGGAAGGCTCGAAGCGCGTCGATCTCGGCGGCGGCGTGCAGGCCGTGCGCGAGTACGACCGCCTCTGGCTCGAGCGCGGCCCGGTGGACCTCGACGGCGAGGTGAGGTGGGGCGAGTGGCGCATCCGCTCGGATCTGGCAGGGCTTAAGGTACGAGGCTGGAGGCCGGGCGACCGGCTCGCCGGGAGGACCAAGAAGATCCAGGACGTGTTCGTCGACGCCAAGATCCCCCGTTCCGACCGAGAGGCCTGGCCGCTCGTCGTGCGCGGGGACGAGGTCGTCGCCGTTCCTGGGCTCGTCGCGCATCCTGACGTCTCCGTGGAGCGCGCATGAGTCGCGCGTTTCTCGGACGTCGCTCGCAAAGGAGGCAAGCGAGCGGAGCGCAGGGCAGTACGTTCAGTACGACCAAGCGACGCGAGCGCCGCATCCTGCAGCGAGCGGCGTCAGGCGTCGGCGAAGCCGCGCTTCGCGCGGCGGGAGCCGACGCCGGCGAGGAGCGCGCGTGAGCGCGACTGATCTCGAAGCGGCTGTCGTCGACGTCCTCATCGAGGAGGACGCGCTCCAGCGCCGCATCGCCGAGCTCGGCGAGGAGATCTCCGCCGACTACGCCGGACGCGACCTGCTGCTTGTCGGCGTGCTCAAGGGCGCGGTCTTCTTCATGGCCGACCTCATGCGCAACCTCACCATTCCGTGCGAGATCGACTTCATGGCGATCTCGAGCTACGGCGAGGGAACGGACTCGTCCGGCGTCGTCCGCATCCTCAAGGACCTCGACATCAACATCGACGGTCGCGACGTGCTCGTCGTCGAGGACATCATCGACTCCGGATTGACGCTGTCGTATCTCATGCGCAATCTCGAGGCGCGAGAGCCCGCGAGCCTCGAGATCTGCGCCCTCATGACGAAGCCCGAGCGTCGCGAGATCGAGGTTCCGGTGCGGTACGTCGGCTTCGAGATCCCGAACCGGTTCGTCATCGGCTACGGGCTCGATTTCGGCGAGCGTTACCGCAATCTCCCGTACGTGGGCGTGCTCGACCCGGCTCTGATTCCCGCAGGGACGTAGCCAGGCCCGGCGAAAGCCGGTTTCAACCAGTAGGCCGCTGGTACCCTCACCTGAGAATCCCTGTGAATAGGTTCTTCCGAAGCGCGCTCTTCCCGCTGATCATCATCGCAGCGCTCGTCTGGCTGGCCTTGCAGACGCTGGGCACGCACGGCACGAAGCAGACGAAGGAGACCTACTCCGACCTGATCCAGCAGGTCCAGGCGCAGCCGACCCCGGTTGAGGCGGTGACGTTCGCCCCGTCGAAGCAGGAGATCTCGGCGACGCTCATCAGCGGCAAGAAGGTCGTCGTGCACTACCCGACCGATCAGTCGCAGATCGAGTTCCAGAACCTCCTGCAGAAGAACAACATTCAGTTCGACTCGAAGGGCATCGGCTCGTCTCCGTGGTGGTCGATCCTCACGAGCCTGCTCCCGTTCGTCCTGCTGTTCGGCTTCTGGATCTTCCTCATGAACCAGGTGCAGGGCGGCGGTTCGAAGGTGATGAGCTTCGGCAAGTCGCGCGCGAAGCGCATGACGCCCGACGCGCCGAAGATCGGCTTCAAGGACGTCGCCGGCGTCGACGAGGCCGTCGAGGAGCTGCAGGAGATCAAGGAGTTCCTCGAGAACCCGAAGAAGTTCCAGGCGCTCGGCGCGCGCATTCCCAAGGGCGTTCTGCTGTACGGGCCTCCGGGCACCGGCAAGACGCTGCTCGCGCGCGCGGTCGCCGGCGAAGCCGGCGTGCCGTTCTTCTCCATCTCCGGTTCCGACTTCGTCGAGATGTTCGTCGGCGTCGGCGCGTCGCGCGTGCGCGATCTCTTCGAGCAGGCCAAGCAGGCCGCGCCGTGCATCGTGTTCATGGACGAGATCGACGCGGTCGGCCGCCATCGCGGCGCCGGCCTCGGCGGCGGTCACGACGAGCGCGAGCAGACGCTGAACCAGCTGCTCGTCGAGATGGACGGCTTCGAGATGAAGGACAACATCATCCTCATCGCTGCGACGAACCGGCCCGACATCCTCGACCCGGCGCTGCTGCGCCCTGGCCGCTTCGACCGGCAGATCGTCGTCGACCGCCCGGACCGCGTCGGCCGCCAGCGGATCCTCGAGGTGCACACGAAGGGCAAGCCGCTCGCGCCCGAGATCGACCTCAGCACGCTCGCAGCCGGCACGCCCGGATTCACGGGCGCCGACCTGGCGAATCTCGTCAACGAGGCTGCGCTGCTCGCGGCGCGCCGAGGGAAGAAGATCGTCGAGCAGGAGGAGCTCGAGGAGGGAATCATGCGCGTGATCGCCGGACCCGAGAAGAAGGCGCGGCTGCTCTCCGAGCACGAGCGCAAGATCACCGCGTACCACGAGATGGGGCACGCGCTCGTCGGTCACTTCCTCGAGCACACTGACCCGGTGCACAAGATCACCATCGTGTCCCGCGGCCAGGCGCTCGGCCTGACGATCTCGCTGCCGACCGAGGATCGCTATCTCACGACGCGCACCGCGCTCATGCACCAGATGGGCATGACGCTCGGCGGCCGCGCCGCGGAGGAGATCGTCTTCCACGAGGTGACGACCGGGGCCGCGAACGATCTCGAGAAGGTCACCCAGACCGCGAAGTCGATGATCATGCGCTTCGGGATGAGCGAGAAGCTCGGCCCGCGGGTGCTCGGCCGCGCGCACGACATGCCGTTCCTCGGCCGCGACTACGGCCAGGAGGCCGACTACTCCGAGGAGATCGCGCGCGAGATCGACGACGAGATTCGCCGCGTCATCGAAGAGGGGCACGAGCTCGCGCTCGCCGTCCTGCGCGAGCACATGGAGGAGCTGCACCGGATCTCGCAGATCCTCATCGAGCGCGAGACGATCGACAAGGATCAGTTCGAGCGGTTGCTCGCCGGCGAGGACGAGGCATCGGTGTTCCCCGAAGAGCTTCCCGCTGCCGAGGCGCCGAAGCCGGCGGAGGAGCCCAAGCGCGCGCGCAAGCCGCGGACACGGCCGTTCCCGCTCCCGGGCGCGACGATGCAGCCGCCGCCCGATCCGGCCAAGTCCTAAGAGTTCGCTGAAAGCGGAAGGCCCGCCGAAGCGGGCCTTCAGGCAACTCAACTCACGCGATCGTCACTCGCGCCGAGTATGCCATGAAGAGGCGCCCCGAGGGCCGGATTCGAACCGGCATCTTCGTGAGTGACGATCACGCGCTCTACCAGTTGAGCTACCTCGGGGACGTTTCTTCACATCCCTATCGTCGAAAGTGGCGCGTGCCGGATGCGTGACCGCTTCGTGCAAACATCTGCGTATGCCCCCGATCGAAGAGCGCTTCCCGCGCCCGTCCGTGATGGGCGTCGTCAACGTCACGCCCGACTCGTTCTCGGACGGTGGCGTGCACCTCGACCCCGACATTGCTGCGTTAGCGGCGCGGCGCATGGTGGAGGAGGGAGCGGCGATCGTCGACGTCGGCGGCGAGTCGACGCGGCCCGGCTCGGAGGGCGTGAGCGTCGAGGAGGAGCTCGCGCGCGTCGTGCCGGTGCTCGAGCGGCTCGGCGGCGAAATCCCCGTCTCGATCGACACGGCCAAGGCCGAAGTCGCTCGGCGCGCGCTCGAGCTCGGGGCCGAGCTCGTGAACGACGTCACCGCGCTCCGCGGCGATCCCGAGCTCGCCGGCGTCGTCGCCGATTCAGGCGTGTACCTCTGCCTCATGCACATGCAGGGCGAGCCGCGCACGATGCAGAAGGATCCGCGCTACGACGACGTCGCGAGCGAGGTCGCCGCGTTCCTCGAGGAGCGCCTCGCGTTCGCCGTCGCCCACGGCGTTCGGGAGGAGCGCATCTGCATCGATCCGGGAATCGGCTTCGGCAAGACGGTCGAGCACAACCTCGAGCTCGTGCGCAGGCTCGACCTCCTGCTCGCACTCGGGCGCCCGGTCGTGATCGGCTTCTCGCGCAAGAGCACGCTCGCGCGCCTCACCGGCGCGACCGATCTCGTCAGCGCCAGCGTCGCAGCCGCTCTCGCCGCGTACGAGCGCGGTGCGACGATCCTGCGCGTCCACGATGTGCGCGAGCACGTCGAGGCGCTGACCGTTGCGCGAGCGCTCATCGGAAGCGCCGAATGAATCGGCGCTTCCTCTCCTGGTCGGCGCCGCCGAGTCGGCGCCTCTGATGATCACCGTCGAGCTGCGCGGGGTGAGGATCTTCGGCTATCACGGCGTCAATCCGTCGGAGCGTGCGAACGGACAGGACTTCCTGTTCGACGTGGATCTCGACGTCGGCGACCGCGGTGCATCCGACCGGCTCGAAGACGCGGCCGACTACCGCGAGGTCGCGCGCACCGTGCAGGAAGTCTCCGACGCGCACACGTACGACCTGCTCGAAGCGCTCGCGACTGCGATCGCCGACGCGCTGCTCGAGCGTTTCGGGGCCGAGCGCGCAGTCGTGCGCGTGACGAAGCCCGCCGTTCGTCCGGCCGGGCTCGAAGGCTCTGCGGGTGTCAGCGTTTCGAGGCCGTGACGCTCAGGATGTAACGCGACGTCGCGCTCGCTCCGGTGAGCAGCACCTCGACGTAGGCGATCGATCCTTTGGCCCCGCCGCGGATCGACTGCCCCTTCAGGTCGCGGCGCCGCAGCAGGATGTTCTCCGACACGCTGACGGTGTCGGGGCCCCAGATGCGCGCGACCGCGGTTCCGTCCATGATCACCTTGGCGCGGACGACCCGATGCGGAGGCACCCACACGCGATAGATGTCCCGCGGATCGTCGACCTGGTCGAGGCTCGCCGAGATTCCGTTCGCGACGTGCGTGGGGGAGGTGAGCGCGGGACGGCCGTCGGTGAAGCGAGCGCCCGGCTTCACCTGGTCGATGTCGTCGTTCGGCTCCTGCGGATCGCGCGCCGGGGCCGGTGCAGTGAGCGCGGCAGGGATGTTCACGATTCCATAGCCCGAACCGACGTCGAAGCCGGGCGGGCCGATGTCGCGAGCCGTCGCCCGGAGCAACGCGAAGATCTGCGAGGCATCGAGCGTCGGCCGTTGCGTCCATACCCATGCCGCCGCGGCGGCGACGATCGGGGCGGAGAAGCTCGTTCCGGCCAAGCCCGTGCTCGTCCCGCTCGGGTCGTGCGAGAACGGCACCGCAGCGGAGACCGCAACGCCGGGCGCGATCAGATCCATCCCGGGCTCCGCGGTCGAGAACCCGGCCACGAGGTCGTTCTCGTCGCTCGCGCCGACTGTGAGCACGTGCGGATCCGAGGCGGGGAAGGTCGTCGGGCTGCCGCTCAGCCCTCCGTTGCCGGCGGCCGCGACGACGAGGCAGCCGTTGTGCACGGCCTCGAGCACGGCGCCGTCGAGTATCGGGTCGACGTTCGCGCTGCCGAAGCTCAGGTTGATGACGGCGGGGCAATGTTCGGCCACGCGTGAGATGCCGGCCGCGGCGGTGAAGTCGAGGATGACGCCAGACGGGCTGGCGTCCCAGCTCTCGAGCTCGGCCTGGGGGTAGACGCTCAAGGCGACGGAAGCGACGGCGGTCCCGTGGTATTCGGACGGCCCAGCGGCGGTCTGGTCGTTGAGAAACGTCGTGTGCGCGCGGCCGGCGAAGAGCGGCAGCGTCGGGTCGACGCCGCTGTCGACGATCGCGATCGGCACGCCGGGCCCGGGCGGAGTCACCTGGTCGGCGCCGACGTCGTGCGCCCACCAGTCGGGAGCGGTCGCGCCGTCTGCGACGCCGCTGCTGCAGAGCGCCGCGATCAGGACGATGAGGAAGCGGCGCAAGGGGGGAGAAGAGCGTACCCTCGCGCCGTGGTTGCGGCCTATGTCGCGCTCGGCTCCAACCTCGGTGACCGCGAGGGCGCGCTGCGCGCGGCCGTCGACGGACTCGCCGCGACGCCGGGCATCAGCGTCGTCGCCGTCTCGCGGCTGATCGACACCGCCCCGGTCGGCAACGTCGACCAGCCGCGCTTCTTGAACGGCGCGGTTGCGCTCGAGACCAGCCTCGGTCCGCGAGAGCTCCTCGACGTCCTGCTCGCCCTCGAGCAGCGGTTCGGCCGTGTGCGCGAGGGCGTCGAGCCGCAGGGCCCGAGAACGCTCGATCTCGACCTCCTCGTGTACGGAGACGCCGAGATCGACGAGCCGGGACTGCGCGTCCCGCATCCGAGGCTGCACGAACGGTCCTTCGCGCTGGAGCCCCTCGCGGAGGTCGCGCCGGGACTGGAAGTGCCTGGAAAAGGGCCGGTCCAGGCCCTCCTCGCCCGGGTACACTGACCCTCGGATGTCCCACCTCGACGATCTCGACGACTACGAGGCCGACCTCGAGCTCAGGCTGAAGAAGGAGTACCAGGCGGTCTTCAGCCTGTTCCGCTTCTGCGTCCTGACGCAGGACGCGACCTATCTCTGCAACAAGCTCGAGCGGACGTACGTGCCGCAGTCGGCGTACCCGTTCTTCCATCTCACGCTCGAGGACGTGTGGGTCTGGGACAAGAACCGGCCGACGCGGATGATCCCGCGCACCGAGATCTTCACGTCCGGCGACGTGACGATCGAGGAGCTGCGCGGCGAGGGCGACGAGCCGACGCTGACGCCCGAGGCGCTCGCGGAACGCATCGGCGAGCCCTCGCCTCGCGACGAGGACATCTAGCTCCCAGCTAGGCTCGCGCCGCGATGCTGCTCGCGGTCGACGTCGGGAACACGCAGACCGTCTTCGGCCTCTACGAGGGCGAAGAGCTCGGCGAGCGCTGGCGCATCGCGACCGAGACGCACCGCACCGGCGACGAGCTCGGAGCGCTGCTCGCAGATTTCTTCGACTTGGCCACGATCGACGGGATCGCGCTGTCGTCGACGGTGCCGAGCCTCATCCGCGAGTACGAGCTCGTGGCCGAACGGTGGGCGAAGGCCCCGCTACTCGTCGTCGGCCCCGGCGTGAAGACCGGCATCGCGATCCAGCACGATGCGCCGAATGAGATCGGGCCGGACCGCATCGTCAACGCGGTCGCGGCGAAGGAGCGCTACGGCGCGCCCGCGATCGTCGTCGACTTCGGCACGTCGACGAACTTCGACGTCGTCTCGCCGGCGGGCGAATACGTCGGAGGCGTGCTCGCTCCGGGGATCGAGACCTCGATGGACGCGCTGTTCGAGCGCGCCGCGCGGCTCGTGAAGGTCGACTTCGTCGAGCCCCCGGCGGTGATCGGCAAGTCGACCGCCACGGCGCTGCAGTCCGGCGTCGTCTACGGCTTCGCCGGCCAGGTCGACGGGATCGTCGAGGCGATCCGCGGAGAGCTGGGCGCGCCGGACGCGACGGCGATCGGAACCGGCGGGCTCGTCGAGCTGATCGCGCCGCACTCGAAGACGATCTCGAAGGTCGATCCGTTCCTCACGCTCGAGGGCCTGCGGATCGTCTGGGAGCGGAACCGCTAGCTCGCTTCTCCCGTCTCTTCGCACTCCACGCAGATCCAGTCGCCGTCGCCGTCTTCGCGGGCACTGAGCGCGGCGGGGAGCATCGTCACGCCGCACACGGGGCAGATCGGCGGCCGTTCGTCGTCCAGCGGTTCAGCCACCGCCGTAGATCGAGATCGGCATCCCCTCGAGGAGGATCTCG
>DATGEH010000039.1:0-15246 GCA_035310325.1 Gaiellaceae bacterium
ATCCCGGCCCGATCGAGCGCCGGATACAGAGCGCCCCTCGTCACGTAGCCCGATGTGAGATAGCCGCCGCCTTCGCGCTCGAACACGAGGCCGGCGCCGCCCGAAAGCTTGAACCACTGCTCGAGCACCGCTGCAGCCGGCGGCGTCAAGTCGACCGTGCGCGGCTCGTTGCTCTTCGTCGTCTGCTCGCCGAAGCCGTCGACGTACGTCCGCGCGACATGCACCTCGCGTTCGAGCAGATCGACATCGGACCAGCGGAGCGCAGCCAGCTCGCCGATCCGCAGCCCCGTTCCAACCGCCGTCTTGCAGAGGTGGAGCATCAGCGGTCGCTTGGCGAGCTCCGGCCACAACCGCGCCAGCTCGGCGTCGGTGTAGTAGGCGGGCCGGCTCCTCGCCACCTTCGGCCGCGCAGTCTTGTGCAAGCGCCGAACCGCGTTCTCAGTGGCGTACCCCTCCGCGACCGCCGCCTGCAGGCAAGCGCCGAGTTGGCGTAGATGCTTCGCAAGCGACGCCGGCGACGCGGGCGCCGGAGGCGGATCGCCCGCTTTGAGCCTGCGGCTGCGTCGAGCGAGCGTCGCCGCGCGGACGTCGTCGAGGAAGCGGCGGACGTCCCCGGCGTCGAGATCGCGCACCTTCGCCGAGCCGAACGTGTGCTTCGCGTAGACCAACGTGTCCTCGTAGACCCGGCGCGTGTTCGCCTTGCCCGTGTGCCCTGCGATCCACCGGTCCGCCCACTCGTCGAAGCGAATGTCCTCGACGACGCGAAAGGCGCGACGGGCGAGATCGCCACGGCGAGCATCGAGCGCTCGCTCGGCCTCCTTGCGGTTGTGGCCGACCGGCTCGCGGACAAACCGGCCCTCGTGGCGAAGGACGACGTGGTAGAGCGGCGTGCAGGTGCAGCCCTTCTGCTTCGTCGCCTGAGCGAACGTCGTCCAGGGACGGCCGAGCTTGCAGCTACGCACGTGCCGGGCCTGCAAAGATGCCAACCATGGCCTCCTTCCTCGTCGAGCGAGCATACCGTACGTCGTCTGGTACGCACACCCCGATTTCGAGCTACCTTCTGGCCTATATGTGGCTTGAATAAACGCGCGGGCCCGTAGCTCAGCTGGTTAGAGCAGCGGACTCATAATCCGTTGGTCCTTGGTTCGAGTCCAAGCGGGCCCACTCGCAAAGCCAGGACAGCGACGCCGAACGGCAGGGATAGGGGAGGCCGCGCCGCGAGGGCGCGGCCTCCGTGGCTTGTCGCTCAGTGCTGTAGCTCGGCGAACGCGTTCCACGCCGGCTTGTGCACGCCGGTGATCGTCTCGAGCCCCGACTGCCAGCCGCTGATGTTCGGCTGGTCGCGCACGAGGAACCAGAGCAGCATGTCGATGCGCGGGTTCGCGCGCGCGATCGCATAGGCCTGCTTCAGGTAGCGCGCCTGGTTCGACCAGCTCGTCCCCATGAGCGTGTGGTCGGGCGGGTTCGTCTGGTAGCCGTACTCGGTGATCCACAGGTGCTTCGGCCCGTAGTACTTGCTGATGAGCGACAGCAGCTGCCCGATATTGCCGAGCTGCGTCCGGCGCTTGAACTTCCCGTTGGGCACGAAGCGCGGCGGTTCGCTGCCGGCCGACGCATACGGGTTGTGCGCGTAGACGTCGAACTTCTTCATCCCGTATCCGTGCGCCGCGATGAGGAACGAGAGCGGGTCGACAGATGCGCGGCTCGACCCGGCGAAGTCGTTGCCCTTCGGATCGGTCACGCCGCACGCGACCTTCTCGCCCGGGACCGTGTGGATGCCGGCGTAGACCGCGTTGCAGATGCGCGCATAGTTGTACGCGCTGTAGACGATCCACTTCCCGTGGACCTTCTTGTACTGCGGGACGAGGAACACCGGGTTGTTCGGTTCGTTCCACGCCGTCCACATCTTGATCGCCGGCAGCGGCTCGGTCGGGCCGGCGAGCGTGGGATCTTGCTGGGATGCCGGTGGGATGTACGTCCCGCTGTATCGCTTGGCGGCCGCCTCCGCGAACGTCTGCAACGTCGCGAAGCTCGCAGGCGCACGGTTCTTGCCGGCGTTGCGGTTCGCCCACGACGGCGTACCGACGATCGACAGGAGAAGCTTGACGCCTGAGTTCGCCGCATACCGGTCGAGGCGGTCGTACAGCGACCAGTTGTACGCCGAGTCGCCCGGATCGGCTGCCTTCGCGGGCTTCTTGTTCGCGACGGCGAACTTGTTGCCGCCCCAGTACAGGTTCACGCGCAGCACTTGAGCGTGCAGCGTCTGCAGCGTGTCGAACGCAGTCGCCGGATCGCCGTACAGCGTGAATGCCTCGTCGTTGATCCCGGCGAGGAACGGGGCTGATCTCTGCACTGCGCCTGCCCCGGAAGCGATGACTGCGGTCGCGACGAGGCAGGCTGCTGCGATGCTGGCGATGCGTGTGCTCACGATGACCCCCTTGGTAGTACCCATCAGGGCCATGCGCGCTCGACGCAGAAAGCAAACCATCCGTACCCTGTAAACGTGTTCCTCTTTACGAAACCCACCCAAATGGTCACCGCAGCCGACGCGCTGCCCGGCCGCGACGAGCCGATGCCGCTGCCTGACAAGCACGAGGTTCTCGGCACTCCCATCGCGCCGCCGTTCCCGGACGGCCTCGAGCGCGCTGTCTTCGGCCTCGGCTGCTTCTGGGGCGCGGAGCGGATCTTCTGGCGCGCATCTGGCGTGTACACGACCGCCGTCGGTTACGCCGGCGGCTTCACGCCGAACCCGACGTACGAGGAAGTCTGCTCGGGACGCACCGGTCACACCGAGGCCGTGCTCGTCGTCTTCGATCCGCGGCAGACGAGCTACGAGGAGCTGCTGAAGCTCTTCTGGGAGGGCCACGACCCGACGCAGGGAATGCGCCAGGGCAACGACCAAGGCACGCAGTACCGGTCGGCGATCTACTGGACGAGCGACGCGCAGCGCGAGGCCGCGGAGGCGTCGCGGGCGACGTATGAGCAGGAGCTCAAGGGCGCCGGGTACGACGGAATCACGACCGAGCTCGCCGCGGTCGGCCCGTTCTACTACGCCGAGGACTACCACCAGCAGTACCTCGCGAAAGTTCCGAACGGCTATTGCGGGCTCGGAGGCACCGGCGTCGCCTGTCCCGTCGGCCTCAAGACCGCCTAAGCATCATGCAGTCTCGCCGCCGTCGATCGCGAGCACGGTACCGGTGATGTAGCGGGCGTCGTCGCTCGCGAGGAAGGCGAAGAGCGCGGCGATCTCCTCGGGCTCCGCATGGCGGCCGAGCGGGATTCCGGCGTTGACGTCGGCAAGCATCTCGTCCGTGTACTCCGCGCGCTGCATCGGAGTCAAGACATAGCCGGGACAAACTGCGTTGACGCGGATCTTCGGCGCGAGCTCGCGCGCCATCGTCTTCGCGAGCAAGATCACGCCGGCCTTCGACGCGTTGTAGTCGGCGTAGAACGGATGCCCGGAGAGCCCGTTCGTCGACGCGGTCATGAGGATGACGCCGTCATCCATCCTCCGCGCCGCCTGCTGCGCGCAGAGGAACACGCCCGTGAGATTGACGTCGAGGACGCGCCGCCAGCCGTCTTCCGTGATCTCGAGGAACGGCTTGCGGATCGAGATGCCCGCGTTCGCGACGAGCACGTCGATTGCTCCGATCTGCTCGAACGCGCGCTCGACCTGTGTCGCGTCGGCGACGTCGCACTCGATCTCGCCGTCGAGCGCGATGCTGATCACCTCCGCGCCCTCTGCGCGGAACCGCGCCACGGTCGCGGCACCGATCCCGCTCGATCCGCCGGTGACGACGACCCGCTTCCCCTCGAGACCGTTCACGACGCGACAATGTAGTGGTGAGCGTCTTCCGGCCCGCCGCGCGCACGACCGGCCCCGACGGGCGGGACTGGGAGATCTACGCGTTTCGCTTCGAGCGGCCGGCCATGCGGCCGCTGCGCAAGCTGCCGTCAGCCCTGCTGCGGGCGTTGCGCGCGAACACCTGGACGATCGAGGCGGTGACGTACGGAGCGCATCACGAGCGGCATCGCTGGCGCACGACGGCCCAGTACCGGGGCCAGGTGCTCGCGCAGGTGGAGGGGAGCATCGCGCGCGGCGACTTTCCGGTGCCGCGGCACGCAGCCTACGACAACCGCTCGGCGAGATACCGCAGAGCGAGGGGGTAGCGGTACTCGATCGACATGTGGGTCGCGTCGAACAGCTCGAAGAAGACATCGGTGATGCCGATCTGTGCGAGTGCCTGCCGGAACGCCTCCGCACCGAGGTCGAGGAAGTACTCGTCGCTCTTGCCGGCGTCGATGTAGATCGCGCGCTGGCTCCGTAGCGCATCGGCGTGCCGGTCGACCATGCGCACCGGGTCCCATGCGAGCCAGCGCTCCCACACCTCGGGGACGAGCCGGCCCGTCTCGATGTCGAATGGGAGCTCGCCGGGTGAATAGCACTCCGCCATCGCGTAGGTATTGACGACGGCGTAGTCGTGACGCTTCGAGAACGCGGGACGCGAGCGGAATTCCTCCCAGTACTTCTCGAACGAGGAGTCGTAGTGGTCGCGCAACGCGCGCGCCGTGTCGCGGAACTCGGGGAGATAGCAGTTCTCGAAGAGCGCGTCGCCCGCGTGCGTCGCGAAGCCGCCGAAGAGGTCGGGGCGAAGCATCGGCGTCACCATCGCGCCGTAGCCGCCGCTCGATTTGCCACTGATGCCCCGGTGTGCGGCGTCGGCGAGTGTCGTGTAGTTCGCGTCCACGAACGGGACGATCTCGTCGCAGAGATACGTGTGGTAGTTGCCCGTTCCCGTCGAGTCGATGAACTGAGAGCCCCCGTACGACGTCCAGGCGTCGACGAAGACGACGATTGCGGGCGGACAGCCCTCCTCCGCAAACAGCCGGTCGACGAGCTCGATCACGGTGGGTCGGAACGCCGAGCGGTTCCGCCACATGTCGAGCTGGCCGGTCATGCCCTGGATGAGATAGATGGACGGGAGCCGCGTGCGCTCGCCGCCCGGCGGCACGTAGGCCCAGAGCGGGCGCACGTGAGGATCGCCGAGCGGGTTGCCCTGAAGCGCCGCGCTCTCGAAGGCGTGCTCGTCGAGGCGGCCGGCGAGATCCCGGGACCAGGGCTCCACGCGTCGATTCTCGCATCGCTACGTCAGCTGGCACGGCTACAGTCGCCGCGTGCGTCGTCTGCTCGTGCTCATAGGGCTCTTCGTGCTCGTCGTCGCCGGCTGCGGCGGCTCGGGCAAGAGCGCCTACACGGCCGGCCCCACCGCGACGTGCCTGGGGCAAAAGGGCTTCACGTCCGTGACGATGAATCCGAGCAAGATCGGCTTCATCGCCGCCTTCGCGGTGCACGGCGGCCTGCGTGCGGATGCGCCCGGCGGTGGCAACACCGTCGTCATCGCGTTCGCCGCCGACGCCGGCGGCGCGGCGGCGACCGAGCAGGCCTACACGCGCCATGCGCCGAAGAACCTGCGGCCGCACATCCGGGACGTCATGTCGTCCCAGGGCAACGCGGTCATCGTCTGGACGGTGACGCCGTCGTCGACGCTGCAGAGCGACACGCTCGGCTGCCTCAAGCGGTAGATAGACTTTTCGCCATGGCCGAGTACGGGACGATGCGCGTGAAGAGCGGTCTCGCCGAGATGCTCAAGGGCGGCGTGATCATGGACGTCGTCGACGCCGAGCAGGCGAAGATCGCCGAGGCGTCGGGCGCGGTCGCCGTGATGGCGCTCGAGCGCGTGCCCGCCGACATCCGCCGCGACGGCGGCGTCGCGCGCATGTCCGACCCCGAGATGATCCGCGAGATCCAGGAGGCCGTGACCATCCCGGTGATGGCGAAGTGCCGGATCGGTCATTTCGCCGAGGCGCAGATCCTCGAAGCGCTCGAGATCGACTACATCGACGAGTCGGAGGTACTGACGCCCGCCGACCTCGAGCATCACGTCGACAAATGGAAGTTCACGGTGCCGTTCGTCTGCGGCGCGACGAATCTCGGCGAGGCGCTGCGGCGGCTCTCGGAGGGCGCGGCCATGATCCGCACGAAGGGCGAGGCGGGAACGGGCGACATCGTCAACGCGGTGACGCACATGCGCGCCGTGTTCGGGCACATCCGCAAGCTCACCTCGCTCGCCGAGGAGGAGCTCTATTCGGAGGCGAAGAAGCTGCAGGCGCCGTACGAGCTCGTCCGCTGGGTCGCCGAGCACGGCCGGCTGCCCGTCGTGACGTTCACCGCCGGCGGCATCGCGACGCCCGCAGACGCGGCGCTGTGCATGCAGCTCGGCGCCGACGGTGTCTTCGTCGGCTCGGGGATCTTCAAGTCCGGCGATCCGGAGCGCCGCGCGAAGGCGATCGTCGAGGCGACGACGCACTTCAAGGACGCCGAGATCCTCGCGCGGGTGTCCGCCGGCCTCGGCGAGCCGATGGTCGGCATCTCGACGCAGACGCTCGATCCGAGCGAGCTGCTCGAGACGCGCGGTTGGTAAGGCGGGGTCAGACACCAGGCCGTGTCCGTCCGGGCCGGGGCAGATGATCTCCGGTGACGTGAGCAAGCCGGCCTGGACCAGCTCGTCGTTCCTGCTCTACGCGGGTGGGCTCACGGTCCTCGGCGGCGCGCTCGCCGCGCTCGGCTATCTGTCGAGCCAGTACGGAAGCGCCGCATACGCCGGCTGGGCGGCATTGATCCTCGTCGTGCTCTACGCGATAGCGAAGGCCTTCAAGGCGCGCGGCCGCTGGATCGCGGCCGGCATCTTCGCGTTCGCGTCCGTGATCGCGTGGGCTGCGTTCATCGCCGCGCTGTGGACGTGGTTCGGCTGGCTGCACGGCACGAGCGGCTCGCCGTTCGCCGGTTTCTCGGTCGCGCGACTCTCGCTCTTGCTGCTCGTGCTCGTCGTCGCGTGGGACGATCGAAGGCGGTTCAACTTCCCGTTCATCTCGGCGATCACCGTCGTCGTCTGGTGGCTCTTCGTCACCGACCTCGTCTCGAACGGAGGCAACTGGACGGCAGTCGTCACGCTGCTCGTCGGCCTCTCGTATCTCCTCGCCGGCAGCGCGAGCGACAAGCCGAGCGCGTTCTGGTTCCATCTCGCCGCGGGTGCGCTGATCGGCGGCTCGCTCCTGCACTGGTGGCACTCGAGCGACACCGACTGGGCGCTCATCTCCGCCGCGGCGCTCGTCTACGTCTTCGTCGCCTACGCGACGAAGCGCTCGACCTGGGCCGTCTTGGGCGCGCTTGGCTTCCTCGGCGCGACGATCCACTACCTCTTCGGGCAGACGAGCACCGGGCCGCTCGGGTTCTCGGTGCCGTCGATCAGCGGCTGGTCGCCCTCGGTCGCATTCGCGTGTCTCGGCTTCTGGCTCGTCCTGCTGGGTCTCGCAGCTCGCCGGCGCAGCACGTAGCCGAACCTACAATGGCGGCGTGGACAAGCCGCTTCGCATCGGCGTGCTCGCACTGCAGGGGAACTTCCGTGAGCACGCAGCGGTTCTGAGGCGTCTCGGCGCAGAGCCGGTCGAGGTGCGTCTGCCGGAACAGCTCGCCGGCCTCGACGGGCTGATCATCCCGGGCGGCGAGTCGACGGCGATCACCCGCCTCATGCGCTTGTACGGCATCGACGAAGCGCTCCGCAGCTTCGACGCACCGATCTTCGGCACGTGCGCCGGGATGATCCTCCTCGACCGCGATCACCTCGGCCTCGCCGACATCCGCGTGCAGCGGAACGCGTTCGGGCGGCAGGTGCGGAGCTTCGAGGCCGACCTCGACATCGGCCACGGCGACGAGCCCGTGCGCGCCGTGTTCATCCGCGCGCCGTGGATCGAGGAGGCGGGCCCCGACGTCGAGGTGCTCGCGGAGCTCGACGGGCATCCCGTGCTTGCGCGGCAGGGGCGCATCCTCGTCGCTGCGTTCCACCCCGAGCTGACCGACGACACGCGCATCCACGAGCTGTTCCTCGCGCAGGTGGAGGAGGCGACGCGTGTCCGGGCATAGCAAGTGGTCGACGATCAAGCACAAGAAGGGCGCCGCCGATGCGAAGCGCGGCCAGCTCTTCACGAAGCTGACGCGTGCGCTGATCGTCGCCGCGAAGGACGGCGGCCCCGACCCCGGCGCGAACCTCGCGCTGCAGAACGCCATCGAGAAGGCGCGTTCGTACTCGATGCCGAAGGACACGATCGACCGTGCGATCGCGAAGGGCTCGGGCGCCGACGCGGACGCGAGCGCGTTCGAGAGCGTCGTGTACGAGGGCTACGGGCCGAGCGGCGTGGCGATCATCGTCGAGGCGCTGACCGACAACCGCAACCGCACCGCCGGCGAGGTGCGCCATGTGTTCACGCGGAACGACGGCAACCTCGGCGGCTCAGGCGCGGTTGCGTGGCAGTTCGAGCGGCAGGGGCTCGTCGTGGTGGAAGCCGACGGTGCGGATGAAGACGAGCTGACGCTCGCCGCCGCCGAAGGCGGGGCGGAGGACGTCGCGCGCGACGGATCGACGTTCCAGGTCACGTGCGGTCCGGAGTCGTTGGCCGCCGTGCGCCAGGCGGTGGAGTCGGCCGGCTTCACGGTCGATTCGGCCGAGCTGACGATGATCCCGAAGACGACCGTCGAGGTGGCCGACGAGGCCGACGCGAAGAAGATCCTCCGGCTCATCGACGAGCTCGAGGAGAACGACGACGTCCAGGACGTCTACTCGAACTTCGACATCCCCGAGCGGGTGCTGGAGGCAGTGGCCGGCTAAGCAGGAGTCGTCCGACCTCACGCCTAACCTCCTGTCGTGAAGGTCGTCGGAATCGACCCAGGAACGGCTGCGTGCGGGTACGGGATCGTCCACGAAAGCGGCGGGCGCCTCAGGGCTATGGGGCACGGCTGGTGGTCGACGCCCGCCGGCGAGCGGCCGGAGCTCCGGTTGAAGACGATCTTCGAGGGCGTGGCGGGTCTCATCGCCGAGCACGCGCCGGATGCGGTCGCGCTCGAGGAGTCGTTCGTCGGCGTCGACGCCCGCACCGCGCTCTCCGTCGGGCAGGCGCGCGGCGCCGTGCTCGTCGCGGCCGCCATCGCGGGCGTTCCGTGCGCCGAGTACGCGCCCGCGCGTGTGAAGCAGGCGGTGTGCGGCTACGGGCGCGCCGAGAAGTCGCAGGTGCAGCGGATGGTGAAGGCGATCCTCGGCCTGCAGGAGCTGCCGAGGCCGAATCACGCCGCCGACGCGCTCGCCGTTGCGATCTGTCATGCACTCGCGCCGCCGCTTCTGAAGTTGGCGGGTTGATGTGATCTCGCGTCTGCGCGGAAAGGCGGTCGCATCGACGCCCGAGGGCCTCGTCCTCGACGTGAACGGCGTCGGCTACCTCGTCGCCGCGACGCCGAGCGCCGTGCGCAAGGCAAACGGGGCGGAGGAGGTCGTCGTCGAGACGTACCTCCACGTGCGCGAGGACATGCTGCAGCTGTACGGCTTCGCCGACCGCGAGGAGCGCGGGCTCTTCGTGCAGCTCCTGACTGTGAACGGCGTCGGCCCGAAGGTCGCGCTCGCGATCGTCTCGGGCTCGCCCGCCGGCGAGCTGCGCCGCGCGATCGTGCTCGAGGACATCGCGCGCTTCACGGCCATCCCCGGCATCGGCAAGAAGACGGCGGAGCGCATCGTGCTCGAGCTGAAGGAGAAGCTCGGCGCCGGCGCACCGGAGGTCACGACTCCCGCGTCCGCCTCGCATCTCGTCGCACGCGACGCGCTCGTCGAGCTCGGCTACACGGTCGTCGACGCGGAACGCGCGCTCGCCGACACCGATCCCGACGCGCCCGCAGAGGAGCGCGTCCGCGCCGCGTTGAAGAGAGCAGCATGAGCGCGTTCCTCGCACCGGTGATCGAGGAGGAAGAGGTCGAGATCGAGCAGACGCTCCGTCCGCGCCGGCTCGACGAGTTCGTCGGGCAGGAGCGCGTGAAGGAGCAGTTGTCGATCGCGCTCGCCGCGGCGCAGGGACGCGGCGACGCCCTCGACCATCTCCTGCTCGCCGGCCCGCCGGGGCTCGGCAAGACGAGCCTCGCGTACATCGTCCACGAGGAGCTCGGAGTCGGCATCCGCACGGTCGCCGGCCCCGCCCTCGAGCGCAAGGGCGACATCGCCGCGATCCTCACCGCGCTCGAGCCGCGAGACGTGCTCTTCGTCGACGAGATCCACCGCCTGAACCGCTCGATCGAGGAGATCCTCTATCCGGCGCTGGAAGACTTCCGTCTCGACATCGTCGTCGGCCAGGGCCCGGCTGCGCGCACGCTGACGCTCGACCTGCCTCCCTTCACGCTCATCGGCGCGACGACGCGCACGGGTCTGCTGACGACTCCGCTGCGCGAGCGCTTCGGCATGACGTTCCGGCTCGACTACTACGAGCCGGTCGAGCTCGCGTCGATTGTCCGCCGCTCGGCCCGCATCCTCGGTGTCGAGGTAGCAGACGACGCGGCCGAGGAGATCGCCTGCCGCTCGCGCGGGACGCCGCGCGTGGCGAACCGCATCCTCCGGCGCGTGCGCGACGTCGCGCAGGTGCGCCATCAGGGTTCGATCACGAACGACATCGCGCGCGAGGCGCTCGAGCTCCTCGAGGTGGACGCCCTCGGGCTCGACCGCGAGTCGCGTGAGCTCCTGCGCACGATCGTCGTGAAGTTCGACGGCGGGCCGGTCGGCCTGTCCACGCTCGCTGTTTCGCTCGGCGAGGAGCCCGACACGATCGAGGACGTCTACGAGCCGTATCTGTTGCAGCTCGGCTTCATCCAGCGCACGCCGCGCGGCCGCACGATCACGAAGCTCGGCCGCGAGCATCTCGGCACACCTGAGGACTCGAAGCTGTTCTAGGATCGCTCGGTGGCGACGGTTCGCTCGGTGGAGCGGCGGATCGAGAAGATCGAGGGCTTTCCCGTCGTGATCAGGCACCTCGACGGACGCAATGTCCGTGACGATCGCACGCGCATGCCGCACTACCCGTTCGACCGCGCGATGAAGAGCGCGAGCAACGTCAAGCAATGGCGCGAGCGGCGCTTCTACGCGATCTATCCGGGCTTCGAGGTCGACGTCATCGGCCGTGACCGCCTGCCGAAACACGGCGGCACGCGGCTCGGCAGCGTCCGCGACGAGTTCCTCGGCTAGCGCCTCCGGTTCCAGGGGCCTTTGTGCTCGATGCCGAAGAGCCGAGCCGGGAACCACCATTTCAAGGCTCGGCCGAGCGCGGTGCGGCGGCACCAGCAGTCGGGATCACAAGGACACGGCTGGTCGCGCGGATTGTGAATACGTGCGAGGAGTGAACGACCCATGCCGGGACCCTACGCGTACGCTTCCCACATGAGCTACGACATCCATCTCGACGACAAGTTCGGCCAGATGCGGCCCTTCGACGTCGGTGCATTCGCGGCCGAGAACGAGCCCTGGTTCAACCAGACGCTGACGACGGTGAACGACTCCGTCGTGCGGCTCGGCGTGCTCGAGGGCGACTTCCACTGGCACAAGCACGAGAACGAGGACGAGTTCTTCCTCGTGCTCGACGGCCGGCTCGAGATCGACATCGAAGGCACCGAGACCGCCGTCCTCGATCCGCAGCAGGCGATCACGATCGCGCGCAACGTCATGCACCGGCCACGCGCGATCGGGCGCACCATCGTGCTCATGGTCGAGCCCGCCGGCGTCGTGCCGACCGGTGACTGATGGCGCTTTCTGTCCCGACTGGCGCAACGGTCTTCTTCACGTCGCCGTTCATGGTGGACGCCGTCGCGATCCCGGTCGGCGCGTTCGCGGATCCGTCGTTCCCGCCGCCGGTCCGCTCGATCTACGAAGAGCGGCGGCACGCCTGGGTCTCGCTCGCGGACGGGATCGAGCGCGAGGGCTAGTACGGTCGGCCGTCGCGGCCGACGCCGCCGGACATGCGCCCGGTCGGGCTGCGGCCGCGGCCGGTCCACGGGGTCATGTCGCGCATCTCGTTGCCCATGTTGCGGTGCCGGCCGCAGCGCGTGCAGCGCAGGATCGGCTCGGTCCCGGCCGAATCCGTGTCGGTCTCCCAGTGATGTCCGATCGGGACGCAGAGGATCGCCTTCAGGTGCACGGCCTCACTGTACGCTCGTCGGGTGCCGGAGCTCTGGACACCCCTGGTGGAAGGGCCGCACGAGGCGTTCGTCGAGCGGCTCCACCGGGCGATCGAGGCTTTCGGCGAGGCGGCCGGCGTCAAGACCCCGGTCGTCGAGGTCGAGCTCGTCGACACGTCCCACTTCATCGTGGCGCGGATCGATCCCGAGCCGGGCTTCGGGATGATCACCGTCTACGTTCAGAGCCCGCGCGACGACGATCCCGACGCGCTCTTGATCCCGATCGGCTCGATCCGGCGCTTCGAGCTGTACAAGTCGCCTGAGGACCGCGTATCGCGGTTCGGCTTCAGCATTCCGGCGACGTAGACGAGCAGCGGAGCGATGAGCAGAGCCATGACGTCGAACCAGACGTAGCCGCTCGCGACGCCGCTCGGCGGGTTGCCGTCGGCGATGCCGAGGCCGGGCAGCGTGCGCGCCCAGCGCCAGGTTCCGATCGACGTGCCGTACAGCTCGAGCGCGGCGACGACGAGGAACACGCCGGCGTACGTTGCGCGCGCACGCGAGCGCCAGAGGAACACGCAGAGCAACGGGACGCCGATCGCGCCGGCGACGTCGAGGCGCGGAAGCACTGTCAGGCCCGCGATGCCCCAGCCGATCGAGCCGACGGCAGCGGCGGCGACGACAGCACGCGTGCGCGCGACCTGCGCGAGCGCGAGCCCGCTGAGATAGACGAGCCCATGGGCGGGCGGGATGAACGCCGGCAGGTTGTGCAGGCGGTAGTGGTAGACGCCCCAGACGAGCGAGCCGGTGACTTCGCCGACCGTCGCGAAGAGGACGACGCCGAGCGCCTGCGCGCGCGCAAGCGGAGCGAGCGGCCGCAATGCGGCGAGCAGGACGACCGCGGTGAGAACGCCGAGGCCGATCTGCTCTGCATACGACGCCTGCGTGTCGACCGCGAGCAGAGCCGCGAGGTACGCCGGGCCGGCGACGGCGTACCAGCGCGGAACGGTCACCGCCGGTACTGGAGCTCGTGCCAGCTCGGCGTCGGCAGCAGCTCGAGCAGCGCGCGCCCGCCGTGCGGGTCGTGGTACGAGAACTCGCTGTTCTCGTCGTCCCAGCCGATCTCGAGCTTGCCTTCTTTCACACGGTGGTCGAGCCACGCGCCGCGGAAGACGAGCTTCTTCAGCCAGTAGACGAGCGACTCGCCGCCGACGAGGGAGACGTGCTCCCAGTGGCGAACGACGTAGTGGCCGAGCGCGCTGCGCGGCTCCTCGATTCCGTCTCGCTCGACGAGCTCGACCAGGTCGGCCGTCTCGTCCTCGTCGAGCTCGTTTCCTCCGAGGAGGCCGAGCTTGACGGCGGCTGCCGTTACGCGCTGCTCGAAGTCGGCGGCGTTGAAGCTGAACCGGTAGCCGAGGAACTCGACGACGTAGTCGTCGCCCGACTCGTAGTTCACCTCGGAATCCACCGCCAAAGCGTACCCTGGTGCCATGCGTGCGATCCGCATTCCGGCCGCGCTCACGGCCGTTTTCGGCCTCGCCGCCGCGACCGCCGCGATCATGTCGTGGCCGCTCGAGCGCGCGATTTACCTCGCGCCGGTGCTCGTCGTCGGCGCTGCGGCCGTCATCGGCCTCGTGCTGTTGTGGGGAAAGGTCGCGCTGCAGGCGATCCGCGACAGCAAGCGTCCGCGCCTCGTCGTCGCGCTCTGGCTCGCCGGCTTCGCGCTCATCGCGCTGCTCACGTTCCTCGGGATCAAGCTACCCCGCGAGGGCTGACAACAGCCGATCGACGTCCGCGCGATCGTTGTACAGCGCGATCGAGATGCGGAGCAGCGTCCCGTCGTGCGAGATGGGAACCTCGATGCGGTGCTCGTCCCACAGCCGCTGCGACAGCTGCTCGTCGGGCTCGGGCAGGCGCACGCTCGCCATCTGCAAGATCTGCTCCTCGGGCGCGATCGGCTCCGTGCCGAGCAGCGCACACAGGTCGCGGCGCGCCTCGCGCGCGAGCGCCACGCAGCGCTTGCGGTCGTCGTGCGCGCGCGTGAACGCGATCGCATCCGGGACCGTGAGATACGCGGCGGGGTCGCGCGTGCCCTGCCGCGCGGTCCGCGAGATGAACGTCGCCGGCTCCTCGTAGCCCCAGCTCACGATGGCGCCGCCGACGCGTTCCTGCCACTCGGGCCGCACGTGCAGGAAGCCCGCACCCTTCGGCGCGCACAGCCACTTGTGGCAGTTGCCGGAGTAGAAGTCGGCGCCGAGCGCGTCGAGGTCGAGATCGACTTGCGCGACGGCGTGTGCGCCGTCGACGACGGTCGGCAGTCCCAGCGCACGCGCGCGCGAGACGATCTCGTCGACGGGCAGCAAGAGCGCCGTCTCAGAGGTGATGTGCGAGACGAAGACCGCTCGTGTCTTCTCGTTGACGTGGTCGAAGAGCTCGTCCACGGGCGCCTCGACGAGCGTGCACATGCTCTGCCACGTGAGCCGGCAGGCGCCGTACTCGAGGTTCGTCGCCAGCACCTCGTCGTCCGGCCGCAGGTCGAGCGCGCGCGCAGCGAGGTTCACGCCGGTGGTCGCGTTCTGGACGAACGTGAGGTCGTCGGCCTGCGCGCCGACGTACTCGCCGAGGACGGCGCGGGCGTCGGCGAGCAGGGGGCCAAGACGGCGGGCGATGAAGTCCACCGGCTCCCGCTCGAGCTCCCGCTGCCAGTGCTGGTACCGCTCGAAGACCGTTCGCGGACAGGCCCCGAAGGAGCCGTGGTTGAGGAACGTGACCTCGGGGTCGAGGAGGAAGAGCTCTCTCAATGCCGTCCGACGCTGACCGTACCGTGATCACCCGATGCACGAGGGCACCTGGACGATCCGTCCGTGCCCGCACCGGGTGCAGGCCGAGCTTGCGCGGTCGCTCGGAATCAGCGAGCTCACGGCAAGCGTCCTCGTCCGGCGCGGCTACGACGACCCCGCGGAGGCGCGGCGCTTTCTCGACGGCGAGCAGCCGCCGCACGACCCGTTCCTGCTGGCGACATGCGCGTCGCGTGCGAGCGCATTCGCGCAGCGATAGCCGAGGGAAAGCGGATCTGCGTGCACGGCGACTACGACGTCGACGGCATCGCCGCCACGACGCTCGCCGTCCTGCTGCTGCGCGAGCTCGGCGCCGACGTCGACTGGCATCTGCCCAGCCGCTTCGACGAGGGCTACGGGGTCAGCGCCGACACG
>DATGEH010000040.1:0-10943 GCA_035310325.1 Gaiellaceae bacterium
GGAGCGACATGCGTCGGCGACGGCGCCGTTCGTTATCGCGCCTTGCTCGAGGAGAACGGCGCAGTCGTTCCGCCCGACGAGGACGAGCGGCATCGGCCGCGGGCGCGCTTCCACGCGCAGCTCGCAGGAGAGCTCGGCCCGGTCGAGGCGATCGAGCCGCTCTATCTGCGGGCGCCCGACGCGAAGAAGAGCGCGCGATGACGACCATCGAGCTCCGCCGTCTCGGCCTCGGCGACCTCCGCGACATCGAGGAGATCGAGCGGCGCTCGTATCCGACGCCGTGGTCGCGTTCGATGTTCGCAGGCGAGCTCGCGAAGCCGAGCTCGATCTGTCTCGGCGCGTTCGAAGCGGACGTCGAGGAGGGGAAGCTCTGCGGCTACCTCGTCGTCTCGCGGTACGTCGACGCCTGGCACGTGATGAACATCGCAGTCGATCCGGAGCAGCGGGGGCGCGGGATCGCGACGATGCTGCTCGAGCGGCTGTTCGAGCTCACCGCCGACGACGCACGGCGCGGCTACACGCTCGAGGTGCGCGTGTCGAACGGGACCGCGATCAGCCTGTACGAGCGGCTCGGGTTCGAGTCGCGCGGCATCCGCCGCGGCTACTACACCGACAACCGCGAGGACGCGCTGATCATGTGGAAAGACCCGATCGGTTGATCCTCGGGATCGAGACGAGCTGCGACGAGACTGCCGCCGCCGTCGTCAGCGCAGACGGAGAGATCAAGAGCAACGTCGTCGCCTCGCAGGCGGAGCTGCACGCCGAGTTCGGCGGTGTGGTTCCCGAGATCGCGTCCCGCCGCCATCTCGAGCTGATCGGGCCCGTCGTTCGGGAGGCGCTGTCGGAAGCGGGCGCGACGCTCGACGATCTCGACCGCGTCGCGGTGACGCAAGGGCCGGGGCTGATCGGCGCGCTCCTCGTCGGCATCGCGGCAGCGAAGTCGCTCGCGTGGTCGCGGCGGATTCCGCTCGCGCCGGTCGACCATCTGCGCGGCCACGTCGCATCGCTCTATCTGCAGCCGCACTCGGTCGAGCCGCCGTTCCTCTGCCTGCTGGCGAGCGGCGGGCACACGCTGCTGATCGACGTGCGCGACGACGGGACGCAAGACGTGATCGGCTCCACTCTCGACGACGCGGCCGGAGAGGCGTTCGACAAGGGTGCGCGCCTCCTCGGCCTCGGCTACCCCGGCGGCCGCGAGATCGACCGCCTCGCCCGTGAGGGAGATCCGGATGCATACGACTTCCCCGTTGCCCGCGTGCCCGGGCTCGACTTCTCGTTCTCCGGGCTCAAGACGGCATTGCTCTATGCGACGCGAGAGCTGAGCGACGAGCAGCTCGCCGAGCGGCGTGCCGACCTGGCGGCGTCGTATCAGCGGGCGATCGTCACCGCCCTCGTCGAACGGGTCCGGGAGGCTGCGGAGCGGACGAGAACCGGGCGAATCGCCGTCGTCGGCGGGGTGGCGGCGAACTCCGAGCTGCGGGCCGGCCTCGCGGATGCTGCGCTCGCGCCGCTCGAGCTCTGTACCGACAACGCGGCGATGATCGCCTCTGCGGGTCGGTTCGTTGAGCCCGTCCCGTACCCGGGATATCTTGGGCTCGATGCGTATGCCTCGCGCTGAGCGCAGGCTTGCGGCGCTGCTCGCGCTTCTGGCTGCCGGATCGACGGCGATCGTCGTCGCGACGACCGGCAGCGGCGCCGTCGACAGGACGATTCCGGCGCCGAAGCCGTCGGCGTGGCGCGGGCTCGTCGGCTCGCGGCCGGCCGTTGCCCTCGGAAGCCGCGTCGTCGTCGTGCTGCGGACGCCGTCGCTGGCGCAGCGCGTCGTCCGCGCCGGCGGGCGGGCGACCGGCGCGGAGGAGCGCGCATGGTCGAGCGACGCCGCGACGGCGCAGCGGCAGCTCATCGCCCGGCTCGCGCTCCACGGCGTCTCCGTTCGGCCGGACTACACCTTCACGCGGGTGCTCGACGGCTTTTCGACGCTGCTCGATCCCGGTGCGTTCCCGGCCGTGGAGGCGGACAAGGACGTCGCCGGGATCTATCCGGTCCGTGTCGCCTATCCCGCGTCGATCTCGACCCAGGTGCTCTCGCGGTCGGACTACGGGCGCCTGTCCGGCCACCAGCCCGCGATCGGAGTCTCCGGTGTCGACGGCCGCGGCGTGACCGTCGCGCTGCTCGATACCGGCGTCGACTCGACCGTTCCCTATCTCCGCGGACGCGTGCAGCACGGAATCGACATCGTGGGCGGCGACGCGGGCGCGCTCGCCGCTTCGCGGCCCGACGATTCCTCGCAGCTCGAGCGGCACGGAACCGAGATGGCGGGATTGCTCGTCGGCAGCGGCGGCCCCGCCGGCCTGTCCGGGGTCGCGCCCGGCGCTTCGGTGTGGCCGATACGCGTCGCCGGCTGGCAGCCCGATGCGCTCGGGCATTGGGCGATCTATGCGCGTAGCGACCAGATCCTCGCCGGCCTCGATCGCGCGGTGGATCCGAACGGCGACGGCGACGCGCACGATGCCGCTCGCATCGCCCTGCTCGCGCTGGCCGAGCCGTTCGCCGGCTTCGACGACTCGCCCGAAGCGCAGGCAGTCTCGGGCGCGACCGCGCTCGACACGCTCGTCGTCGCCCCCTCCGGGAACGACGGCGCGACGGCGTCGGCGTACGGCGACATCGCCGGGCCGGGCGGATCGCCGGCCGCCCTCACCGTCGGAGCCGTCGACACGCGGGTGCGCGTGGACAAGATGCGGATCGTCCTGCGCAGCGGGCTCGAGACGATCCTCGACTCGCCGGTCGCGCTCGCCGGCGCAGCGAGGCCGGCGCAGCGAATCGATCTGCAGGTGGCGGCCCCGCGGGGAAGCGGCCGAGGCGCCCGCCGGACCGCGCCGCGACTTTCGGACTTCTTCGCGCGCGACGGCACGAGCCTCGTCGCGGGTCGCGCAGCGCTCGTTCCCGGCGGGGCTTCACCGGCGCCGGCCGCCGAGCGCGCGGCGGCCGCGGGCGCGGCGGCGGTTCTGCTCTACGGGCTGCGCACGCCGCTCCCGGCAGGCGGGCTCGGCCTCGACGAAGCCGCGCCGGTGCCGGTCGTATCCGTCTCCAACGCCGTCGCGCGCGCAGTCTTCAAGGGCCTCTCCGCCGGAGGCGGCGCAACGGTGACGCTCGGCGACGTGTCGTCGATCGCGAACGCCGCGCACGGGAGCGTCGCGAGCTTCTCGTCGGCCGGCCTCGCGTACGACGGACGCGTGAAGCCCGAGCTCGTCGCCCCGGGCGTCGGGCTCGCGACATCGGATCCCGGCGCGAATGCCGACGGATCCCCGCGGTTCGTGACCGTGAACGGTTCGAGCGCTGCGGCCGCGACCGTCGCCGGTGTCGCGGCGCTCGTCGCGCAGGCGCGACCCGCGCTTGCGGCCGACGCGCTCAAGGGCGTGCTCGTCGGCTCGGGGCGCGCGCTCTCGCGCACACCCGTCGCTGCGCAGGGAGCCGGGTTGGTCGACGCGGGCGGAGCGATCGCCTCCGAGCTCGCCGCGTCGCCGGCTGCGCTCTCGCTCGGCCGCGCGACCGGCGCCGTGTGGAGCGCGCGCACCGGGCTCACGTTTACGAATCTCTCCACGCGCGGGGTCGACCTCGAGCTCGACGCGGTAACGCAACAGGGAGGCGCCGCGGAGCTCGACGTGAATGTGCAGCCGTCGCACGTGTTCGTGCGTGCTGGACACAGCGTCGTCGTGCATGTGAGCACCACGGTCGCGTCGTCGCTGATCGGCAACGCCGAGACGGATGGAGCGATCGTCGCCCACATCGCAGGCGGCGGGGAGGTTCGCGTTCCCTGGGCGGTTGCGTTCGTCGGTCCCACCGTCGATCTCATCGCCGCCGCGGCACTCTCGGACAAGGAGTTCACCGCGTCCGACCAGGCGCCGACGTTGTTGTCGGTCGACGCCGGCCGCGTGCTCGTCGCCGCCGGCCACGTCGAGATTCGCCCCGTGCGGCGGCTCGACATCGCCCTCTCGCACGCGGACGGAAGCCCGATCGGCACGCTCGTTCGCGTGCGCGACCTGCTGCCGGGGAGATACTCGTTCGGGATCACCGGGCGCGGTCCCGACGGGCAGCCACTGCAGCCGGGCGCCTACGTCCTCACCCTCAGCGCGTATCCCGTGGGTCAAGGCCTGCCGAGCGTGCGAGAACTGCGGTTTTCCCTCAAGTGAGCGTGCCTATACTCGCCTCAGGATCCAATAAAGGAGTCGGCTGTGACAGCAGTTGAAACGGTCTCCCATCTTCGCGAGAACCCGTTCGAGATCGCACGCGAACAGCTGCGCCGGGTGGGCGAGACCTTCGAGATCGATCCGAACCTCATCACCGTGCTCGGCAATTGCAAGAAGTCGGTCGAGGTCTCCATCCCCGTCGGGATGGACGACGGGCACACACAGGTCTTCCAGGGATACCGCGTCACGCACAACATCGCGCGCGGCCCGTCGAAGGGCGGCATCCGGTACCACCCGGACGTCACGCTCGACGAGGTCAAGGCGCTCGCGATGTGGATGACGTGGAAGTGCGCGCTCATGGGCATTCCGTTCGGCGGCGCGAAGGGCGGCGTCATCTGCGACCCGAAGCGGCTCTCGCGCAGCGAGCTCGAACGACTCACGCGCCGCTTCACGAGCGAGATCATCAACGAGATCGGGCCGGAGAAGGACATTCCGGCGCCGGACGTCGGCACCGACGGCTCGGTGATGGCGTGGATCTTCGACACGTACTCGATGAACAAGGGACACTCGGTGCTCGGCGTCGTCACCGGGAAGCCGCTGACCATCGGCGGCTCGCTCGGGCGCGAGGAAGCGACTGCACGCGGTGGGCTGTATTGCATCCGCGACGCCGTCGCGAAGCAGGACCGCTCGCTCGCCGGCATGCGCGTCGCCGTGCAGGGCTTCGGCAACGTCGGGAGCTTCCTCGCGAAGTTCCTGCACGAGGAGGGTGCGACCGTCGTCGCAATCTCCGACTCGACGGTCGGGCTGTACAACCCGAAGGGCATCGACGTTCCGGCAGCGTTCGCGTACAAGCACGAGAACCGCACGCTCGTCGGGCTGAAGGACGCTGAGCAGATCACGAACGAGGAGCTCCTGCTGCTCGACGTCGACATTCTCGCGCCGTGCGCGCTCGAGCAGGTCATCACCGAGCGCAACGCGGACCGCGTGAAGGCGTCGATCATCTGCGAGGGCGCGAACGGTCCCGTCACTCCGAGCGCCGACTCGATCCTCGACGACAAGGGCGTGCTCATCCTCCCCGACGTGCTCGCGAACGCCGGCGGCGTCGTCGTCTCGTACTTCGAGTGGGTGCAGGGACTGCAGGAGTACTTCTGGAAGGAAGTCGAGGTGAACGCGAAGCTGAACGACATCGTCAGCCGCGCGTTCGAGGAGACGTGGGAGACGGCGCAGCGGCGGAAGATGCCGATGCGCATCGCCGCCTACGGTCTGGCGGTGCAGCGCGTCGCCGAGGCGACGGTCACACGGGGCATCTATCCGTAGCCGTCGTCACCGTTTACCACGCTGAAGGCTGTCACCTGTGCGAGCGCGCGCTCGCACAGGTGCGGGCGCTCCGCGACGAGCTCGGCTTCGATTTGCGGGAAGTCGACATCGGCGGCGACCCGGCCCTCGAGGCCGAATACCGGGAGTGGCTGCCCGTCGTCGAGATCGACGGCCGGCGCCGGTTCACGTACCACGTCCAGCCCGAAGCGCTGCGCCGAGCGGTTGCACAAGCGGGGACCTGAGCCAGCCTGCTAGAACACGTTCGGCTGTTACAAGCTCGACGATTGGAGAACGTGTGGCAGACCGCCTGACGGTCGGCGTCGCCGCTCGCCTGTCCCGGTACCTCCAGGTGCTGACGCAGGCGCGCAAGATGGGAAAGGTCCGGATCTCCTCCCAGGAGATCGCCGAGTACACGAACATCAATGCGACGCAGATCCGGCGTGACCTGTCGGCGTTCGGAAAGTTCGGCAAGCGCGGAGTCGGCTACAACATCGACTCGCTGCTCGGCGAGATCCGCAAGATTCTTCGGACGCAGGGGCAGCACAACATCGCGCTCATCGGCGCAGGCCGTCTGGGCCAGGCGATCGCGAGCTCGCCGATCTTCGCCGAGCACGGGATCAACATCGCCGCAGTCTTCGACAAGGATCCGGAGAAGATCGGGGCGCCGATCGGGCACGTGACGGTGAGCGACTATCCGCGGCTGCAGGAGCTCGTGCACGAGAAGAACATCATCGTCGGCGTGCTCGCGGTCCCGGCAACCGCTGCACAGCAGACCGCCGACGATCTCGTCGCCTCCGGAGTGAAGATCATCTTCAACTACTCCGAGGCGCTGCTCGAGACGCCCGCCGACGTGACGGTGCACACGTCGAATCCGGCGGTGGAGCTGCTCTATGCGCTCTACTTCCACCTGACCTGACGGCGGGGTCAGACACCTAGCCGTGCCTCAACCGGACACGTCCTGCAACGAGGTTGCGGGACCTGGCTAGTCTCGCCCGGTTGAGGATTCTTCTCTGGCACGGCTACCTGCTGGGCGGCACCGGCTCGAACGTGTACACGCGTGCGCTTGCGCGCGCGTGGAGCCTCGCGGGCCACGACGTCACCGTCGTCTGCCAGGAGCGGAATCCCGAGCGGTACGACCTCGCAGGCGCGCGGGTCGTCGTTCCCGATTTGCCCGGCGGTGTACTGCCGGTGTTCGTGCTCGATCGCTACGAAGGCCTCGATGCCAAGCTGCTGCAGGACTTCACGCCGGACGAGCGTGCGCGCTACGTCGACGCGAATGCCGCGGCGCTGCGCGAGCTCCTGCCGGCCGACGTCGTCTTCGCGAACCACGTGTTGCTCGGCGGGCCGGTCGCGGCCGCGGCGGGTGCGCGCTACGCGGTGAAGGCGCACGGCTCCGAGCTCGAGTACTCGATGCGCGGCCGGCCCGAGCTCGAGCGCTGGGGGGCGGAGTCGCTCGCCGACGCGGCAGCCGTGTTCGTCGGGTCGGCGCACATCCGCGCGGTGCTCGAGGACGTCGTCGGCCACGTCGATCGCGTGCACGAGGTTCCGCCCGGCGTCGACGTCGACGAGTTCGTTCCGGAAGCGCGCGACGCAGCGCTCGCCGCGCTGCTCGAAGAGGCGCGGAAGGATCCGCAGGACGGTGACGAGCGCCATCCCGATCCCGGCAACGCGGATCGCTTCGCGCAGTTCTTCACCGAAGAGCGCCCGACCGTCCTCTACTTCGGCAAGCTCATCGAGAACAAGGGCGTGCAGCTCTTGTTCGAGGCGATGCATGGGATCGACGTGCGCGCCGTGATCGTCGGCTTCGGCGACTACCGCGCCGAGCTCGCGAAGCTCGCGCCACCCGGCACGCTCTTCACCGGCGCGCTCGAGCACCGCCATCTCGTGCATCTGCTGCCGCTGTGCGACGTGTCGGTGGTGCCGTCGATCTTCCCCGAGGCGTTCGGCATGGTCGCCGCCGAGGCAGCAGCGGCCGGCGTGCCGCCGCTCGTCGCCGACCATTCCGGCCTCACCGAGGTGGCGGCCGGCATCGCGGCCGAGTATCCGGTGAGCCAGGCGGACCTCGTGTCGTTCCCGAACGGCGACTCGGCCGCGCTCCACGACCGCCTGATGGACTTGTTGACCCTCTCCGCCGAGGAACGCCGCGAGCTCGGTGCCGCCGCCCGCCGCGCCGTCGGGCGGCACTGGGGCTGGCCCCGGATCGCCGAGCGGCTCTTGGAGGCGCTGCCTCCCTCCAACTAGTCTTTTTGAAGTGGGCGACGAGCAGAAGCTGGGCTACGAGGAGCTCCTCGCGGCCTCTCGGGCGGCGTTCGAAGAGGTGCCCGACTTCACGCTGGCGGTGGAAGAGGAGTTCGCGCTCCTCGATCCCACGTCGCTCGACCTCGTCAACCGCTTCGAGGAGCTGCAGCAGGCGGCGCTCGGGACAGAGCTCGAGCCGCATCTCGTCGGCGAGCTGATCGCCTCGGAGGTCGAAGTCCGCACGGGCCGCTGCGACACGTTCGCCGGCGCGATGGACAAGCTCGGTGAGCGCCGTGCGCAACTCAGGACGCTCGCCGACGGCCTGGGCGTCGGCCTTTCGTCCGTCGGCACGCATCCCTGGAGCCCGTGGCAGGAGCAGCGGATCATCGACACGCCGCACTATCGGCGTAACGACGAGCTCCTGCGGTACGTCGTGTGGCGCAACAACACGTTCGGGTTACACGTGCACGTCGGCATCAACGGGCCAGACCGCGCGATCCGCGTGAACAGCGCGATGCGCAACTTCCTGCCGGAGCTGCTCGCACTGTCGGCGAGCTCCCCGTTCGTCGAGGGCGTCTTCTCGTACTTGCACTCGGCGCGCACGCAGATCTTCACGCGCATGTTTCCGCGCTGCGGCATCCCCGATGCGCTCCAGAGCTGGGATGAATGGGAGTCGTTCGTGCGCTTCCTGTACGAGACGGGCTCGATGACCGAGCACACACAGCTCTGGTGGAGCGTGCGTCCGCATCTCGCGTTCCCCACCGTCGAAGTCCGCATCTGTGACGCGCAGCCCGACCTCGCCGAGGCGCGCGCACTCGCTGCGCTGGCGTATTCGCTGACGGCCCGCTGCGCGCGCGCGATCGACGAGGGCGAGCCGCTGCCGGCGTGGCCTCACCGGCTGCTCGAGGAGAACTTCTGGCGCGCGATCCGCTGGGGCCTTTCCGGCGAGCTCATCGACTTCGAGCGCGGCGTCTCGATTCCCGCGCGGGCACGCCTCGAACAGCTCGTCGAGTGGGTGCAGCCGGTCGCGGAGGAGCTCGGGGCTGCGGCGTGGCTCGCGATCCCCGAGCGCAACGCCGCCGAGCGGCAGATCGCCCGCCACGAGGAGGGCACGTCGATGGAGCTGATCTTCGCCGAGCAGGTGGCAGCCGGTGAGCGAGTCACAAACTGATCAGCTGATCGAGGAGTTGCAGAAGGCGAAGGTCGCCGATCTCCTCGTGCACACGTGCTCGCTGATCGGCTCGCTTGCCTTCGGCAAGCTCGCACCGGAGGTGCGCGATCTCGAGCAGGCACGGCTCGCGATCGACGCGCTCAAGGCGTTGGCCCCGCTCATCCCGGAAGAGCAGCGCAGGGATGTGCAGGCGCTGCTCGCGAACCTGCAGCTCGCGTATGCAGCCGCCGCCGCCGGCTGAGCTCGCCGCGCAGCTCGTCCGCGCCGACGCAGCGCTGCACGCGCACGTCACCGTGCGCGATGCGCTCCCCGAGCAGCTGATCGAGCTCCGCCTCTCGGACCATCCGACGCTCTCGCGCGCAGTGATCAAGCTGCTGCCTGCGCGGCTCGCGCGTGACGTGACGGACGACGTCCTGGCGCATCGCGAGCTGACGACGCTCAAGCCGTCGCATCCCGGCCCGCCGATCAAGCTCGGGCCGGCGCTCGCTGCCGCGCGATTGCGCGCGTACTACGAGGAGGCGCAGCGCCGTTCGGCGATCGCGTGGCAGGTGCTTGCGGCTGTGAACTACGTCGAGTCGGATTTCGGCCGCCTGCGCGAGCCGAGTGCGTCCGGTGCGCTCGGTCCGATGCAGTTCCTGCCGGCGACGTGGGCGGCGTACGGCCGCGGGAACGTCCGCGACCCGCACGCGGCCATCCTCGCCGCCGCCCGGTTCCTCCGCGCGGCCGGCGGGGCGACTGACGAGCGCGCGGCGCTCTTCCACTACAACCCCTCGCGCCGGTACGTCGACGCGATCGAGCGGTACGCCGGCCGGATCCGGCGCGAGCCGCAGGCCTTCCTCGTCTTCTACGCCCGCCGCCTGCTCGTTCGCACGAAGACGGGTTACCGACGGCTCAACTGAGCCCTTGTGATACAAAACTGCCCGCGCCGGGGTCGTCCGGGCGCAACTTTGTGACAAGGAGAGCGCCCCGACCATGAGCTGGTTCTCGCACCACGCCGTCCTGTTCGCGCTGATCTGCGCCGCCGCCGCGATCCTCTACGGCCTGTGGCTCACCGTTTGGCTCCTCCGCCAGCCCGCGGGCACGGAGCGCATGCAGGAGATCTCGCGCGCCGTCCAGGAGGGCGCCGCCGCCTACCTGCGCCGCCAGTACATCACGATCGCCGTGGTCGCGATCGTGCCGTTCCTCCTCATCGGCTTCTACCACAAGCTCGGCTGGGGGACGGCCGTCGGGTTCCTGATCGGCGCCACGTTCTCGGCTGCCGCCGGCTTCATCGGGATGAACGTCGCCGTGCGCTCGAACGTGCGCACCGCCGAAGCCGCCCGCACGGGCCTGCCCGCCGCCCTGAACGTCGCGTTCCGCGCCGGCGCGGTGACCGGCCTCCTCGTCGTCGGTCTCGGCCTGCTCGGTGTCGCCGGCTACTACTGGGCGCTCACCGACTGGCTCAACCACACGCCGCATTCGGCGATCAAGGACCTCATCGGCCTCGCGTTCGGCGGCTCGCTCATCTCCGTCTTCGCGCGACTCGGCGGCGGCATCTACACGAAGGCCGCCGACGTCGGCGCCGACCTCGTCGGGAAGATCGAGGCGGGGATTCCGGAGGACGACCCGCGCAACCCGGCTGTCATCGCCGACAACGTCGGCGACAACGTCGGCGACTGCGCCGGCATGGCCGCCGACCTCTTCGAGACGTACGCCGTCACCGCTGTCGCCGTGATGCTGCTCGGCGTCACCGGCGCCGCCGCGGCGAACGGCAAGCACCTCTGGCTCTATCCGCTCGCGATCGGCGGTGTCTCGATCATCGCCTCCATCATCGGCGTGCAGTTCGCGCGCGTGCGCGACGGCGGCAGCGTCATGAACGCGCTGTACCGCGCCGTGCTCGTCGCGACCGTCATCTCCGCGGTGATCTTCATCCCGGTCACGAAGGCGTTCTGCACGACCGGCACGTTCTCGTTCGGGCATCTGTACGGCTCGGCGCTCATCGGCCTTGCCATCACCGCTCTGCTCGTCGGAATCACGGAGTTCTACACCGG
>DATGEH010000041.1:0-8227 GCA_035310325.1 Gaiellaceae bacterium
TCGCCGCGGTCCGCAAGGAACTGGCCGATCTGAACGGCGACCCTGATTCTGAGGAAGCGGACTACCGGGCCCGGGTGGAGGCCGCCGACCTGCCGGAGAAGGTCCGTGACGCCGCGCTCAAGGAAGTCGACAAGCTGGAGCGGACCCCGGACGCGTCACCGGAGACCGGCTGGATCCGCACCTGGCTGGACACGGTGCTTGAGATCCCGTGGAACGACCGGACCGAGGACGCCTACGGCATCGCGGACGCCCGGCGGGTGCTTGACGAGGATCACACCGGCCTGGACGACGTCAAGGAGCGGATCATCGAGTACCTGGCCGTGCGCAAGCTGCGGCAGGACCGCGGCATCGCCGAGGACAAGCGGGCGGGCGCGATCCTGACGCTGATCGGCCCACCCGGAACCGGCAAGACGTCGGTCGGCGAGTCGATAGCGCGCGCGCTCAACCGCGAGTTCGTACGGATGTCGCTCGGCGGCATCCGCGACGAGGCCGAGATCCGCGGGCATCGCCGCACGTACATCGGCTCGCTTCCGGGCCGGCTCGTGCGCGCGCTGCGCGACGCGGAGACGATGAACCCGGTCATCCTGCTGGACGAGGTGGACAAGGTCGGCGCCGACTGGCGCGGCGACCCGTCGGCGGCGCTGCTCGAGGTCCTCGACCCCGCGCAGAACCACTCGTTCCGCGACCACTACCTCGACGTGGAACTCGACCTGTCCGACGTGTTCTTCATCGCGACCGGAAACGTCGCGGACACGATCCCCGGGCCGCTGCTCGACCGCATGGAGGTCATCCGCTTCGACGGCTACACCGTCGACGAGAAGACCGCGATCGCACGCGGCTATCTCTGGCCGCGCCAGCGGGAGCGAAACGGCCTGCTCGAGGACGAGGTCTCGATCGAGGACTCGACCATCCAGACGGTCGTTTCCGAGTACACGCGCGAGGCCGGCGTTCGCCAGCTCGAGCGCGAGCTCGGCACGGTGCTGCGCAAGACGGCTACGCGCATCGCGTCCGAGACGGTCACGCCTCCGGTCGCGGTCGACCTCGACGTCGTGCGCGACGCGCTCGGCCGCCAGAAGTTCTTCCAGGAGGCGGCAGAGCGCACGGCGGTTCCCGGCGTCGCGACCGGGCTCGCCGTCACCGGCACCGGCGGCGACGTGCTCTTCGTCGAGGCGACGTCGATGGACGGTGGCAACGACCTGTTGCTCACCGGCCAGCTCGGCGACGTGATGAAGGAGTCGGCGCGCATCGCGCTCTCGTTCGTCCGCTCGCACGCCGACGAGCTCGGCGTCGAGCAGTCCGCCTTCAACGAGCGCTCGTTCCACGTGCACGTCCCCGCGGGCGCTATCCCGAAGGACGGGCCGAGCGCCGGCATCACGATGGCGACCGCGCTCGCGTCGCTCCTCTCGGAGCGGCCCGTGAAGCACACGGTCGGCATGACCGGCGAGGTGACGCTGCAGGGCCGGGTCCTCCCGATCGGCGGCCTCAAGCAGAAGGTGCTCGCGGCACACGCCGCCGGCCTGACCGACGTGATCATCCCCGAGCGAAACCGCGCCGACCTCGACGACGTCCCCGCGGACGTGCGCGAGGCGATGCGCTTCCATCCGGTGATGACGCTCGGCGAGGTGCTCGAGCTCGCGCTCGAGCCGAAGCCGGAGCATCGGCTGCATGCGGTGTAACCCCTGTCAGCCGCTGCCCGAGGAGGTCGCCCGCGCGGCCGACCTCCTCGGGCGGCGCTGGGTGCTCGCGATCCTGTGGGCATCCTCCGAGGCCGGCGCCGTGCGTTTCAACGAGTTCAAGCAGGCCCTCGAGACGATCCCGCCGCGCACGCTCGCCGCGCGGCTCTCTGAGCTGGAAGAGGCAGGCGTGCTCGAGCGGACGGTCGTACCGGACGCGCGCCCGCCGCGCGTCGAGTACCGGCTGACCGTGACCGGCGACCGGCTCGCGTCAGTCGCCGCCGCCGTGCTTGCCGTGCCCGTTGCCGTGCTTCGTCGGCAGCACAGCCGGTAGCAGCGCCGCAAGCTGTGTGAGCGGCGCCTCGATCGCGGCGTAGCCCGCGCTCGTCAGCTGGCCGTTCTGTGTGAGCTCGGCGAGCCGGTTCTGGAGGTCGTTGAGCGCGTTCGGGTCCTGCGCGACGGCGTCGACCCGATGGTTGAGGTCGTCCAGGGCGCCTGGGTCGAGCTGTCCGGACGCTGCAGCCTGGGCAATCGCCGCGCGCACGAGTGCGATCGCCTGATCCGCCGTCGTCGGCTGAGCGGGCGGCGCGGTCGTCGTTGCCGGCGTCGTCGTCGTGGCCGGATGCGTCGTCGGCGGAGTCGCCTTCGGCGTGGAGCCGCTGCTGCCGAGCGCAAGCGCGAGCGCCGCGGCGACGAGCGCGAGGACGACGGCTGCGGCCGCGAGCAGCCCGCGCCGGCGTGAAGGCTGCACCTTCGTGACCGCGAACATCGGCACGGTTGCGGGCTCGTCGGTTCCGCCCTCGAGCGCGCGCGCGAGCTCGGCCGCGGACGCCGGCCGATGCTTCGGCTCGAGCGCCAGGCAGCGCATGACGACGCGTTCGAGCGCGAGCGGCACGTCGGGCACGAGGTCGCGCGGCGGGACGACCGCTCCCTGCTCGCGCTTGAGCACGAGCTCCGGCAGCGTGTCGGCGTCGAACGGCGTCCGGCCCGTGAGCAGCTCGTAGAGCACCACGCCCAGGGAGTAGATGTCGGCCGCGGGCGTCACCGCTTCGCCGCGCGCCTGCTCGGGCGCGAGATACGCGGCGGTCCCGAGGATCGTGCCGATCTCGGTATGCCGCGTCGCCGCGAGTGAGCGCGCGATGCCGAAGTCCGCGATCTTCACGCGGCCGTCAGGCCGCAGAAGGATGTTCTGCGGCTTGATGTCGCGGTGGACGAGCCCGGCGGCGTGCGCAGCCTCGAGCGCCGAGCAGACCTGGACTCCGATCCCCACCACCTCGGCGGGCGGGAGCCGGCCGCGGCGCTTCAGCTCGTCGGCGAGCGTATGGCCGTCGACGTACTCCATGACGATGAACGGGCCGCGCGCGTCCTCGTCGGCGTCGTACACCTGGACGACGTTCGGGTGCACGAACTTCGCGGCGAGGCGTGCCTCGCGCAGGAAGCGCTCGCGGAACTGCTCGTCGTCGGCGAGGTGCTCCGCGAGCCGCTTCAGCGCCACGGGTCGGTCGAGCACGCTGTCGCGCGCGAGGTAGACCGTTGCCATCCCGCCGCTGCCGAGCTTCCGCTCGACCGTGTAGCGCTCCTTGACTAGGCCGCGGGCGATAGCGCAGCCACCTCGCGCTGCTGGGCGAGGCGTTGCAGCGCCTGCGTCTCGATTTGGCGCACACGCTCGCGCGTGATCCCGAGCTCCCGTCCGATCTGTTCGAGCGACTTCGGGTCCTCGTCGCCGTCGAGCCCGTAGCGGCGCTTGATGACGTCCTGCTCGCGCTCGGGCAGCGTCGCGATCGCGCGGTGGAGCGCGTCCTCGGTCAAACCGACCACGACCTCTTCCTCGACGTTCCCCTCTTCTTGCGCGACGAGGTCGCCGAACGCGCTGTCGCCCTCGTCGCCGATGGGCTTGTCGAGGCTCGCGACCGTCCGCGCTGCGGCGCGCGTCTCGCGCACGTGCTTGAGAGAGAGCTTTGTGGCCTTCGCGATCTCGTCATCTGTCGGCGCGCGCTCGAGCTTCGCGATGAGATCGCGCTCGGCGCGCGCGATCTTCTGCTCGCGCTCGACGATGTGCACGGGGATGCGGATCGTGCGCGACTTGTTCGCGACACCGCGCTGCACCGCCTGGCGAATCCACCAGGTCGCGTACGTCGAGAACTTGTAGCCGCGCCGCCAGTCGAACTTCTCCACCGCACGGATGAGCCCGATGAACCCCTCCTGGATGAGATCCAGCAGCGAGATGCCGTGGCCCTGGTACTTCTTGGCGATCGATACGACGAGGCGCAGGTTCGAATTCACCATCCGGTCCTTCGCCTGCTTGTCGCCGCGCTCGATGAGCTTCGCGAGCTCGACCTCCTCCGCGGCCGTCAGCAGCGGATAGCGGCCGGCCTCGTTGAGGAAGAGCTGCAGCGAGTCGGTCGTCATCGCGGCGACCTCGGTGTTCCCGTAATGCGTCGCCTCGGCGTCGGGGAGGCTGCAGTCGTCGGTCAGCTCGATCCCGTGGTCGTCGATCCGCTCGTAGAGCGCGGAGACCTCCTCCTCGTCGAGGTCGAGCTCCACCACCACGTCGTGGAAGGCCGACATGTTGATGCAGCCGTGCTCCTCGCCGTGCTCCATCAGGGCTCTGAGCTGATCGTGGCTCACCCAGGGGGTTTTCCCTGTCGGTTCGCGTCCTAATCGGCTCGGTAGTATCTACGGATGGCGCCCGACTCCGTCTGGGAAATCGTGTTCCTGATGGTGATCCTGAAGATCCCCATCGTGTATCTCTGCACGATCGTCTACTACGCGATCAAGGCCGAGCCGAAGCCCGAGGCGGGCGCGTCCGTCACGGCCGGGCTGGGGCCGGACGACGAGCCGGGCGGCTGGCGCCGGCACGCAGCACGACGCCGCCTGCGGCCGCACGGCGGGCCGTCGCGGACCTATCCGCGGACGCCGCGTCCCGCGCATGCGCGGGCGGAGGTCGGTAGGCGATGAGCGCACACGCCGAGTCGCGTCCGGTCGAGACGGTCGCCGGCTTCCTCGCCTCGCTGTCGATCTTCGCGAGCCTCATCGGGCTTGCCTGGCACCCCTTGCGCCTGATCGGCCCGGGGATCGTGCTCGCGATGATCAGCGCGGCGATGACCGGCCGGCACAACCGGCTCGCGTTCGCGGCCGTGCTCATCGCGGCGGCGTGCTTCTTCCTCGGGATGACGATCTCCGTCGTCACCGGGCGCCCGCTCTGGTAGCGGGAGTACCTTTGGTCGCATAGTGGATGTCGACGGGCTCAACTCCGGCTACGCCGCGCTCCTGCTCGAGCAGTACCTCGACAACCCGAGCGCGGTGCCGGCGGAATGGCGTGAAGTCTTCGAGAGCCCGCCGCCCGAGCTGATCGCACTTCACCCCGGGCTTGCAAGGCTCATTCGGGCCGACGGTCACGCGACGGTCGACCAGACGGTCGTGGTGCCGGACGAGGAGCTCATCGGCGGCGTGGCCGCCGCCATGGCGCTCGTGAAGGCGTTCCGCATGCACGGCCACCTCGCCGCGCACCTCGATCCGCTCGGCACCGAGCCGCCCGGCGATCCCGCGCTCGAGCCCGAGCGACTCGTCCCGAAGCTGACGCCCGAGCTCCAGTCGCGTATCCGCTCGTCGACGCTCCGCCTGCACGTCGGCGGCGAGACGCTCCTCGAAGCGCTGCCGCGGTTGCGCGAGGTCTATTGCGGAACGATCGCGTACGAGATCGAGCACCTCTCCGATCACGAAGAGCGCGTCTGGCTGCGCCAGGCGATCGAGTCGGGCCGCTACCGGCGCGCGCTTTCCGACGACGAGAAGGTGCAGCTCCTCGAGCGGCTGACACAGGTCGAGGGAATGGAGCAGTACCTCCGTCGCGCATTCCTCGGCCAGAAGCAGTTCTCGATCGAAGGGCTGGACGTCATGGTGCCGATGCTCGACGAGGCGATCGAGCTCGCGGCAGGCACGGGCGCGCACGAGGTCGTGATCGGCAAGGCGCACCGCGGACGACTGAACGTGCTCACGCACGTCGTCGGCCGGCCCTACGAGACGATCCTGCGCGAGTTCGAGGGCGAGCGGACGATCGAGGCGGTGGTCGCGAGCGAGGAGGGCGGTAGCGGCGATGTGAAGTACCACCTCGGGGCGGAGGGAACGCGCGCGACCGCGGCGGGAGAGATCACGGTCACGATCGCGGCGAACCCGAGCCACCTCGAAGCGGTCGATCCCGTCGTCGAAGGACGCGCGCGCGCGGAGCAGACAGATCGCTCGACGCGTGACGGCCACACCGACCCGAGCGTGGCGCTGCCGGTCCTCATCCATGGCGATGCGTCGTTCGCGGGCCAAGGCGAGGTGGCGGAAACGCTCAACCTCCAGGGGCTCGCGGGCTACGCGACCGGCGGCACGCTGCACGTGATCGCGAACAACCAGGTCGGCTTCACCACCGACCCGAGCGACGGCCGCTCGACGCGGTACTCGAGCGACCTCGCCAAAGGCTTCGACATTCCGATCATCCATGTGAACGCCGACGACCCCGAAGCGGCGATCTCCTCGATCCGTCTCGCGCTGGCGTACCGCGAACGGTTCGGCCACGACGTCGTCGTCGACCTCGTCGGCTATCGCCGCCACGGCCACAACGAACAGGATGAAGCCGGCTACACGCAGCCGCTGCTCGCCGCTGCCATCGCTGCGCACCCGACCGTGCGCGAGCGGTTCGCGGAGCGCCTCGAGCAGGAAGGCATCGTCACTCCCGAGCGGGCGGCCGAGCTCGTGCGCGACGTGACCGCGAAGCTCAAGGCGGCGCACGAGGAGCTGAAGCAGACCTTCGGCGCGCCGCCGCCCGAGGCTGTGATGCCGCCGGCAACGGCGCGTACCGACGTCGTCACGTCGGTCGACGGGGGACGCCTTCGTCAACTCAACGAGCAGCTGCTGCGCGTGCCCGACTGGTTCACGCCGCATCCGAAGCTCTTGAGGCAGCTGGAGCGTCGGCGCGACACGGTCGACGAGGGTGGAATCGACTGGGGACAGGCGGAGGCGCTCGCGTTCGCGTCGCTGCTCGTCGAAGGCATCCCCGTCCGGCTCACGGGCCAGGACACGGAGCGCGGCACGTTCTCACACCGTCACGCGGTGCTGCACGACGTGAACACCGGCGGGACCTTCACGCCGATGCAGCACCTCGACGAGGCATCGGCGTCGTTCGAGATCTACAACTCGCCGCTGTCCGAGTACGCGTGCGTGGGCTTCGAGTACGGCTACTCGGCCGCCGCGCCCGAGGCGCTCGTGCTCTGGGAGGCGCAGTTCGGCGACTTCGTGAACGGGGCGCAGATCATCGTCGACCAGTTCATCGCCGCCGGTCTCTCGAAGTGGCGCGAGACGTCACGCCTGACGCTGTTGCTGCCGCACGGCTACGAAGGGAACGGTCCCGAGCATTCGAGCGCGCGGCTCGAGCGGTTCCTCCAGCTCGCCGCCCAGGAGAACCTCCGCATCGCGAACTGCACGACCTCGGCGCAGTACTTCCATCTCCTGCGGCTGCAGGCGCTCTACCCCGCGGCGCGCCCGCTCGTCGTCATGACGCCGAAGGGCCTGCTGCGCCTGAAGCAGGCGTCGTCGACGCTCGACGAGCTCGCAAACGGCGCGTTCCACCCGCTGCTCGACGACGACTCGGTCGATCACACGCACGTGACGAGGCTCGTCCTCTGCTCGGGCAAGGTCTACTTCGACATCGCCGGCCACGAGGAGCGCGCCGCGGCATCGCATGTCGCGGTCGCGCGGATCGAGCAGATCTATCCGTTCCCGGTCGAGCAGGCGGCCGAGCTGGTCCGCGGCTATCCGAGCCTGCGCGAAGTCGTGTGGGTCCAGGAAGAGCCGCAGAACATGGGCGCGTATCGCGCGATCCGCCACCGGCTCGAGGACGCGAAGCCGGAGGGCGTTCTGCTCCGCTACGTCGGCCGCCCGTGGCGCGCGAGCCCGAGCGAGGGCTATCCAACTGCGCACCTGCGCGAGCAGGACCGGATCGTGCGGGCGGCGCTAGGAACCGCGCCGGCGTAGCTCCATCAGCTTGGCCGCGGCCTTCGGGCCGTGCGTGCGGACGAGCTGGAGGAGCCGCTTGCGCTGCTTCGGGCTGAGCCGGCTCCAGACGTTCCAGAGAGCGATCGCCATGCCGATGGGAGCGGGGCCGAATCTGCGCTTCGCCATGAGCGCAATCCTACGTTTCAGGCGCCTTTGTCGTGCCCGTGACCCTTCCCATTGCCGTTGTCGTTGCCGTTTCCCTTGCCGGGCGCTGTGCTCTCGTCGGAGGGTGTGGGTGGCGCCGGCTGCGCCGGCTCCACCTGCGGGAGCTCGATCGGCGTCGCGCCCTGGTCCGATTTGTCGTGTCCCTTCCCGTGGCCCTTGCCGAGGCCGAGGCCGGGCAGCTGCGCAGGCGCGACGACGGGCGTTGCGACCAGAGGAGGAGTGGCCGGCGCTGCCGCTACCGGCGCGGGCTCGGGGCTCGGCGCCGGAGCGGGCGGCGGCGTCGCCTGCACCGGGTCGGGCGCGACGGGCGCCACGTGCGGTGCAGCCGGCACGACGTGCGGTGCAGCCGGCAC
>DATGEH010000042.1:0-7170 GCA_035310325.1 Gaiellaceae bacterium
CGCGCGCCGCACCGCAGCAACAGACGCTGCAGGTCGCGCAAGGTGTCGACGTCGTCGACGAGATTCGCGAGCCGCACGGTCACGTACTCGAGCCCGGCCTGCGCGAAGTGAGCGCGGAACCGGTCTGCGCTCCCCGCGCCGTAGAGCTGTGCGAACGCCTCGGGGCCGGGGAGGCTGAGCGCATTGGTCGTCCCGTCTTCCGCTTCGACGAGCGCGACGCCGCCGACCGGCGTCCGCGCGAGGAGAGTGCGCACGTCGTCCGGCGTTGCGCAGGGAACGTCGGCATTCACGACGAGCAGCGGCCGCCCCGGCTCGAGGTCCGTGAGCGCGGCGGCGACGGCGGAGCCCTGTCCTCCGGCAGTCGTGACGATCTGCACGGTCCCGACGGTCTCGCATGCGGCAACGACGTCCGCGAGCATCGCGTCGGAGAGCACCCGGCGCACCGCCGGAGACGCGTGCAGCCGCGTCTTGCCCTCGTCGGCAAACGGAATCACGACCGTCGGCACGTGGAGAGCGTAGCCGGGTGCAATCACTCAACCGCGATACTCGCCCGATGAAGGTGTTCGCCACCCGGCCGCTGCCGGGGCCCGCGTGGACGGAGCTGCTCGACGTGTCGATCGGCTCCGTCGACGATGCGTATGCGGAAATCGAGGTGTTGATCGTCGCGAACGAGATGGTCGACGGGCGGGCACTCGACCGCCTGCCCGCACTTCGCCTCATCGCGAACTTCGGTGTGGGCTACGACCGGATCGACGTCGCCGCTTGCCGCGCGCGCGGTGTGGCGGTCACGAACACGCCGGGCGTGCTCGACGCCGCCACGGCAGACGTCACGTTTGCACTCATGCTCGCGGCGCGCCGCCGCATCGTCGAGGGCGACCAGCTCGTGCGAGCCGGACGCTGGGCGTCGCACTGGTCAGCCGGTCCCTTCCTCGGCCGGGAGGTCAACGGTGCGACCCTTGGGATCGTCGGATTGGGGCGGATCGGCTCGGCAGTGATGAAGCGCGCGGTTGGGTTCGACATGCGCGTGCTCTCAGTGACTCGTCGCGAGGGCAATCTCGACGAGCTGCTGCGCGCGTCCGACATCGTCACGTTGCACGTCCCGCTGACATCTGAGACGGCGGGCCTGCTCTCACGCGAGCGACTCGCCTTGCTGCGCGACGGCGCCACGCTCGTGAACACGGCGCGTGGTGCGATCATAGACATGGCCGCGCTTGTCGACGAGCTCGTCTCGGGTCGCATCACCGCGGGACTCGACGTCTTCGTCGACGAGCCGAACGTCCCGAACGAGCTGCTGTCACTGCCGAACGTCGTGCTGACACCGCACATCGCGAGCTCGACGGTCGAGACGCGAGCAGAGATGACCCGGGTCGTCGTGGACAACGTGCTCGCGCTCGAGCGCGGCGCGCCGTTGCTGACACCGGTTCAGTAGCTCGTGCCGGGCCGGCCGGCGCCGATCCACTCACGTACCTCGAACCAGTGGCTCTGGCGCAAGGCGGCCGCGACGCGCTCGTCGGTGTGCGCGGCGTAGAAGACGTTGTGGTCGAGATCGCAGCAGATCGCCACGTCCGAGAGCGACGCCGACGTGATCTGCATGAGCGCGTCCGCCGGGAGCTGTGCCTCGGCCACGGTGTAGTGCTTGAACTGCAGCTCGGGAGCGATCTCCATGAGATCGGGCCAGTCCGGGCAGGTGCGGCTGCTCATCGGGCACGCTCCAGTTCGCCGGCTGCGGTCCAACGTCCTTCCAGGCGCACGAGCCCACGGGTCTCGTCGGCGGGGTAGACGAGAAAGACGAGTGCGTCGTCGACCGAGTGGTACTGCGTCTCGCGCCGCTCGTCGGAGAGGTCGACGCTCAGGTGCAGGCGCCCGTCGGCGAACGGTGGCCGTTCGGAGTCGAAGCGGAGCGGCAGCGCACGCGTGCCGTCCGTCCAGCCCAGGCCGGCGGTGTCGACGGCGCCCGCGGCTGCGAGCACGCCCGCCTCGTCGCGCAGCTCCCACCCCAGGCTCGGCGGCGGGAGCTCGCCGTCGGCGACGACATCGAGCAGGATCGAGAACGGCTCCCCTGCCAACAGTTGCGTGCGTTCGCCTCCGTCGCCGTCGAGGAGTCGCACCCGCTCGATGCGCGCGAGGTCGCCTCCCCACTCCTTCAGACCGGCGGAGCGCTCCTCAGGATCGCGCTCGCCGGCGAGCAGGCGGCGGTACGCGACGATCGCGTCGTGCGTCGTACCGTCGAACGCGACAAGACCGTCCTTCAGCAGCACCGCCCGGTCGCAGAGGCGCTCGACGGCCGCAGCGTCGTGCGAAACGAAGACGATCGTTCCGCCTCCCTGCTTGAACTCGAAGATCCTTCCGAAGCACTTGCGCTGGAACGCCTCGTCGCCGACCGCGAACACCTCGTCGAGAAGGAGGACATCGGCTTCGATGTGCGACGCGATCGCAAAGCCGAGACGCATGTACATGCCGGAGGAATATGTGCGCACCGGGAGGTCGATGAACTGCTCGAGCCCGGCGAACGTCACGATCTCGTCGAGCTTCTCGCGGATCGCCGCCCGACGCAGACCGTGGATCGAGCCGTTGAGGTACACGTTCTCGCGCCCGGTGAGATCGGGATGGAAGCCTGCCCCGAGCTCGAGCAGCGAGCCCACGCGACCGCCGACGGCGACATGGCCCGAGGTCGGCTTGACGATCCCGGAGAGCAGTCGCAGCAGCGTCGTCTTGCCGGAGCCGTTGCGGCCGACGAGGCCGATCGCGCTCCCGGGCTCGACGGCGAACGAGATGTCGCGTAGCGCCCAGACGTCGGTGCCGCGCGCGCGGCGGCGCGCGACGACGAGATCCTTCAGCGCGCGGTTCTCGCGCGGATACACGCGGAAGCGGCGCGCGGCGCGCTCGACGACGATCTCGCCCGGGTTCACGCGGGTGACGGTACCCGCAGGGCCCAGCGGACGATGTCGGCGAGGGTGCGGATGAACGCGGCGTCGGCGTTCGGCATCTCGATCCGGTCGAGCCGCATTCCCAGCTCTGACGCCCGCTCGCGTGCCTCGACGTCGATGTCCCAGCGAATCTCGAGGTGGTCCGACACGAAGCCGATCGGGCAGACGAGGACGTCGTCGATGCCGCGGCCGTGCAGCTCGCCGAGGTGGTCGAGGATGTCCGGCCCGAGCCACGGCTCCCCCGTCGGCGACTCGCTCTGGAACGAGAAGCTCCAGTCGTCGACGGCTGCTGCTTCCGCCACGAGTCGCGACGTCTCGAGCAGTTGCTCCTTGTACGGGTCGCCGCTCGCGAGGATGCGCGCGGGAAGCGAGTGCGCGGTGAAGACGACGTGCGCCGCCGTTCCCCGGATGCGATCTGCAAGCAGGCCGACGAATCCGGGCTCGTCGTGCCAGCTGTCGATGAAGACGAGAGTTGCGCGTCCGGCGACGGCGGCTTCGAGCTGCTCGCGATACCCCTGAATCGAGAGGGCGGAGTAGTGCGGAGCGAGCACGAGCCCTGCGATTCGTTCGGCGCCGGCCGCGATCGCGCTCTCGACCGCGTCGGCGATGTGCGGCGTCCAGTGCTTCATGCCGGTGAAGACACGGATGCCGAGCTCGGCCTCGAGCGCGCTCCGCGTCTGCTCCGTGATCGCGTTCAGCGGCGACGACTCCTCGATGCCGACGCGGCGGTACCGCTCGACGAGGTCGGCGAGATGCTCGGGCGCGATCGCCCGCCCGCCGCGAATGTCGGCGTAGTACGCGGGCACGTCGGCGAGCCGCTCGGGCGATCCGTACGCCATGAGGACGACGGCGTCAGACATCTGCGCAAAAGGTGCGAACCGCGCGACACCATGTGCGTAGGCGGCACCGATAGGCTCGCCGCAACGGGGAGGGAGGTGGGTCTCCCAACTTCACGCGTGTACCTCTACAGCGGTACGCGCGTGCACGAGCTCGACGAGCCGCGTGAGGATCGCCGGATCGGTTCCCGGCAGCACGCCGTGGCCGAGGTTGAAGATGTGCCCCGAGCGACCTCCGGCGCGGGCGAGCACGTCGTCGGCGCCGGCTTCGATTCGCTCCCACGGGCCGAGCAGCGCGGCGGGGTCGAGGTTGCCTTGCACGCCGCGGTCGCCACCGACGGCGGTCCAGCCGGCGTCGAGCGGGAGGCGCCAGTCGAGTCCGACGACGTCCCCGCCCGCTGCGGCCATCCGTTCGAGGAGGATCGGAGTCGTGCCTGTGCCGAAGTGAATCGTCGGCACGTCGACCGCCGAGAGGATTCGCGCTGAATACGGCGCCGCGAATTCGTCGTAGTCGGCCGGCGACAGCGCGCCGACCCAAGAGTCGAAGAGCTGGATGACGTCGGCGCCGGCTGCCACCTTCGCGCGGACATAGCGCTCGAACTGCGACGCCAGGCGGTCGAGCAGCGCGTGCCAGAGCTTGGGATCGCGATACATGAGCGACTTCGTGCGCACGAAGTCGCGGCTGGGCTTGCCCTCCACGAGGTAGCCGGCGACGGTGAACGGCCCGCCGCAGAAGCCGACGAGCGCGCGGTCGTCTGCGAGCTCGCCGCGAACGATCCGCACCGCTTCGAGAATGGGGGCAGCCCACTCCTCCGCATCGCCGACGCGCATCCGCTCGACGTCGGCCCGCGTTTCGACCGGATGCTCCAGAACGGGGCCGACTCCCTCGACGAGCTCGACGGCGACGCCCATCCCGATGACCGGCGACATGATGTCGGCGAACATGACCGCGGCGTCGACACCATGCCGACGCACCGGTTGGAGCGTCACCTCCGCGCACAGCTCGGGCGTGTTCGCGACCTCGAAGAACCCGTGGCGCTCGCGCACGGCGCGGTACTCGGGCAGAGAGCGCCCGGCCTGCCGCATGAACCAGACCGGCGTCTGCTCGACCCGTTCGCGACGAGCGGCGCGGACGAGAAGAGGCTCCGTCACGCGCCTACACTAGCCCGGCGATGAACGCGACCGGCCCTCTCGTCGCGCGCTGGCTGACACTCGAGCGCGCACCCGTCGAGGCCGGCTCGCTCCAGCAGGCGACGGTCGAGGTGAAGAACGCCGGAACGGCGACGTGGCGAACGCGTGGCACCGACGACGGGCTCTTCATCGCGTATCACTGGCTCGACGAGCGCGGCAATCCGATCGTGTGGGACGGCGAGCGCACTCCGCTCGCACAACCCGTCGCTCCGGGCACGACGCTGCGCCAGCAGATCGCCGTACGCGGCCCGATCCCGCCCGGCCGCTACCGGCTCGCCGTCGACCTCGTCGAGGAGCAGCGCTTCTGGCTCGCCGAGCTCGGCAACGCCCCCCTCGAGCAGGACGTCGACGTCCTGCCGCGAGAAGCGGGGTCTGCTCGCGCGTTTCTCCCGGACGACGCCGAGCCGGCCGACGACTGGCACGAACGCGCCCGGGAGTTGCATCAAGAGGGCTACGCGGCTGTCGGCGGCGCCGTGAGCGCCCGCCGCCCGAGCGCCGAGCTCGCACCGTACGCACCGGGCGGCGGCCGGCACCCGCGCTTCCCGCACCCCCTCGTGTGCCCCTCGCTCCTGCCGCCGCTCGAGCCGAACGAGGAGATCGACGGCCTCCCCGCCTACCGGCCCGAAGGCGACGAGCCGTGGATGTTCGACGGACGGATGGTGCTCAGACTTCGATCGCGATCTGGTCGTCGACGCGGCTGAAGACGAACGCCCCGAGCGCAAGCGCGGCGAGCGCCGCGACGACGAGATAGAGCGCGTCACCCCAGAACGGCAGATGGCCGAGGAACAGCGGCGCGCGGACGGCCTCGACGGCAGGCGACAGCGGATTCGCCCAGTGGATCGCCTCGATCACGTGGTGGTGATGCGCGAGCGTCGACAGCGGATAGAGGATCGGCGTCAGGAAGAACAGCGGCACGAGTGCGGCCGCAACGATGAACTCGACGTCGCGAAACACGACGTTCAATGACGCGGCCGCGAGAGCAAGCCCAGAGACGAAGCACACGAAGAGCGCCGCGAGCGGAATCGCCAGCCACTCGATCGCCCGCACCCGACCCAGCGCGACGAAGTTGAGCACGAGCACGAGCAGCAGCATGGCCACGAAGCTGACGAGGTGCGCGGCAACGACGGAGAGGGGAACGAGCTGGCGTGGGAAGCGCGTCTTACGAATGAGGTTCGCGTTGTCGAGCATCGATCGGGTCGAGGACTGCAGCGCCGCGCCGAAGAAGGTCCACAGCGCGAGCCCGGAGAGCAGGAAGAGCGCGTAGTGGCCGCCGTTCGTGAACCGCGCCTTCCAGACGACACCGAAGACGAGCAGGTAGACGCCCATCAGCATCAGCGGATTTGCAACGGTCCACAGCACACCGAGTGCGGAGCCGCGGTACTTCGCCTGCAGGTCGCGGCGAAAGAGGTTCGCGAACAGCTCGCGGTAACGCACGACGTCGGAATAGACGGCGCTCATGGTCACCGCTTCCGCGCGTAGATGGAGACCCCTGCGTATCGGGCGGCGGAGAGATGGACGAGCGTGCCCAGCGTCATCCCGATCTTCGGAATCTTCGAGAGGAAGTAGCCGAACGGGAGCGGCGGCCAGCCGTCGGCGCGCTCCATGCGCCGTACGACGAGACCTGCACGCGTGAACGCGGCCACGTACGCCCACACGGTGTGGACGTGCTCGTTGATGCCCATCGACTTCTCCGACGCCTGGTCCGGGTTCTCGGTGTTGCGGCCGACACCGCGCGTGCCCTCGTTGAGACCGGCGACGAGCCCGCCCGAGCGCGTGACCCGGGACATCTCGCGCACCATCTGCGTGAGATCGAGCGCATGGTGGAGCGTCGCGACGCAGTACGCAACATCGAAGGTCCCGTCCTCGAACGGCAGATGCTCGCCGTCGGCCTGCACGCGGGCAAAGTCGCCGTAGAACGACCCGCGGCCGAGGCCGATCTTCGGATCGGCGAGGATGTCGGTCGCAACGTACGCACAGTCGCGCTCGAGCCAAAACCGGCCGGCCCACGCCTTTGCCGCACCCACCTCGAGCACGCGCAAACCTCGCGAGTCCGGGAGATAGCGGTCGAGCATGTTCGCGAACGAGAAGGCGTTGGCGCGCCACGTCGGATCGTCCCAGCCGAGATCGCGATTCACGAACGGGAGGGCCGCGTCGACGCGGTCGTCCGGCTCGTACCAGCCTTCGATGCGCGCCTTCTCGACCCATCCGGCCGTCTC
>DATGEH010000043.1:0-16884 GCA_035310325.1 Gaiellaceae bacterium
CGACGCAACGGAGGGTGGCGCAATGCGCGACCAAGGAGTTGGCGTTAACAGCGCTCAACTTCCTTGGGTCCTATGCTCGTTTGAAGGCTGAGACAGACCGAACGCACCTCGCGACGGACACTCGCCAGATCGCGCGAGTGCAGGCAAGCCTTGCCAGTGGCGCGTATTCCGCCGCCGACAAAGTGCTGCTCCTCGTACAGCTGCGAAACCTCAAGTCGGATCGAGCGACGGCGAGCCAGCTCATCGCGGAAACCAGCAAGGTCGAGACTCCACAGTTGCTGGCCGCGGTAGGCACTGAACATGTGACCGCGAGGACCACGCGAGCCAGCACGTTCGTAGCCACGCTGATCGGTGGAATTTTGGGCGTCATCGCCGTCCTTGGCTGGCATACCTTTATCCAGCGGTGGCGGAATGCATGACAAGCTCCGTTGCCAAGATCGACCGGAGCACTGAAGGCGGCATGAAAGCCTTTGGCGCACGTATCCAGCGCTGGGTGGCCGTCGCAACGGTGACCGGGCTGATGATCGCGACCGCGGCCGCATTCGTGATCACGGAGAGGTTGAAACTGACGCCGTCACCGATTCTCGAAACGCTCGTGTCAAAGACGTTTTCACCGATCTGTAGGTGTGACACGCAAACGGCGACTTTCAGCTTCCGCCTGCGTCGCAGTGGACTCGTGGAGGTCGAAGTCATCCATCCGGGCGGTGGGCTTGTGCGCCGCCTTGCGCGGCGCCACTTCAGCGCCGGATTCGTCTTCTTTCGCTGGTTCGGTCGAGATCAGACAGGCGAGATCAGCGCAGACGGCGATTACAAGATTCGAGTGCGATTACTCTCGCAGCACCGCACAATCGTGCTGCCGAACGTGATCCGACTCGACACGGTCGCGCCGACGATCAAACGATTCCGCGCCGAACGCCCGCTGGTCACGATCGGAAAGCGCGTCCGTGTCGACTATGTGCTCGACGGGATCGCTTATCCGATTCTGCTCGTCGATGGGCGGATCGCCGTGGTCGGCCGCTTCGCGCATCGCTCCGGAACCCTAGATTGGTACGGCAAGATCAACGGCCGGCCGGTTCGAAAAGGACTGCATCACTTGGCGCTCGAGGCGCGCGACAGCGCAGGCAACGTCTCGCCTGCCTCCGCGAGCGCTGCTGTCCGGCTTCGTGCGCGACCGTCGACGCCGCGCCACCGGCACAAGCACGCGAGACGCTAGCCGTCGTCGTAAGAACCCAATTCGAGTGTTAACGCTTCGAGTAGCACCGGCCTGCTGCGTTAACGCTCTGTTGTGCTGCAATCGCCGGCCTTCCTCAGCGCCTGGCTAATCGCTTTGCTTTCGGCGCAGCCCTACACCTCGAGCCGGACCCTGAAGGAAGGCGTTAGGCGTGAAGCTCCTGATCATCTCCTTCTACTTTCCGCCCGCCGGAGGGGGAGGGGTGCAACGAGTACTGAAGTTCGCTCGGCTTCTCCCGGAGTACGGCATCGAGACGCACGTACTGACCCCGGAGGATCCGCTCTGGATCCATCGTGATGAGGAACTCCAAGCTCCGGTTGGAGTCGTCGTGCATCGCTCCACCTACATCGGACCGCGCGGCCGCAGGCCGGCCGAAGAGCTGTACGGCTTAGACGGCGTCCGCCGGCTTGCCCGGCGTGCGTCGCTTGCACCGCGGCGGCTGCTTATGCCCGACGAAAACGCATCCTGGGCATTGACGGCGGTGCCGGCAGCACTGCGCGTTGCCCGTCGCGAGGGTTTCGACGCGATGATGACGAGTTCGCCGCCGAGCTCTGTGCATCTGATTGGGGCGATCCTCAGTCGCAAGCTTGGCATTCCATGGATCGCGGACCTGCGCGACTCCATCGTCGCCAAGGAGGACCGACGTGTCGACCGACCTCTCGTGCGGATCAAGGAGCGCACCCACGCGTATGTCGCTGCGCTCGTCGCTCGGGAAGCCGCTGCGATTGTCGGAGTGACACCCACTATCTGCGCCGAGATGGAACGGCTCAACCCCCGCGGACGCATGGCGACGATTCCGAACGGAGCTGACTTCGACGAGTTCGAGTTTCTCTCTTACAAACCGACCGAGCGCTTCCGGATCACGCACACCGGCAGCTTCTTCGGGCAGCGCTCACCGCGGCCGTTTCTCACCGCGCTTGCCCAGTCGGGCCTCGACGTCGTCGCTCGCTTCGCCGGAGATTTCCGCGCCGCCGACCGAGATTGGGCGCATGCACTCGAGCTCGGCGACAAGCTTGAGCTGTACCCGTTCCTGTCGCACCGGCAGTCGCTTGCGTTGCAGCGCGATTCGGATGCGCTGCTTCTCCTGCTTCCCGAGATCGGCGTGCGCGGCAAGGACATCCCCTCCGGAAAGCTGTACGAGTACATCGCTGCGCGACGGCCCATCCTCGCCGCTGTACCGCCGGACGGCGCGGCGGCCGAGCTGATTCGTGAAGCAGGGGCCGGCATCATCGTCGACCCCGACGATGTCGATGCGATACGCGGCGCATTGGAGACGCTTGTCGAGCGCTGGAAGCAGGGAGGGCTCCCCGACACATCCTTGCCCGGCGACCTGAAGGCGACGCTGTCGAGACGTGCCAGAGTCGAAGAACTCGCCCAACTTCTGACGGCAGTCACGGATGCGACGGCGCGTCCCGTCCAGGTGAGCTCAACCCTTGGCGTGTAGCTCGGCTCAGCCTATTGGCGCTCGAGTCTTGAATCCTGCTGCCGCGTATGCAAGCGCGGAGGGCAACGTCGAGCGCCAGAACCCGTGTGAGTCATTAGTGAGCCAGAGCTTGTACGGGAGACCCAGCTTCGAAAGCTCGGCAGAAAACGCTGTCGACCAGCGACCGAGGACAACACCATGGCCACCATCGGAGGAGATGTAGAAGCGCACGCCGGCTCGGCGGAGCGCCACCGCCTCGCGGTGAACAAGGACGGTCGGATCGTGCGCCTTGAGCTGCCGTTTGGCCATATGGACGAAGGGACCGTCGCGAAAGACCGGCGCGAAGTAGCCACCCCAGGAACCAAGCGTTCCGAAGAGGCCTGGGTGGCGCAGGCCGATGTCCATCGCGCCGAATCCGCCGGCACTCAGACCTTCAAGGGCACGATCGCTCGCACGGGGCAAAGTTGGAAGGTGTGCGTCAACCCACGGCACGACATCCTTGACGACGTAGCTCTCCCAGACGCCCGCCCATTCGCCTTGCCCGCGATGCACGACTGGTCCCGCGACCGGCATGACGGCGATGAACGGTCGCGCACCGGCAGTGATCAACGTGTCGGCCACGTTCGCGAGCTGCAGGCCATCCCAAAAACTCGAAGGACTACCAGACATGCCGTGGAGCAGGTAGACGACCGGGTAGCGCTGATTGACCGTGAATCCCGGCGGCAGGTAGACGGCGCTCGGGCGGGTATCCCAAGCGACGATGCTGTTCGGGATGCGCCCTTGCCACACCACGCCGCCTGCAGGGCCGGTGCTCACCGGGATGAACCCGGCGAGCGCCAGAACGAACGGAGCGAGCGACACGCCCATCAGTTCCATGGAAGCACGGCCGCTCGACATCAGGTCGGGCGAACCCGAGATCCCACCGGTTGTGCCGGTTCCACCGGCGCCTCCGCGTGTCATCCAGCCGGTTGGGAAGAATGCCGGTTGTGACGCGCACGTCGGTTTCACGAGAGGGTAGGCCCCGTGTCCGCCGCCGGCAGCGTGCGCGACGGCGGCGCCTCGTAGCTCTGGTCGGCTTTCTTGGGCTTGCGGCAGCGATCGCCGTGCCGGTAATGCTCGGTAGTCAAGGTTCGACGACAGGGAACTCAGACGCGCGCCGGAGCTCGATCACGCATGGAGGTCGAGCCATCGCGCACCCGGCGGGCCGGCTCGCGCTGCCCGTGCCTTTGCCGGGACGGAGCGTTGCCGTGCCGATTCTCATGTACCACCGGGTGGGGCACGTTCAAGCGTCGACGCCGGCTATGACCCGTGCGCTTACCGTCGCCCCGAAGACGTTCGCCGACGAGATGCAGTGGATCGTCGCGCACGGCTTCCATGCGATCACGCAGCAACAGCTATTTCAGGCGCTCGAGTTCGGCGGGCCGCTGCCCGCGAAGCCGGTGATGATCACCTTCGATGACGGCTACCGCGATGTGCTCTGGAACGCCGCTCCGGTACTCGCGCGCTTGCACGTGCCGGCAACCGCCTACGTGATCACAGGCCGCATCTCGGGGCCGGACTCAAGCTTTCTCACCTGGCCCGAGCTATCGGAGCTCGAACGGCTCGGTATCGAAATCGGGTCGCACACCGTGCACCATCTCGAGCTGCCGGGGCTCACTCCCGCCAATGCCCTCGACGAGCTGATCGTGTCGCGCCGCGAGCTGGAGCGCCACCTCCACCATCCCGCCCAGTGGTTTGCCTACCCCGCGGGCGCCGTCGATGCGGGAGTGTTACCGCTCGTCCGCCGAGCCGGCTACGTCCTCGCTGTCACGACGAGACCCGGGAGCTACCAGAACGCGCGAGATCCTTTCGAGCTCCATCGTTACGAGGTGCTTGCGTCAACCGGCGTGGGGGGAATCCGCGCCCTGCTCGGCGGCTAGCACTTACCGAAGTCGTTCTTCGGTGCGGTAACCAACGCGTTCTGGATTGCCCTCGTGGACCTACGGGCGTTAGTGTCGGCGGTGGTGCGTTCGGCGGCGGGACACTCCAGACGGTCGCTCGGACGGCTGCTTGCCATCACCTGGCTGGTCGCAGTCGTCAATGTGAGTATCGCGGCGAATGCGCGTCCTGGTTGGGTGAGCGCGCTCGCGGCCAGCCCTGACCGAGTTCGCGAAGGAAAGCTTTGGTTTCTTGTTTCGAGCGCGGTCCTCGTCGACCGTCCCGTGGCGCTTTCGTTGCTTTCCTTCACGGCGCTGGCTGTGTCCGCGCTGATCTTGTGTGGGACGCGCACGTTCTGGTGGTCGGCCTTTCTCGGCCAAGTGCTCGCAACGATGCTCGTGTATGCGTTCATCGGCGTCGCCCGTTGGTTCGTGGTCGGCGCCTTCGATTCGAGTGTTGCATCGCCTGATTACGGCGTCTCGACTGTGTGCGCTGCGTGGCTGGGATCGATCGCAGCTCTGATGTGGCGTCGGCGCGGGCGAAGTGCTCTCGGGAAGCTCTCGATCGCGTCGAGCTGCGTCGCAGTCGGGCTGTTCGCGTACAGCGTTCGCCCTGACGTGAGCGTCCTCTCGAGCGAACACCTTGTCGCCTTTGCGCTCGGTGTGGGAGCTGCAATCCCGGGATTGATGCGGCGGCTGTTCGATCTCATGCTGCGCGGACCAATCGAAATGGTGCGAGCCCTTACGCTTTCGACGGTCAGCGGGCGCCCGAAGCCGGCTCGGGCCGTGCTGCCCGTGGTGCTGCCACTTGTGATCGCGATCGCCTTAGCGCCGAGCGGCTTGGCTGCGCTACACCATCAAATCGCCACGCATTTAGAGCCGACAGTAAGCCGGTGCGCACGCGACTGGAACGAATTGAACGCCGTATCCCGGCCACCCGTAGGCGCATACTCGAGCTCCCTCGTCTCACTCGCCGTCACTCACAACACCCTCGCGGGCGAGGGCAACGGAAAATCCCACCGCGCGTTCCGCACGGACTACTGTCGCTTCACGTTCATCGAAGGAGCCCGAGCGCTCGTCGTGCTCGGGTGGTGGCACCGAGGACGAGTCGACCGTTGGAACATCTCGTTCGCCTCACGCACAACGAGCGCGCTGACAAACAATGCGACGCTCGAACGCGACGGCCGCCTCCGCCTCCGCAACCGCCGCGATCATCTAAGTCTGGCCTCGTAACAAGCCGGCGTTACCGAGACGGCCGCGCTCGATCGTGCAGTCCGGAAACCCGCTGGTTCAATTGAGCACCGTCAAGTGGGCCGGGCAGGTTTCGATCCGCATCTTCTTCGTCAAGAACGAAGGGCTCTACCGCTTGAGCTACCGGCCCGCGCATGACGCGGTCAAGTCTGAGCCGTCACCGACGCAGCAACCTCCTCGGCTTCGGCTCTGCTCACAAACCCGCCGCCAGCGTCCGCAATCGCTTGCGCCAAATCCCGACTGCGAGCGATCGTGACCGACGCGAGCGTGACGACCCAGTCGCCTGTTGGTTCCGCGTCGATCACACACGGAAGACCCGCGACCTGAGTGACCTGAGCCTTTACCTGCTCGTCGCCCATCTCCCTCAAAAGCTTACGGACTCCCTGACGTGTTGAAGAAGAGCCCCTCAGTTGCCGCGAGAGCCGCTCAAAGCGGCCCTCGTTCGGATCGGCTACCTCGGAGAGAGGTCTGGTGACCGTTCTATTGACTTCCGAACGGCGGGACATCCGCGCAAAGTACGCACGCTTCGGCCAAAACTACGGATCCCAAGCCTAGGCGCTCGCGTGCACGGACCCCAGCGGACGAGGCAGCTCGCGTCCCGTAGGCTCGCGTTCGCGTCAGGAGTTGCGCGCGGTCTCTCTCGTCACCGGGAACCGCGCTGCGATCGAAGGCTTACCAAGCGGCCTCTGACCGGACGCCCGCACCGAGTTCAATGATCAAGGAGGGCTCGTCCGGCACAAGCGGGAGATCGCCTCGATGATCGTCGTCGCGCAAAGACCGTGCGCGCATCTCGCGAGGTGAGCGTTCCATGGGGCGATGGATCCCCAATGCTCTCCGCTTCGAGAGGAGCTCAGGCCCGACGACCACGAAAGCGCAGACCGCGAGCGATCCGAGCGCTGCCAGCAGGCCAGCTGCGGCCCAGCACGCGACGAAGCCGAAACTGACCAGCCCGATGAAATAACGCCGCAGTTGTCCGTCGCTCACGATCGTCTCCGTTCTGCCGTCGGCCTGCCGCAGACTGAGCGTTCGCCATCACGCCCCGCGTTCCTTCAGATCGCTCGCATCACGGTCATCACGGCGCGAGCGACGATCGGGCCCGCTTTCGTCGGTGCGGGGCGTCTGCCCCCCATGAGCTGCGAGGGCAGGCCATCGTGTTGGCGCATCTCGAGCCAGCGGGTTGATACGCCGAGATGCCGGGCGAGCGCCTTCTTGGAGACCCACGGCTCGAACCTCCTCGGCGCGGGAACGGGATGATCTCGGCCATGCGTCGAATGTAGATCTACGTTCGGTCGCTTTATCGCAACGCTTCTGCGCCCGCATGTGCGCCACTGCGCGTGTGCGGCAGCCAGCTGCGACCCGGTCAGCGATGGCTGCGACCCCGTTGCTACCGCGGAGCGGATACTCCGCTACCGCAGCTCGGTAGCAACGGGACGAAAGTGCCTGGACCGGAGGTGCGCCGTCGTTCGCACTTCTGCGTGCCGGTTTGCAGAGGAAGCCCCTGCAGTCCGGCCGGTTTCGTGGAATCACGTGTCCTGGTCTACTAATCGGGGTGCCCAGATTCGAACTGGGGACCTCTCCGACCCGAACGGAGCGCGCTACCAGGCTGCGCCACACCCCGAAGCAGCGCTACAGGCTAGCCGAGCCCGTAGAGGCCGGCGAAACGCTCGGCCAGGATGCGGACGAGCAACGCGGCCGGTAGTCCGACGACGTTGAGGTAATCCCCCTCGATTCGCTCGACGAGCGCTGCACCGCGGCCTTGGATCGCGTACGCGCCCGCCCGTCCCTCCCACTCGCGCGCCTCGATGTACCAGGCGATGTCGCGCGCGGTCAGCGGCCGGAACCACACCCGGGTCGTCTCCGAGCGAAGCTCCTCCCACGCAGCCGTGCGGAGGCACAACCCAGAGACGACCTCGTGCTCGCGGCCGGAAAGGACCTCGAGCATCTCCTCCGCCTCGCCGACGTGGCCCGGCTTGCCGAGCACCCGTCCATCGCAGCGGACGATCGTGTCGACGCCGAGCACGGGCCGGTCGCCGCCGTCGACCGAGCGTGCCTTCCCCGCCGCGTGCTCGAGCGGGTCGTCACCGCTCTCTTCGTACGTCGGCGCGACGAGGTCGAACGGAAGCCCGAGCTGTTCGAGGATCGCACGGCGCTGCGGCGACGTCGACGCGAGCAGCAGCGGCGGGGCGCTCATTGTTTGCGCGCGACCCAAATCTCCTCGGCCGGCCACTTCCTCGCCCACTCCACCGGCACATAGTCGTAATAGGGATGCTCGGTCGCGTCGTCCGGCGCTTGCAGCTCGAGAAGCGCCTCGACTTCGAAGCCCGTTGCGCGGAGGAAGCGGACCCACTCGCCGTGCGGGAGATGGAACTCGGTTCCCTCTTCGTTGGGCCATTGCATGCGATACAGACCGAAGAGCGGCCGGAGGAGCGTCGTCCCGAGCTTGCCCTCGTCGGGGGCGCAGAGCTGCGACAGATTCGAGTTGGTCAGAAAGATCAGGCGGCCGCCGCGGCGAAGCAGGCGCGCTGCCTCGGGGACCCACTTGTACGGATCGGCCCAAAGGCACGCGCCGTACTCGCTGATCGCGAGATCGAACGAGGAGTCGGGCAGTGGCACCGACTCTCCCGGCGCCTCGACGAGGTCGAGCTCGATGCCTGTCTCGCGCATCATCCGGCGAGCCGTCTCGAGCTGCGCAGGCGTGGGGTCGACGCCGACGACGCGCGCGCCGCGCTTCGCGAGCCTCGCCGACAGATACGCGGTACCGCATCCGAGCTCCACGACGTCGAGACCGGCGACGTTGCCGAGGACGCCGACCGTCGACTCGGGGATGCCGAAGACGCCCAATGTGATGTCGTCGCGCGACCATGCGCGCGCTGCCGCAGCGTCGGTGTACTCCGCGTTCGCCTTCGTCCAGCTGGCGACGTTGCCCGCGAGTGACTCAGGCGAGCTCATCGCCGAACCAGAGCGCGATCTCGCGCGCCGCCGACTCGGGCGAATCGGAGCCGTGCACGAGGTTGTCGGGCATCGACACCGCGAGGTCGCCGCGGATCGTCCCCGGCTCGGCGTCGGCAGGGTTCGTCGCGCCGATCGTCTTGCGGAGCGTCGCGATGGCACCCGGGCCCTCGACGACGAGCGCCCAGGTCGGGCCGGAGCTGATGAACTCGACGAGCTCGCCGAAGAACGGCTTCTCCTTGTGCTCGGCGTAATGGCGCTCGCCGAGCGCGCGGTCGGCGGTGAGGAGCTTGCCGGCGCGGATGGTCAGCCCGCGCGACTCGATGCGGCCGAGGATCTCGGCGGCGAGCCCGCGCCGCACGGCGTCGGGCTTGATGAGGATGAGGCTGCGCTCCACGGCCATCGGGAGCGGAGGTTAGTGGATGCGGCCGTGAGCGCGTCCCTGCTCTGCCGGCTGCAACCCGCCCTTGCGGCCGCTTCCACTCAGCCCGCGGTGCGTATCTCCGTTGCCGCCTCGGGTGCGACCGGGGTCTCGCAGTACGGGCACACCTGCCAGACCGCCTCGAGCGGCGCCTTGCAGTTGACGCAGGCCTGCTTCAGCTTCGTCGTGCAGATCGGGCACACGAGGAAGGACGCCTCGACCGGCGCCCGGCAGACAGGACAGCTGCGCTCGTGCGCGAGCCGCTCCTCGATCGCCTTGATCTCGAGCTTGCGCTCGCGGACGTCCTCCAGGTATTCGGGCGGCCGGAAGAGCATGTACACGAAGGGGCCGACGAACGGCAGCGCGATCCCGAGCAGGGTCGCGATGCCGACCAGCCACGGATCTTCGACGCGGCGCCGCGCGTCCTTGAACACCCAGTAGGCGAAGGCGAGCCAGAAGATCGCCGCGAACACGATCAGCAGATTGCGGGCTTCGATCCACGTCACAGCAGGATCCTTCCGATCAGGTACCCGGCGGCAAACGCTCCTCCGACGATCACCACGAGCACGACCGCGGCGAAGGCGAAGACGCCGAGCCTTTCACTCACACTATGGGTTGTAGCCCGCATCGCCCAGGTCGGCAAGAAGATAGAGCGAACCGGCGACTAAGAGGGCCCCGTCGGGGCCGGCGAGCTCGAGCCCGCGGAGGCGCGCGGCCAGGGGATCGGCGACGGCCTCGACATGCTCGAAATACGGCCCGGCAAGGGATGCGAGGTCCGTCGCTGCGAGCGACCTGGCGCTCGAGGATCCGGTCGCCACGAGGGTGTCGCCGATCACGGACAGCGCGCGCAGCATGAGCTCCGGGCGCTTGTCGCGGAGGATCGAGCAGACGAGCACGTAGCGGCGGTCGGGCAGCCGCGGCAGGAGGTACCCGATGCCGGCGAGGTTGTGCGCGCCGTCCCAGATCTCGAGCGGATGCTCGCTGCGCTCCTCGAGGCGGCCGGGAAGCACGATGCCCTCGGCTGCGTGCGGGTCGACCGTCCGCTCGAGGAACGATTCGGCGGCCGCGACCGCGAGCGCGAGGTTGCTGCCGCCGGCGACGACCACGCTCGCAGCGCCGTTCCGCTCCGCGAGCTCCTTCCATTCCGGCTCACCGACGACGACCGTCGTGCCCGGCTGCACCACGGCGAGCTTCTCGGCGGCGATCGCCTCGCGCGTGTCGCCGAGCACCTCCATGTGGTCGAGCGCGATGTTCGTGAGCACGACCACGCGCGTCTGGAGGACGTTCGTCGCGTCGTGGCGGCCGCCGAGCCCCGCCTCGACGACGGCTGCCTCGACCTCGGCCTCGGCGAACGCGAGCAGCGCGGCCGCTGTGACCGATTCGAACTGCGTCGCCCCGAGCGCTTCCGCCGGCGGCCGGATCGCCGCGACCGCCCGCTCAAAGTCGGCCTCCTCGCCGCGGATGCGGATGCGCTCGCTCCAGCCGCGCACGTGTGGCGAGAGATACGCGCCGACGGCGAGCCCGGCGTCCGCGAGCAGCGCCTCGGTCATACGCGTCGTCGTCGACTTGCCGTTCGTGCCGACGACGTGCACCGCCGGGTAGCGCAGCTGCGGATCGCCGAGGCCGGCGAGCAGCGTGCGCATCCGCTCGAGCCCGAAGCCGTCCTTCGGCCACGGGCTCAGCGCACCAACCCACTCAGTCGCCGATCGTCTCGAGCTCACGGCGGTAGCGCTCCAGCTTCGCGCGCTCCGCCTCGACGACCTCGGGCGGCGCCTTGGCGACGAAGCGCTCGTTGCCGAGCATCTGCTCGGCCCGCTCGATCTCCCCGTGCAGGCGTGCCCGCTCGGCGTCCGCGTTCCCGTTCGACTTCTGCCGCTCGGGCTTCACGACGGCGTCGAAGATCCGCTGCTCGTCCTCGGAGAGCTTCACGGGCAGCGTCGCGCTGCGGCGGAACACGGTCGCCGCGTCGCGCACATGCTCGAGCGTCCGCGTCGCGTCGACGTCGCGCGCGTACGGCTCGGGCCACGGCGAGACGATGAGCCGCGAGTCGTGGAACTGCGACCAGATCTCCTCCGTCACGTGCGGCATCACGGGGTGTAACAGCGCGAGCAACCGTTCGAGCGCGGCGAGTGCGGTCGCGCGCGCCTCGGCGTCGCCGTCGTAGAGGCGCGGCTTGACCGCCTCGGCGTACCAGTCGCAGAAGTCGTCGAACGTCACGTGGTAGAGCTCGGTCACCGCAGCCGCGAAGCCGAAGCTCGGAATCGCCTCCTCGAGCAGCTCGCGAGTCTCGTCGAGCCGGGACAGAATCCAGCGCTCCTCGACGGACTGCGGCCGCGCTTCGGGCGTAACGCCTTCGCTCTGCGCGAGCATGAGGCGCGCGACGTTCCACAACTTGTTCGCGAGCTTGCGGCCCTCGTCGATCATGCCGACGGAGAAGCGCACGTCCTGCGTCGACGACATCTTCAGCAGGCCGTAGCGCGTTGCGTCCGCGCCGTGCTGCTCGATCAGGTCGGTGGGATCGATGCCGGTGCCGAGGCTCTTCGACATGCGCCGGCCGTCGGGGGCCATGATCATCGAGTGGTAGTTGACGGCCGTGAACGGCACGTCGCCCATCAGCTCGATGCCGGCCCAGATCATCCGCGAGACCCAGAGGAAGTTGATGTCGCGCCCGGTCGAGCAGACGTCGCCGGGATAGAAGCGCTCGAGCTCCGGTGTCTGCTCCGGCCAGCCGAGCGTCGCGAACGGCCACAGCGCGGACGAGAACCACGTGTCGAGCACGTCCTCGTCCTGGTGCAGCGTCGGCGAGCCGCATTCCGCGCACGCGTACGGCGCCGTCTCCGCAATCGCCGTGTGCCCGTCGTCGCAGTACCAGACGGGGATGCGGTGCCCCCACCAGAGCTGGCGGGAGATGCACCACGGCCGGATGTTCTCGAGGTACGAGAGCATCACCTTCGTCTGCTGCTCGGGCGTGCAGCGCACGCGGCCGCTCCGCAACGCCGCGATCGCGGGCTTTACGAGCTCGGTCATGTCGACCCACCACTGCAGCATCACGAGCGGCTCGACGCGGTCGCCCGACCGGTCGCAATGGCCGACCGCGTGCCGATAGCTCTCGCGCTTCTCGAGCTGGTCGTGCTCCTTGAGCCACGCGAGCACGCGCTCGTCCGCTTCTGCCTGCGTCAGCCCTGCAAGGTCGCCTGCCTCGGCATTCATGCGGCCGTCGAGCCCGACGACCATCGGCTCGAGCAGATGGTGATCGCGCCCGATCTCCCAGTCCGTCGGATCGTGGCCGGGCGTGATCTTCAGCGCGCCGGTGCCGAACTCGCGCTCGACTCGCTCGTCGGCGATCACAGGGACGCGGCGTTCGACGAACGGGACGAGGACCTCGCGGCCGATCGCGTCCTTGTAGCGCTCGTCGTCGGGATGTACGGCGACGGCGACGTCGGCGAGGATCGTCGCCGGACGCACGGTCGCGATCGTGATCGATCCGTCACCGTCGGCGAACGGATAGCGGATGTACGACAGCGCGTCGTCGACGTCGATGTGGTTGACCTCGAGGTCGGAGATCACGCTCGAGCAGCCGGGACACCAGTTGACGATGCGGCTGCCGCGATAGATGTACTCCTTGTCTGCAAGGTGCACGAAGAAGCGCATGACCGCACGCGTGTACTCCTCGTCGAGGGTGAAGCGGTTGCGCCGGTAGTCGAGCGACGCGCCGAGCGAGCGGAACTGCCCGATGATGTGCGGGCCGTACTGGCGGATGAACTCCCAGCAGCGCTCGACGAACGCCTCGCGGCCTATGTCGAGACGGTCGATGCCCTCCTCGGCGAGGAGGCCCACGACGACGTTCTGGAGTGCGATCGACGCGTGGTCGTAGCCGGGCTGCCAGAGCGCGTTGTAGCCGCGCATGCGGTGGTACCGGATGAGGACGTCCTGGCTCGAGCCGTTGAGCGCATGCCCCATGTGCAGGACCCCCGTGACGTTCGGCGGCGGCACGCAGATGGTGAACGTCGGGCGCGGATCGTCAGCCTCGGCGCGGTAGAGGCCTTCGTCCTCCCAGATCTTCTGCCAGCGCTGTTCGACGCCCTGCGGTCTGTAGAGCGTGTCCATTGAGCGGGTGTCGTCAGGCAGCGACTATGAGCGGAGCTTAGCGGATCCGCCGCTCTTCGCCCGGGGGCGCTGCCAGTCACGCGGTTGTGCACCGATCTGTTCGAGGATCGTCTCGAGCAGGTGGAACGAGGAGAGCACGTGCTCGCGCGCGAGCGCACGGGCGCCCTCGGGGCTGCCGGCCGCGAGGGCTTGCTTGATCGCTCGGTGCTGCTCGGCGTTCTTCAGATAGAGGCCGTCGAGCGAGTGGTCGCCCGGCGCCCAGACCGCAGGGCCCGAGAACGTGCGCCGCGCGCTCTTCGCGAGCTGCTCGACGAGCGGTAGGTCGGCGACCCGATAGATGACGTCGTGAAACGCGTGGTTCGCGCGGACCCAGTCACCGGTGATCGAACGCCGCTCGTCGCCCGGCTCACGGGAGCGCATCTCCTGCGCGACCGAGGAGAAGTGCCGCTCGCACGCATCGAGCTCGGCGAGGTCGTCGGCGGTCATCTTCGTCGCCGCCACCTCGGTCGCGAGCGACTCGAGCTCGGCGCGCACCATGAACGCCTCGTGCAGGTCATCCCGTGAGATCGTCCGCACGCGCACGCCCCGGTTCGGGACGAAGGAGACGAGACCGAGTGCCGCCAGCCGCCGCAGCGCCTCGCGGATGGGTGTGCGGGACACGTTGAACTGCTCCGAGAGCTGCTCCTGACGGAGGACGGTGCCGGGCGCGAGCTCGCCGGAGACGATCGCCTCCTCGATCACGAGGGCGATGTCATCGGCCTTTGTCGTGTCGAGAGTCACTCCAAATGAGTGTACGCGGGAAGCGTCAGGAATTCGACGAGCTCCGGGGCGAGCGCCAGCTGGGTGAAGAGCTCCTTCGCCTCGTCGCCCGCCTCGACCCGAGCAACCTCCGCGTGCACCTGCGCTTCGTCGAAGTAGCCGTGCTTGACCCACTGCCAGACCTGCGAGCGGGAGATCTCGGCGGTCGCGGCGTCCTCCATGAGGTTGTCGATCGCGGCCGCGCCGACGCCGTGCAGCCAGGCGTCGAGATAGCGGACGCCGACGGAGACGTTCGTGTGCAGGCCCTGCTCGGTGATCTCGCCCGGCGTGTCGGCGATCGAGAGCAGCGTCGACTCGCTCGGGACGACATCGTCGCGTAGGCGCTCGAGCTGGTTCGGACGCTCGCCGAGCACGGAGTCGAAGACCTCGGTCGCAACGGGGACGAGATCCGGGTGCGCGACCCACGTGCCGTCGAAGCCGTCGCTCGACTCGCGCTCCTTGTCCTCCCGCACCTTGGCGAGCGCGATGCGGTTCACCTCGGGATCCCGGCGCGACGGGATGAACGCAGCCATCCCTCCGATCGCATGCGCTCCCCGCTTGTGACACGTCTTCACGAGCAGCTCGGTGTAGGCGCGCATGAACGGCACCGTCATAGTCACCTGCACGCGGTCGGGCAGCACCCAGTCGCGCGCCCGGAACTTCTTGATCACGCTGAACATGTAGTCCCAGCGGCCGGCGTTGAGCGAGCACCCATAGTCGCGCAGCTCGTGGAGGATCTCCTCCATCTCGAACGCGGCGAGGATCGTCTCGATCAGCACTGTGCAGCGGATCGATCCGCGCGGGATGCTTAGCGTCTCCTCGGCGAGTGCGAACGCCTGAGCCCAGAGCCGCGCCTCGTAGTGCGACTCGAGCTTCGGGAGATAGAAGTACGGCACCTTCACGGCCGCGTTGTGGAACATGACGAGCCCGAAATCGAAGAGCGACGCGGACGCCGGCTCGCCGTCGACGGTGAAATGCCGCTCGGGCAGATGCCAGCCGCGCGGCCGGATCATGAGCGTCGCGATCTCGTCGTTCAGCCGGTAGCTCTTGTCCGCGGTCTCGAGCTCGAGCTCGCGGCGAAACGCGTCGCGCACGTTCGCCTGCCCCTGGACGACGTTGTCCCACGTCGGCGAGTTCGCGTCCTCGAAGTCGGCCATGAAGACGCGCGCACCCGAGTTGAGCGCGTTGATCATCATCTTCCGCTCGACGGGGCCGGTGATCTCACAGCGCCGGTCGCTGAGATCGGCCGGCGCCGCGGCGACTCGCCAGTCACCGTCCCGCACCGCCTGCGTCTCCGGGAGGAAGCCCGGCAGCGCTCCAAGGTCGAGCTCGCGCTGGCGCTCCTGCCTGCGTTCGAGCAGCTCCAGCCGCGTCGGGTTGAGCTCGCGATGGAGCAGCTCGACGAAAGCGGTGGCCTCCTTCGAGAGGACCCCGTCAGATGTCACGGCGGAGAACATTACGCCGCCGCTTCGGCCTGGAACTGCGCCTCCTCGGTCGAGCCTTTCAGCGCGAGCGTCGAACTGTCCGGCGACACCGCCTGCGCGACGAGGTCGAAATAGCCCGCGCCGACCTCCCGCTGGTGCCGCGTCGCTGTGTAGCCGAACTCCTCGAGCGCGAACTCGTGCTCCTGGAGCTTCACGTAGGCCGTCATGTCGTCAGAGGCATAGCCACGGGCGAGCTCGAACATCCCGGCGTTGAGCGAGTGGAAGCCGGCGAGCGTGATGAACTGGAAGCGGTAGCACATCTCGGCGAGCTGGCCCTGGAAGGTGGCGATCTCGTCCTCGTCGAGGTGCTTGCTCCAGTTGAACGACGGCGAGCAGTTGTAGGCGAGCAGCTTGCCGGGGAACTTCTCGTGCACGGCCTGCGCGAAGTCGCGCGCCTCGCCGATGTCCGGCGTCGAGGTCTCGCACCACAGGACATCTGCATACGGCGCGTAGGCCAGTGCACGCGAGATCGCCGCGTCGAGGCCGTCGCGTACACGGAAGAAGCCTTCCGCCGTGCGCTCTCCGGTCACGAACTCGCGGTCGTACTCGTCGATGTCGCTCGTCAGCAGCGCGGCCGCGAGCGCATCCGTCCGCGCGAACAGCACGGTCGGCACATCGAGCACGTCGGCGGCGAGCCTGGCGGCGTTGAGCGTCCGCACGAACTGCGACGTCGGCACGAGCACCTTGCCGCCGAGATGGCCGCACTTCTTCTCCGAGCCGAGCTGGTCCTCGTAGTGGACGCCGGCCGCCCCTGCTTCGATCAGGGCGCGCATGAGCTCGTAGGCGCTGAGGACGCCGCCGAAGCCGGCCTCCGCGTCCGCGAGCACCGGCGCGAACCAGTACGTGCCGTTCCGTCCCTCCGCGCAGTCGATCTGATCGGCGCGCTGCAGCGCGTTGTTGATGCGGCGCACGAGTGCGGGCGCGCTGTTCGCTGGGTAGAGGCTCTGGTCGGGGTACGTGTGGCCGGCGAGGTTGCCGTCGGCCGCGACCTGCCAGCCGGAGAGATAGATCGCGTCGAGGCCGGCCTTGACCATCTGCACCGCCTGGCCGCCGGTGAGCGCTCCGAGCGCGCGCGCCGGCTCACCCCGGTGTAGGAGCTCCCACAACCGCTCGGCGCCGAGGCGCGCGATCGTCTGCTCGGGGACGACCGAGCCGCGCAGGCGAACGACGTCCGCGGCTGAGTAGGTCCGCTCGATGCCGCTCCAGCGGGCCTCCTCGCGCCAGCTCGCCTCGAGCTGGGCAGCTGCGGCCTGGATCCGAACGTCGCGTTCCATGGGTGCTCCTTCCGGAGGCGTTGGGAGATT
>DATGEH010000044.1:0-12404 GCA_035310325.1 Gaiellaceae bacterium
AGGCTGAATCCACGCCTGCGGTCCTGCCGAGGGCACGACCGCAGGCGCATCACATCGCTACGCCTACGTCAGATAAGAGCGCGTCGGCTTGGCCGACGCGCGCTCTGCGGAGCACAAACTCCCAAGTGAGAAGTGCGCAGCACTTCTCACTTCTTCAAGGACCATATGTCGAGGACGCCGCGCGCGCGGTGGTCGTTTGCGTTCCCCTCGGGCAGCGCCACGCGGCCGTCGATCGCGATCGGGCTGTTCCAGTGGCCGCCGCCGCACGGGAGCGTCGCGACGAGCTTCCCGGTCGTCGGCTGGTAGACGTTGAGCCCGCCACCCGGGTCGTAGATCCACAACAGGCCGCCGGCAAGGAGCGGGCTCGTGCCCGCGGTGCCGTTCCCCCACGCCTTCGTCAGCTTCCCGCCGCTCCAGCGCCATGCGTCGGTGCCTGCGCCGTCGGCGACGAACAGCCAGGCGAGCGCCGAGGTCTGGTGCCAAATCGCCGGCGCGCTGAACAGAGCGGCGCCGCCCGGCGTCGGGACGACCTGCAGCTCGCCGCCCTTGTGCGGGACGACCCCCACCATCTGCGAGACCCCCAGGACGCGAATCTTCCCGTCCTTGCCGCCCTGTGCGACATGATTCGCATCGAGGACGACTGGGGACGTCGAGCCCAGATCGCTGTCGGACGAGTTGAGACCCGCCGTGTTCGCGGGCGTATAGTTGCCCCGCATTCCGCTCGCATCCGACGTGAGACGGATGACCGCGTCGCCCCAGCTCGTCACGCCGTCCCACGGACCGTTGCCGGTGGCGACGAGCAGTTCGCCGGTCGCGCCGTCGACGACCGCGCCCGAGCGCCCCCAGATCCCCGAATCGCTCGCCGGGCACGAGTGCGGGTCGAGCAGGCCGCTGCGATTCGAGCAGAGCGAGTTCCAGACGTGGACGATGTGACCCGTCGCCGTGTCGATGACGACGACGTGGCCTTGGTACGGGGGTGCGTCGCCGAAGTACCCGCCCGTCGTCACGATCAGCCTGCCGCCGTACCAGTTCAATGCGGACGCGATCTTCTCGCGACGCGGCAACTTGGTCACCGCGACCCTCCAGACGACCTTGCCCGTGTTGGTGAAGAGCTTGTAGACGTAGCCGTTCGGCGCGGCCGCATAGACATAGCCGCGCGACGACCCGATTGCCGGCGTGGCCGTCGTGATCTGCGCGCTCCCCGCCCACGAGGAGTACCCGGACGGCGTGAATCGCCACAGGACCTTGCCCGTATTCGCGTCGACCGCTTCCGTGCGGCCGTACGTCGTCGTCAGGAAGAACGCATCGTGATTCGCGTTCAGGACGCGTGCGTTGTGGCGGTAGAGCACGGACGCGTCGACGGTGCCGTCGAGCTGGACCTTCCGTAGGACGAGCTTGTTGACGTTCCCCCCGGTGATCCGCGTCAGGTACGGATAGACACCGGTTCGGTACGCCGACCAGTCGAACGTCCGCCAGTCGTACGTGGACGTGGAGTTGGGCGCCGGGAATGCGACGACCCCGCCGGCGCCGAGCAAGAGGATGATCAGGCAACCGACTATCGAGAGCCGTTGCACCCGCCTCAACATGCTCGCCTACCGTCGGAGCAAAACGCGCCGGAGCTCGTCTTCCTTGCCCGGCTCGAGAATCGCGAGGACCTGGTCGCCGGCCTCGAGCGTCGTCGAGCCGACCGCGATCTCGGCCTGGCCGGACCGCATCACCGAGATGAGCCGCGATCCCTCCGGCAGCTCGAGCGACTCGACGCGCTTGCCGGCGGACGGCGAGTCGCGATCGATCTGCACCTCGACGATCTCGAGGTTCTCCTTGCGCAGCTCGAGCAGATGGATGAGGTCGTGCTCGGGCACCTCGTGCTCGACGAGCGCCATGATGCTCGACGTCGCGCAGATCGTCGGCGAGATGCCCAACAGGTCGAAGTGCGCCTGGTTGCGCGGATCGTTGACGCGCGCGATCACCTTCGGGACGCCGTACTTCTCCTTCGCGAGCTGGCAGATGACGAGGTTGTCCTCGTCGTCGCCTGTGAGCGCGAGAACGATGTCGGGCGGGCGCGCGATGCCGGCGCGCTCGAGCACGTAGATCTCAGTCGCGTCGCCCCGGTGCACCTGGTGCTCGAACTCGTCCTCGAGCCGCTCGAAGCGGTCGCGCCGCTGCTCGATGAGCGTGACCTCGTGCCCGAGGCGCATGAGCGAGCGCGCGACGTTCGCACCGACCTTCCCTCCGCCCGCCGCAACGACGTACATCTATGCGGAAACCTTCATCGGGATCTCGCAGGCGCGCACGGCCTCGGTGAGGCCGTCGATCGCGGTCTTCGTCGGGCAGAACGAGCGCATGCCCCGCGCTGCGTAGAAGTCGGCACGCGCGGGGTCGAGGACGCGCACGACGACGCAGTCGATGCCGAAGCGCTTCTGGGCCACCTGGCCGATGACGATGTTCGTGTTGTCGCCGTTCGTCGCCACGACGGCAGCGTCGGCGTCCTCGATGCCCGCTTCGCGGAGCAGGTCGGTGTCCATCCCGTGCCCGACGAGGAAGCGCCCGGGCCAGTGGTCGCCGAGGCGCGAAAGCGCGTCCTCGTTCTCGTCGACGACTGTAACGTCCCAGCCCTCGCGCTGGAGCTCGAGGGCGACCGAAGATCCAACCCGGCCGCAACCGATGACCAAGAGGTTCATGTCTCGCTCAGGGTAGCTCCGGACGGCTCTGCTTCGAGCACTCCCTGCGGGAAGGCGACGATGAGGACCTCGGCCGGGGCCTTGCGCAAGACGTAGTCGACCGTCGGCGAGAAGAAACGCGCCTGCCGTCGCCAGCGCGGCGACGACCCGAGCACGATGAGGTCGGCGCCCGACTCGGTCGCCGCCTGCACGATCGCGTCGCCGATGGAGCGCGCACGCATCGTGCGTCCGACGACCTCGACGCCGTGGTCGGCGCCGAGTGCAGCCGCTTCCGCAAGCGACGCCGCCGCCTGCTCCTCGAGGTCGTACAGCGGTGCGTCGAGCGGCTCTTCGAGCGGCACCTTGATGACGAAGAGCGCCTCGACCGTCGCCTGTTGCTCCTGCGCGAGCTTGACCGCGGTGGCGACCATCTCCTCCCCGATCTCGCCGAGCTTCATCGGCACGAGGATCTTCGAAAACGCTGCCTCCGGCAGCGTCTGCTCGTCTGCGGCCGTGACGTGCTCGAGCAATCCGGCGCCGCGCCGGCGGCGGACGACGAGATAGACGACGATGCCGCCCGCGAGCCACGCTGGGCCGCCGTAGCGCGCGCCGCTGTGCGTAACCATCGCGACGACGAAAACCGCGGCGGTCGCGAGCGCGCCGACCACCGACGGGATGGGCACGCCGCGCACGGAGAACGGAACGTGGAAGGGCCTGCGCAGGTCGGGCTCCGTCTTCCGCAGCCGCACGACGGCGAGCTGCGCAGCGGTGAACGCGAGCAGCACGCCGAAGCTGAAGAGGCTCGCGAGGAATGTCACCTCGTGAGCGAGGAACGACGTGCCGATCAGGAGCGCGATCGAGATCCCCGCAGCCGCGACGACCGAAGCCGGCGACACCAACGTGCGCCGGTGCAGCCGCCCGAACAGCGGCGGCAGCTGCCCATGCTCGCCGAGCGAGTACGCGAGGCGTCCGAAGCCGGAGATCGACGTCGTCGCGGCGGCGAGCAGCACGAGCGCGCCTGTGAGCCCGACGTAGACGCGCAACACCTGGCCGAACCAGTGCGCGACGTGCAGCTGCAGCGCGGAGACGATGCCCATGATCGGCGCGCGCAGCCAGTCGGTGCCGAGCGCGGTCGAGCCGTGCGTGGCGGGGAAGGCCGAGAGGCCGACGAGCGCGATGAGCACGTACACGATGACGACGCTGCCGATCGCACTGAAGAGGCTGCGCGGAAGGTCACGGCCGGGGCTCCGCGCTTCTTCCGCGTAGTTTGCGACCGTCTCCAGCCCGGTGTACGCAAGCATCGCGAGCGGCAGCGCGAACGCGAGCGAGTGCCACGTCGGCGACGTCCCAAGCGACGTGCCGCGGGTGAGAGCGCTGCCCGAGAACAGCAGCCCGAATCCGAGCACGACGAGCAGGATCTGCGTGACGAGGTCGAGCAGCGGCACGGCGATGCCGAAGCCGTAGAGCTTCGGCCGCTTGACGAGCCGCATGAGCCCGATGAAGCCGATGAGGAAGCACGCCGTGATGACGTCGCCCGGATGGCGGGCGATCGAATGGATGCCGAGCGCCAGTCCGAGGTAATGCGGGAAGAAGAGCGCCGAAAGCGCGATGACGATGAGGTAGTCGAGGAAGAGCACCCACCCGGTGAGGAAGCCGGCGAAGTCGTTGAACGCGACGCGCACGAAGGTCGCCGCGCCGCCGGTCTCCCTGATCGCGGCCGTCCCCTCCGCATAGGAGAGCGCGACGACGACGAAGAGCAGGCCCACAATGCCGAGCACGACCGGCGTGAAGCCGAGGGCGTGCAGCGCGATGATCCCGAGCGCGAAGTAGATCGACGACGCGATCTCGCCGTACGCCACCGACGCGAGCGCCGGCGCGTCGAGCGCGCGCTGCAGCTTGGGGAGCTTCCTCGCCATCTACCGCCGTCTCAGAAGGTAGATGCGCCCGGCGCCGACGGCGACGAACAGGCAGCCGAACACGTACCCGACGCCGCCGCCCTCCCACGCCGTGCGGACGACGATGCCGACGCCGAGCACGATCGCCACGAGCCCGAACGTCTGCACCAACCGCTGGTACGCGGCGTTCACGCCGCCGCTCTCCCGGCCGCGACCATGACACGGCTCGGTGCATGTTTGAGGACGAAGTCGACCGTGTCGCCGAAGATCGCGCGCCTGCCCTTCTGCAGACGCACGCGCCGCGGCCCGCCCATGACGATGAGCTCGGCGTGCCGCCGCGCTGCTTCGTCGACGATCGCGCGCCCGGCGTTGCGCGCACGCACGAGGCGCGTGATGACGTTGACGCCGTACGACTCGCCGATCGCGCGCGCCTCGTCGAGCTGGGCATCGGCCTCCGCGACCGGCTCGGGCACGTACGCGTCGAGCGGAAGCTGCAGCGGCATCTCGATCACGGTCATCGCGACGATCGTCGCTCGCCGCTCGGCCGCGAGGCGGCAGGCGACGTCCATCGCCTCGTCGGACGGGTATCCCGCAGCGATCGGAACGAGAATGCTCCGATACTCGAGCGCGGCCGCGGGACCGATGATGACCGGTGCGCGCAACGTCTCTGTCAGCGGCACGTGCAGCACCTCGCGCCGGTAGACGACGTAGACGGTGAAGCCGAGCACGAGCCAGGCGAGGCCGGCATAGCGCGTGCCCGGGCTCTGCACGACGACCACGAGCCACGCGAGCCCGGTGCCGAGTCCGCCGAAGACGGCGAACAGCGGCCAGTCGACGCCGCGCCAGCGCACGTTCGGGCGGGCCTTGAACGCGAGCTCCTCGTCCTTCTTGCGCCGTCGCAGCTGGATGACGGACGCATGCGCGATCGTGAACGAGAGCATCGCGCCGAACGAGTACATCGTGCCGAGGAACGCTGTCCGTCCCGGGAGCAGCACAAGGCACGACACGAGACCCGCGAACACGAGCAGGCTCAGCCACGGCGTCTTGAAGCGCGGATGCAGACGGCGGAAGATCTCCGGCAGCTGCCGGTGCGAGGCCATCGAGTACGTGATGCGCGACGCGCCGATCACCCCGGCGTTGGTGGCGATGAACAAAATGGTCGCGGCGAGGATGCCGACGTAGACCTTCAAGCCCGAGAGCAGCGCGCCGCCGATGCCGAGGTTCTCGACGACGCCGAGCACGGGGTCGTTCTGGAAGCCGTGCTTCTCGGGTGTCAGCGCGAGCAGCGTCGTCAGCTTGCCGTCGATGACGTGCACCGGCAGCGCCGACAGCGCGACGAGCGGCAGCGTGAAGTAGATCGCGAACACGGCGACCGCGACCATCGAGATCGAGCGCGGAATGCTGCGCACCGGGTCGCGCGCTTCCTCGGCGAGGTTCGACACGGTCTCGATGCCCGTGTACGCGATCATCCCTACCGGGATTGCGAGGAAGAACTGGCTCCAGGTCGGCGCCGTCCCGAAGTGGATGTTCGCGCTGAGCGTGTGCGGGCTGAGGATGAGGATGAAGCCGAGCAGCACGAGCAGGAGCTGCGTCGCGAAGTCGACGATCGCCAGCACGATGTTGACGCGCGCCGACTCCTGAATGCCGACGATGTTCAGCCCCACGAGGAACGCTATGACGAGAACGCCGCCGATGATGTCCCACGGGTTCTGCTTCAGCGGCTCCCAGAAGATCGAGAGGTAGTGCGGCACGAAGAACGCCGAGATGGCGATCGTGATGACGTAGTTGAGCATCTGCGCCCAGCCCGCGCCGAAGGACACGAGCTCGTTGAACGCGTGGCGGGCGAAGCTCGCGGAGCCCCCCGCCTCCGGATAGCGGACGGTTCCCTCCGCGTAGGTCGCCGCGGTGGCCGCGAAGAAGATGCCCGCAATGACGAAGACGAGCGGCGTCAGCCCGAGGGCGAAGACCGCGGTGACGCCGAGGGCGTAGTAGATCGAGGAGCCAACGTTGCCGTACGCGGTCGCGAAGAGCGCGTTCGCGCCGAGGACGCGCTCGAGACCCTGCTGCCGCCGTCTTCTTGCCACCCGCGGACTCTAGAGGGTTGGTGTGACTGCGTGGCTTCGCCGGGGGCGTCGCAGACCAAGCAGGGCGCCGCGGACGTTCCGCGATTCGTAGCAGCGCTACGGATCGCGATCGGACGTGGCGATCCTGCGCCGCGTCTGCGGCGTCATCCGGCCAGCGACGAAGTCACCCCAAGCCTTATGCCCCAGGTGGAGATCATCACCCGGCACGGGGACTCCCGCACGATGGAGAGGATCTCCGGCGGGAAGGGCCGGCGGAAGCCGCGGCGCGACTCGACGGGGGCAGCCACGACGACGAGCTCGGCGCGATGGTCGTCTGCGATCTCCGCCACCTCCTCGCCGAGCGCGCCTTCGCGCGTCCGCACGATCACCCGCCGCACGCCGACGCCGTACGAGTCGGCGATCGCCGCAGCGTGGTCGAGGCTCGCGCGCAGCTCGGTGAGGTCGAAATGCGCGTCGAGCGGCAGCTCCTGTGCGACCACGAGCGGCGCAACGAGCACGACCCGCGCGCCCCGGTCGGCGGCGAGCCGGCAGGCGAGATCGAGCCCGTGCTCGGTCTCGGCGCGGCCGAGGAGCGGGACGACGACGTGGCGGTAGCCGACGGAGCTCGTGCGCCGGGCGAAGCGGCGGAGGCGGCGGCGAGATGGGAGCGGGATCCTCATCGCAAGAGGTGGTACGGGACGCTGGCGAGGACGACGTTCGGCTCGAAGAGGAGCAGCCGCTTGATGTACAGCGCGCGCTGGTTGTGCAGCGCGCGCCGCCAGCCGCGGGTGACAAGCTCGGGCATGAGGAGCAGGACCGTCGTGTCGCCCTCTGCAGTGAGCCCACGGAGGTAGCGCAGGAGCGGCTTGCCGAGATCGCGGTACGGCGCCTCGTCGACCTCGAGCGGGATCCGCCCGCCGCGGCTCGTCCAGTCGGTGCGCACCTCGTGCCCATCGGACGAGCTGAACGCGAAGTGGACGGCTCGCGTGTCGTCGATGCCGAGCGTCTGTGCGTAGTTGACGGCACGCATCGAGGCGGCGTTGACGCCGGCGACGATCACACGGACGACGAGCTTGTCGGTCGTCCGCGCATGACCCGGGATCGCCGGCACATCGGCGACGACGACGCCCGGCTCGTACAGCAGCCGCAGCTTCAGCAGCAGCTCGAACCGCCGCCGCCGCTGCTCGAGCAGCGAGTCGGAGCGGAAGAGCTCCGGAATGACGACCGTGACGAACTCGGACTCGCTGCGCGGCAGCCGCCAGACCTGTTCGAGGACCGCGTCGGCGGCGCCGAGGCCGGGATCGAGGATCTCGAGCTGGGGCTCGCCGCCCGTGTGATGGAACCAGCGCGGCCGGATCCCCGGATCCGTGCCGTGGGTCGCCACGTGGAGCGCTCGAAGCACGCCGTCGGGGGAGAGCTGCCGGGCGAACCACAGCGCCCGGTCGGTCGCCTCGTCGATCGACTCGACGACGAGCAGCGTGCTGTTCCGCGCCGCCGGCGCGGCGAGCACCGCGTCCGCGCCCGCTGCCAGGCGCCGGGACACACGCCGGTAGTGCCGCCGGATGCCGTACATGCCGAGCACGAGCAGCGGAATCGCGACGGTCACGAGCCACGCGCCTTCCGCGAACTTCGTGTAGACGACGATGAGCGTCACCGTGCCGGTCGCGAGCGCGCCGACACCATTCACGAGCTGGCGCCAGCCGAGGCGCTTCCTCGTCGTCCGCCACCAGTACTTGACCATCCCCGCCTGGGAGAGCGTGAAGGCGGTGAAGACCCCGATCACGTAGAGGTGGATGAGGCTGTTCGTGTTCGCGCCGTAGATCCAGAGCAGGAGGCCCGCCACGGTGGCGAGCACGACGACGCCGTTCGAGAAGACGAGCCGGTCGCCGAGGTTCGTGAACTGGCGTGGCGCGAAGCGGTCGCGCGCGAGCAGCGCGGACAGTCGCGGGAAGCCCTGGAACGACGTGTTCGCCGCGAGAATGAGGACGAGCAGCGTGAGCCCCTGGACGGCGAAGTACATGAAGGCGCCCGCTGATCCGGACGGGAAGACCGCGCGCGCGATCTGCGAGACGACCGAGTCGGTCGAGCTCGGGCGCGCGTGCAGGTGCACCGCGAGATACGAGACGCCGAGGAAGAGCGAGATCGCGATCGTCCCGAGAATCGCGAGCGTCTGCGCCGCGTTCTTGCCGTGCGGCTTTCTGAACGCGTTGACCCCGTTCGCGATCGCCTCGACGCCGGTGAGCGCCGTCGACCCCGACGAGAACGCGCGCAGAAGGACGAAGAGCGTGATCGTCCCGGTGCCCACGGGCAGCGCGTGCGGCGTGACCGCATGGTGCGCAGTTCCGGTCGCGAGCTCCACCGCGCCGGCGATCACGAGTGTCGCGATCGATCCGACGAACAGGTACGTCGGCAGCGCGAACAGCAGCCCCGACTCGCGCACGCCGCGGAGGTTCGCGGCGACGATCAGCACGAGCGCCGCGAACGACAGGTCGACCTTGTGCGCGTTGAGCGACGGAACGAATGACGTGATCGCGAAGACACCGGCCGAGATCGAGACGGCGACCGTCAGCACGTAGTCGGTGAGGAGTGCGGCCGCACCGACGAGGCTCGGCAGCGTCCCGAGGTTCTCGCGCGCGACGATGTATGCGCCGCCGCTCGTCTCGTACACGCGCACGGTCTGGATGTACGAGACGACGACGATCGCGAGCAGCACGGAGATCGCGATCGAGATCGGAAAGACGAGATGCGCCGAAGCCGCGCTGACGCCGAGGAGCACGACGAGCGCTGATTCGGTCGCATACGCAACCGACGACAGCGGGTCGGAGGCGAAGATCGGCAGCGCGAGGAACTTCGGGAGGAGCGTCTCCTCCATCTGGCCCGTGCGCATCGGCCGGCCGACGAGCACTCGGCGCACGCGCCTCGTCGGCTCGAGTACTTCCATGCTTCGAGCCTAGGGCGGCCCGCCTCAGGGACTTCTCAAGGATTCGGTGCGACGAGCCGGTAACCGGCGCCGGGCTCGGTGACGATGTACCGCGGCCGCGTCGGATCGGGCTCGAGCTTGCGGCGAAGCTGCGAGACGTACACGTGGAGGTAATGCGACTCGCCGTCGTACGCCCTGCCCCACACCTCGCGCAGGATCACCTTGTGCGTCAGGAGCTTGCCCTCGTTGCGCGCGAGCAACGCGAGGAGCCGGAACTCGTGCGGCGTCAGCTGCACCGCCTTTCCGGCGAACGACACGGCGCGCTTCTCGAGGTCGACGACGAGCTCGCCGACGCGAACGACCGGCTCGCTCGAAGCATCGACGCGCCGCATCGCGGCGCGCAGGCGCGCGAGCAGCTCGTCGATGCCGAACGGCTTCGTCACGTAGTCGTCGGCGCCGGCGTCGAGCGCCGCCACCTTCTCGCTTTCGTCGCCGACTACCGAGAGCACGATGACGGGCACCGTGGTCCAGGTGCGCAGCTCACGGCACACGTCGGTGCCGCGACCGTCGGGCAGGACGAGATCGAGGATCACGGCGTCCGGCACGCGTACTGCTGCCGCGGTCAGCGCCTGCTTCGCCGACTCCGCCGTGTCGACTTCGTACCCGGCGCCGCGCAGGCTCGTCTGCAGTGCGCGGAGGATCTGCGGCTCGTCGTCGACGACGAGCACGCGCCCGCTCATACCGTGAGCGCGAGCACGAAGTGCGCGCCCGTCCCATCGTCCTGCGTCCACAGGCGGCCGCCGTTCGCCTCCGCGAAACCGCGCGCGATCGCGAGGCCGAGGCCTGCTCCGCGCGACCCCGCTCCGTCGCTGCGCCGGAACGGCTGGAAGATCGCCTCGCGGTCCGCGGGCGGAATCCCGGGGCCGTGATCGACGACATGGATGCGCAGCTCGGTCGCACCGTGCTCGCCGCGCACGACGACTGGCGATCCGGCCGGCGAGAACTTCAGCGCGTTCTCGATGAGGTTCGCGAGCACGCGCTCCACCTGCGCCGCGTCGACGCGCACCGGCGGCGAGTCGAGGTCGAGCTCGACGACGATCCTGTCCTCGTCGTGACCGACCGCGTCGATCGCCTGGCCGACGAGCTCGTCGACCGACCACAGTTGCGGGTTGGTCTCCGTCACCCCGGACTGCAGACGTGAGAGATCGAGCAGGTTGCCGACGACACGGTCGAGCCGGGCGGCCTCCTCGCGAATGGTGCTGACGAGGCTTTCGCGATCGGCGGCGTCGAGATCGAGCTCGCGATTGGCGAGCGCGCCGGCGCTCGCGACGATCGCGGTCAGCGGCGAGCGCAGATCGTGCGAGACCGCGCGCAGCAGCGCTGTCTTCAGCGAGTCGCTCTGCCTGAGCGTCTCCGCCTCGAGCGCCTCGGCCTGGAGCCCCGCGCGGTCGACCGCGACGGCGAGCAGAGCGGCGACCGCAGGCAGGAACCGCTGCGCCACCGGAGCCGGGATCTCGGCGCCCGGGGCGAGGAAGAGCGTGGCCACGGGCCGGCGCCTCGAGACGAGCAGGCGCGTGTTCTCTCCCACGTGCTCACCGAGCTCGATGCGAACCTGCGCTCCGAGCACGTCCGACACGAGCTCGGTCAGACGCTCGAGCTCGGTCTCGAGATCGATCCCGCGCAGGAGATCGGCGGCGGCCTCCGCGAGCACGGCCGTCTCACGCTCGCGCCGCTCTGCAGTCTCCGCGCGGCGCCGCACGCGCGCGGCGAGCGCGCTGACGACGAATGCCGTGACGAGGAAGACGGCGAGCGCGAGCCAGTTCGCGCCGTCGCGAAGCTGGAACGTGTGCGTCGGCGGCAGGAAGAACCAGTTGAAGGCGAGCATGCTCGCCACCGAGACGGGCAGTGCGAGTGCAAGCCCCCACACCACCGCGATCGGCAGCACGGCGAACACGTAGAGCACGCCGAGGCTCAGTACCGGCACGTGCGGCTTGAGCGCCGCCACCGCCGCAGTCACGACTGCGACAGAGGCGGCGCTCGCAAGCACACCTGTTGCAAGGCGCCTCATGGCGCCAACGGTACTCCTGCGGTCAGAACTCGATTCAGGGATGAGCGCTGAGTCGTCGGAACGCGCTCAGCGGCGCGCTGCTGCGTCCTCGGTCGCGCCGATAGCCGCTGCTATCGGCGCTCCCTGCGTCCTTGCATCGCACTCGCCGATCGCGCCCCGCCGACGAGCGTCACCCTGAACCGAGTTCTAGCCGTGTATCGAGATCAGCAGCGGGATGATCAGGATCGCGACGATGTTCGCGATCTTGATCATCGGGTTGATCGCGGGGCCGGCGGTGTCCTTGTAGGGGTCGCCGACCGTGTCACCCGTGACCGCGGCCTGGTGGGCGCTCGAGCCCTTGCCGCCGTACAGGCCGTCCTCGATGAGCTTCTTCGCGTTGTCCCACGCGCCGCCGCCCGACGTCATGGCGATGGCGAGGAACAGGCCGGTGACGATCGTCCCGATCAGGAGGCCGCCCAGCATCTTCACGCTGATGATCCCGACGATGATCGGGAACGCGATCGGCACGATCGCCGGCAGCAGCATGCTGCGGATCGCCGACTTCGTGACGATGTCGATCGCCGGGCCATACTCCGGCCGCTCGGTGCCCTCCATGATCCCTGGGTGCTCGCGGAACTGGCGGCGCACTTCCTCGACGACCTCGCCGCCGACGCGGCCGACGGCCTGCATCGCGAGCGAGGTGAAGAGGAACGGCATCAGGCCGCCGATGAACAGCCCGGCGATCACCCACGAGTCGTTCAGCTCGAAGCGCTGCGCGTAGCCCGCGTCCGAGAGCCCGGTCGTGTAGCTGTCAAAGAG
>DATGEH010000045.1:0-13106 GCA_035310325.1 Gaiellaceae bacterium
GCCGCGGGCGTCGTCCCGGTGATCGCCGCCGGCAACGACCGCGACGACTTCGGCAACGGCTCGGCGGGATCGCCGGGAACCGCGCCCGACGCGATCTCGGTCGCCGCCGTGTCGAACACACACGTGTTCGCGCCCTCTCTCGACGTCACGGCGGGCGGCGCACCCGAAACGCTGAAGGGGATCCCGTTCCGTGCCGCTTCCGGCTCGAACCCGCCCGACAGCTGGGCGAACCAGAACCAGGCCCTCGTCGACGTCGGCTCGATCGTCGGCACCGACGGCAAGCCGGTCGAGCGTCACCTGTGCGGGCCGCCGAGCGACCTTGCGAAGCCGCAGGGGACTCTGCCGCCCGGATCGCTCAAGGACGACGTCGCACTCGTCATGCGCGGGCTCTGCCCGTACGTGGAGAAGGCGGAGCAGGCGAAGGCGGCAGGCGCGGTCGGCATCGTCGTCTCGGACAACCGTCAGGGCGAAGCGAACGACATTCCGGTGAGGCTCGCGGTCCCGGGCGGCATGATCGCGAACCTCGACGGCGACCATCTGCGTGCGTACATGGCAGGAACGGGCGGCCGCACGACGTTCACCGTCGGCCAGCTTCCGCTCGAGCTCGAGACCGGACGGAGCGGCGTGATCACGAGCTTCTCGTCCTCCGGCCCGACAGCATTCGGACACGATCTGAAGCCCGACGTGTCGGCGCCGGGCGGACAGATTCTCTCGGCGACGCTCGCAAACACCGACGATTCGCGCTTCGCCCCCTTCGACGGAACGTCGATGGCGACGCCGCACGTTGCAGGCTCGGCCGCGCTCCTCCTCCAACTCCATCCTTCGTGGACGCCGGCGGAGATCAAGTCGGCGCTCATCTCGACCGCGGGTCCTGCATGGGCCGACACGGCACGCACACAGGAGGCGCCGGTCACGCTCGAAGGCGGCGGGCTCGTCGCGCTGCCGAAAGCGGACGACCCGCAGCTCTTCACCGATCCCGCGTCGCTCTCGTTCGAGGACCTCGTCGTCACTCGCGGCGCCGCGGCGCGGGGGCTCCTCGTTCGGCTCACCGATGCCGGCGACGGTGCAGGCACGTGGCAGGTCCAACTGCAGCCGCAGGCCATGACCGGGGGCGCATCGGTCGACGTCACCGGGCTCGTCACGGTCCCGCCCGGCGGCGAGGCCGATCTCCCAGTCGTCGCACACGCGGCCGCCGGCGCGACGCAGGGTGAGAACTACGGCTTCGTCGTCCTCACCAAGGGATCGGTTACCCGCCGTGTGCCGTACTTCTTCCTCGTCGACAAACCGGCACTCGCGGGCGCGACGGTCCTACCCCTGAAGCGCACGCAGTCGGGCGACACGCGCACCGGCACGGACCTCGTCGAGGCATACCGCTATCCGGTCGCGCCGTTCGGCAACGCGCCCGACACACCGCCGATGGTCGAGAACGGAAACGAGAAGGTCTACGTGACGTCGGTCAACGAGCCCGCAGCGAATGCGGGAGTGTCGATCGTCTCGCAGACCTCGGGCGCGCGCGCGGACACCTTCTACCTGTCCGCGCTCGACGAGAACACCGTGCAGGGATTCGCCGGGACGCCGGACGACGTCAACACGCTGACGAGCGACTATCTGGCGCCCATCGGGGCGGCGGGCTCGTCGTTTCCGCGGCAGCAGCGGTTCTATGTCGTGGTCGACTCGGGCCGCCAGCAGTTCACGAGCCGGAGCTATGCGGGCGCATATGTCCTGCGGTCATGGGTGAACGACGTCACTCCGCCGACCATAAAGCTGCTGACGACCCGCGTGTCCGCCGGCCACCCGACGATCGTCGTGCAGACACGCGACACGCAGTCCGGCGTCGATCCCTTGTCTGTGACGATCGGCTACAAGGGCACGCTCGTGGGCGCGACCGCGTACAACCCCGACACGGGCATCGCCGTCCTCCCGCTGCCCGCGAGCGTGAACGGGCTGGCGGCGGGGACGAAGTCGATCCGCATCTCGTCGTCCGACTTCCAGGAGGCGAAGAACATCGACACCGCCGGCACCTCGATCATGCCCAACACCCGGGCGATCTCGGTCGTGTTGCACATCGTGCGCGGACCGGCGGTCACCTGGCTCACGCCGGCGCCGGGCGCCTGCCTCGCCGGAAGCCAGAGGCTCGAGGTCGCGGCGAGCGGAGCACGTGAGGTGAGGTTCCAGCTCGACAAGGGCACGGTCGCGATCGTGCGCAACGGCCACTGGGGCATCTGGTCTACGACCATCAGCACGGCGAAGCTCGCGCGCGGCGTGCACGTGTTGACCGCGGTCGCGCTCGGCACGACCGGCGGTGCCGCCACCGAGCGGCGTAGTGTGCGCGCATGTCACGCGTAGCCGTCGTCACCGGGGCGTCGTCGGGAATCGGCGCGGAGCTCGCGCGCGCGCTCGCGGCCAAGGGCTGGCACTGCGTCCTGGTCGCGCGACGCGAGGAGCGGCTGCGACCGCTCGCGGAAGAGATCGGCGCCGAGTACGAACTCTGCGACGTCGGCGACCGCGCTGCGGTCGAGGCCGCAGCGGCGCGTGTCCTCGAGCGTCAGCCGAAGATCGATCTCCTCGTCAACAACGCCGGCGTCGGCGCGCGCACGAACTTCCTCGACGGCGACGCCAAGGTGCTCGAGACCGTCATGCGCACGAACTACTTCGGGAGCGTCTGGTGCCTCCGCGCATTCCTTCCCGGTCTCGAGGCGGCGGCGCCGTCGGACGTGGTCAACGTCGTCTCCGTCGCAGGAGCGGTCGCGTTCCCGCCGTTCGGCCCGTACTCCGCCTCCAAGCACGCGCAGCTCGCGTTCTCGCGCGCGACTGCGGCGCAGCTCGCCCGCCGCAACATCCGCGTGCACACCGTCAAGCCGGGCTTCGTCGAGACGGAGGGCTTTCCGCAGGCGTGGCTCCCCGCGCCGCTGCGGCGCCTCGTCGTCGGGCCCGAGCGGATCGCAAAGCACATCGTCGACTCGGTCGAGCACGGACGCGGCGAGACGAGCGTGCCGGGCTACTACGGCGTCGCGGGCGGCCTGCAGGGGCTCATGCCGAACGTGCTCGCGCGCGTTCTCAGCGGGCGACGCCGGTCCAGGCTCGCCGCATGAGCGAGGCGGGCTACGACGTCGACGCCGTCATCGAGGTGGCTGAGTTCCGCGCCGCACTGCGCCGCTTCCTGCACCAGAGCGAAAAGATTTCGCGTGCGTGCGGGATCACACCGCAGCGGTACCTGCTGCTGCTGATGATCAAGGGCGCCCGCGACCGGTCGGAGCGCTCGACCGTGACCGAGCTTGCGGAACGGCTCCAGCTCGCGCAGAGCACGGTGACCGAGCTCGTGATGCGCGCGGAGGAGATCGGCCTCATCGCGCGCGGGTCGTCGCCGACGGACGCGCGGGTCGCGCACCTTCGCCTGACGGCGGAGGGCGAGCGGAGGCTGCAGCAATCGTTCACGCATCTCGCGACCGAGCGCGCGCAGCTGCGCGCCGCGATCCTCACGCACATCGGCTAGGCCTTCTTCAACAGATACCAGCCGAGCTCGGCGGTGTATGCGTCCGGGCCCTGCGGGGCGAGCGCGAGCGCGCGGTCGCGCGCCTCGCCCTCACAGCCGGCGTGATCGAGATATGGCCCGAGCAGCCGCCGCTCCACGTCGCGGCGGGTTCGCAGGAGCGCGAGCCCGTTCGCTTCGAAGAAGAAGCGCAGGTCGCCGTCGGGCAGCAGCCGCGTGTGCGACGTATCCCGCGCACGTTCGAAGCGGTCGACGTCGAGCGCATCGAGCGGGTCGAGCGGGGCGAGCTGGTCGACGACGAGAGCATGGCCGCCCGGGCGCGTGACGCGCGCGAGCTCGGCAACGATCAGGTCCGGCCGCGCAGCGTGATGGAGCGTGCGCAGCGTGCCGGCGAGGTCGAATGAGCCGTCCTCGAACGGCAGCCGGGTCGCATCCGCCTCGACGAGCTCGACGTTCGCGGGCGCCCGCTCACGCGCGAGCGCGAGGAGCTCCGGCACGCGGTCGACGCCGACGACCTCGTGCACGAGCGGGGCGAGCGCGAACGCGAGCGCCCCGGCCCCCGTGCCGACGTCGATCGCACGCTCGTCGCCCTGCGGCCGGACGAATGTCCGCACCTGCTCGGCGAGCGCGGCGGCGCGCTCGTCCTGGCGCGCGGCCATCTTCTCGGCCGTCCGCGCGAACCGGTCAGCCAACCTGACGCCCCTGGCTCGTCGCTCCCAAGAGAGGCAAGCGAGCGAGGCGAGGACGGTACGGACGGTACGGCCGCGCCGAGCGAGCGCAGCATCGCGCCGGGAGCGGCGCGCGGCCAGGGAGGTCAGGAGACGACGACACGGCGTGCCCGGGCCGGATCACTGTTGATGCCGGAGATGAAGTCGTGCGGGACCGTTCCCGCGACCCGCGCGTGCGCATCGGCGAGCACGCCGTGGCCGATGAGCACGACCGGCGCCCCGATGGGCAGCTCGCGGTCGAGCTCGACGGCGAACGCATCCATCGACACCGTGCCGATGACGGGGCGCGGCTCGCCGGCGACGCGCACCTCAGTACCGGTCAGGTCGCGCCGGAAGCCATCGTAGTAGCCGACCGGGACGATTCCGATCCACGTGTCCCGGTCCGCGATGAAGCGGCGCCCGTAGCCCGTGCTCTCGCCCGCGTGCAGCCGGCGCACGAGTGCGAGCTCGCTCGTCCACGACAGCACGGGCTCGAGCCCGTCGTCCGCCGGGTCGGTGCCGAACGGCGAGAGCCCGTAGAGCGCAATGCCGCAGCGCACCGCGTCGAGATGCGCACTCGGAAAGCGCAACGTCCCCGCGCTGTTCGCGAGATGCCTCGTCAGATGTGCGTACGGCGCCGTCGCGGCCCGGAAGCGCTCGATCTGCGTGTCGGCGAAGGCGGCATCCGTGTCGGCGGTGGCGAGGTGGCTCATCAGCCCCACGACATTGTTGCCCGGCGCAACGAGCTCGGACAGGCCCCAGCGCCCCATGCCGGTGTCGAGCTTCAGGTGCACGCGAATCCCGTCGGGCAGCTCGCCGGTCGAGAGGACGAGCTCGAGATCGGCGTCGCGTGCGAGTGCGGTCTCGAGGTTCCCTGCCGGGCCGAACACGACGATGCGCACGCCGGCGAACTCCGGCCGCAGCTCGAGCGCCTCGGGAACGGTGGCGACGCACAACGCCGTCGCGCCCGCGGAGAGTGCCGCCCCGGCGACGTCGACGGCGCCGTGCCCGTAGCCGTTCGCCTTCACGACTGCCCACAGCTCCGCGCTGCCCGCTGCACGCCGTAGCGTCTGCACGTTGCGGCGCAGCGCACCGAGGTCGATCCGCAGCTCCGATCTCATGCGAGTGCGCGCGGAAGCGCGTCGAGCAGGTCGCTTGCCACGAGGCCCGCACGTTGCGGCGCTTCGACCGATGCACGCTGCTCCGCTGCGGACGCGGCGGCGGTCGCGAGCTGCGGCTCCATTCCTTTCGCGAGGAACGCTGCGACGATGCCGGTGAGGACGTCGCCGGTGCCGGCGGTCGCGAGCGACGGAAGCCCCAGCGCGGAGACCAGGACGCCTGCGCCGGGCGCGGCGACGAGTGAGTCTGCGCCCTTGAGCAACACGACGCACCCGAAGCGCTCGGCCGCCTCGCGCACCGACGCGAGCCGATGCGCCGCAATCTCCTTCGATGGCTTCCCAAGCAGGCGGCCGAGCTCGCCCTCGTGCGGCGTGAGCACGCGGGGCGCGGGCCAGTCGCCTGGCTCGAGCTCGAAGAGCGCGTCCGCGTCGACGACGACGGGCAGCTCGAGCTCGGCGAGCAGACGACGCACGAGCGCCTGCGGCCCCGGGCCACGCCCGAGGCCCGGCCCGAGCGCGACCGCGTTCGCCTTCGCGGCGAGCGCGAGGACGACGTCGGCGGCGGCTTCCGTCACAACCCCACCATCGTCCGGCAGCGGCCGCTTCACCGCCTCGACGATGCGGCGCTCGAACACCGGCAGCGTCGAGTCCGGAACGGCCAGCGTGACGTAGCCCGCGTCGGCGCGCAGCGCCGCCATGGCCGTGAGCGACGGTGCGCCGGTGAGGCCGCGCGAGCCGCCGACGACGAGGACGTGTCCCGCGGTGTACTTGTTGTCCTCGGGACCGCGGCGCGGAACCGAGCGCAGGAGCTCGGTGGTGACGAGCCGGTCGCGCGTCTGCGCGCGCTCGAGTCCGATGTCGGCGACGTGCACCTCGCCGGCGTGAAAGCGGCCCGGCGCGACGATGAGCCCGACCTTGCGGCCGTGGAACGTGACGCTCGCGGTCGCGCGGACCGCAGCGCCCGCGATCTCGCCCGTCGACGCGTCGACGCCCGACGGGAGGTCGACGGCGAGCACGGGAACGTCGGCGGCGTTGATGCGCTCGATGAGCGCCGCAGCTTCCGGTCGCGGCTCACCGTGGAAGCCGGTTCCGAACAGCGCGTCGACGAGCGCGTCGGGCTCGCCGAGATCGGTCTCTCCGGCCTGCGCGTCGACGATGTGCACGTTCTTGCCGGCTTCCTCGAGGCGGCGCGCGACGACGCGGCCGTCGCCGCCGTTGGAGCCGCCGCCGCACACGATCGTCCACCGCGCGGCGTGCGGGAAGCTGTTGAGGGCGACAAGCGCCGCCTGCGAGCCGGCCCGCTCCATCAGCTCCTCCATCGAGCCGGGGTAGCGCGCCTCCGCGGCGCGCATCTCGTCGGCCGTGTACAGCGGCTCGAATTCAGCCACGCTGAGGCTCCTGGCTTGTCGCTGGCAAGCAAGACAAGCGAGCGAGGCGAGGACAGTACATCGCGTACGGCCGAGCCGAGCGAGCGCAGTATCGCGCAGCCAGCGGCAAGAGCGCGTCGCGGAGGCCGGCTCCGCCGGCCGGGAGCGGCGCGCGGCCAGGCGCCTCAGCCATGCTCGACGACGGCGACGGCCTGCGCGAGCTCGCGAGAGTGCGTCATGGAGAGGTCGATCTCGCGGGCGCCGCGGCTCTCCGCCCAAGCGGCGACGCGCCCCGACAGTCGCACCGACGGCTTCGGGCGACCGACGATCTCGATGTCCTTCCACGCGAACGCACGCGCGACGCCGAAGCCGAGCGCCTTTCCGACCGCCTCCTTGCCCGCGAAGCGGCCGGCGTAGCTCTGCGCCGGATTCGCGCGCGACTCGCAGTACGCCTGCTCGGCAGGCGTGAAGCAGCGGTCGCGGAACTGCACGTAACGCTCGAGCGAGCGGCGCACACGGGCGATCTCGATCAAGTCGGTGCCGACGTGGATCACCGGTGCTCCTCGAGCCAGTCGGGGAGATGCGCGAGCGACGAGACGATCCCGTCCGGCTGCTTCCGTGCGCGCTCGACCTCGTCCGGGCGGAACTTCCCGGTGCGCACGAGAACGGTCTGCATGCCGATGCCCTGCGCGCCGACGATGTCGCTCTCGAGATCGTCGCCCACCATCCACGTCATCTTCGGGTCGGCGTCGAGCGCTTCGCATGCTGCTTCGAAATACGACGCGCTCGGCTTGCCGAGCACAACCGCCTCTGTGTCGGCTGCGTACTCGAGCCCGGCAACGAAAGCACCCGAGTCGAGCATCGGCCCGCGCTTGGTCTGCCACCAGCGGTTGCGGTGGAGGCAGTAGAGCTCGGCGCCGAGCTCGATCTCGGAGAACGCACGCGCGAGATTCATGTACGAGAAGACGAGGTTCGTCTCGGGCGTCTCGTCGGCGCCGCCGATCAGCACGGCGTCCGCCCCTTCGCCGACGAGCTCGATGCCCTCGAGATCGCCGACGAGCGCGTGCATCGTCAGCGCGAGCACGCGCTTTCCCTTCAGGGCGCGCACGGCCGCGTCGGCGGTCGTCTGCACCTCGTCGTCGTCGAGCTCGATCCCGAAGGTGCGGAGGTCCTCCGCGAGCTGGGCCCTGGAGCGCGTGGTCGAATTCGTGACGAACCGCAGCCGGTGGCCGTCCCCGCGCAGCCGGGCCACGGCCTCCGCGGCGCCGGGAATCGGCTCGCCGGAGACGTGCAGGACGCCGTCGACATCGAGGAGAATCGCTGCCATGAACGGTTCCGAGTCTATTCGCGTCACCCGAACGGTGACCGTGCCGCTCGCGGAGATCGAGCTGCGCACGTCGCGTTCGAGCGGACCCGGCGGCCAGCACGCGCAGAAGTCGGAGACGCGCGTCGAGGCGGTATTCGACGTCGAGGCGTCCTCCGCGCTCTCCGACCGGCAAAAGCAGCGCGTGCTCGCGAAGGCGGGACCGGTGCTGCGCGCGGTCGCGCAGGACGAGCGCAGCCAGGCGCGCAACAAGGAGCTCGCCGTCGAGCGACTGACAGACGCGTTGCGGGAGGCGCTCTACGTCCCTCGCGCCCGCAAGGCGACGAAGCCGAGCGCAGCCGCGCGTCAGCGGCGGCTGGAGGACAAGAAGCGGCGCGCGGAGACGAAGCGCCTCCGCCGGCCCCCGACCTAGCTACTCGACGGTGACTGTCTTTGCCAGGTTGCGGGGCTGGTCGACGTTCAGCCCGCGCAGGCGCGCGATCTTGTAGGCGAGCAGCTGCAGCGGCACCACCGCGAGCGCGGCCTGCAGGAACGCGGGCGTGCGCGGCACATAGATGACGTCGTCGGCGTGATGCTGGATGTCCTCGTTTCCGTCCGTCGCGATGGCGATCACGTGCGCGCCGCGCGCTCGGGTCTCCTGGATGTTCGAGACGATCTTGTCGTAGACGTGGATGTTCGTCGCGACAACGACGACTGGCGTGCCCTCCTCGAGCAGCGCGATCGGCCCGTGCTTCATCTCGCCCGCTGAGTAGGCGTCGGTCGGGATGTACGAGATCTCCTTCAGCTTCAGCGCGCCCTCGAGCGCCACCGGTAGCCCGATGTGGCGTCCGAGGTAGAGGAAGAACTGCTTGTCGTGGAAACGCTGCGCAATCGAGTCGATCGGGTGGTCGGCATCGAGGAACGACTGCATCTTCCCCGGCAATTCGTGCACCTGATCGAGGATGAAGTCGATCTCGTCCGGGGGCAGCGTGTTCCGGATCTGCGCGAGCTTGAGCGCGATGAGGTAGAGAAGCGAGATCTGCGCGGTGAACGTCTTCGACGCCGCGACGCCCACTTCGAGCCCGCAGCGCGTGTAGATCGACGACTCCGCCTCGCGCGTGATCTGCGTGCCCATCTGGTTCGTGATCGCGAGCGTGCGCGCTCCGCGCTCCCGCGCAAGCTTGACCGCGTTGACGGTGTCGCGCGTCTCGCCCGACTGCGAGATCCCGATGACGAGCGTGTCCTTCGAGAGGACGGGGTTCCGATAGATCCACTCGCTCGCGATGTCGGGCTCGACCGGGACGCGCGCCCACTCCTCGATGACATAGCGGCCGGCAACGGCGGCGTGGTACGCCGTTCCGCAGGCGACGAGCACGATCCGGCGCAGGTTCTGGATCTCGACCTCCGTCATCGCGAGCGCCTCGAGCACGAGGTCGTGGCCGCGAACGCGGTCGCCGATCGTCTCGCGGACCGCCTCGGGCTGCTCGTAGATCTCCTTGAGCATGAACGTCTCGAAGCCGCCCTTCTCTGCGACTTCCTGGTCCCAAGGAACCTCCTCGGCTTCGCGTGCAACGTTCTCGCCGTCGACGAAGAAGCGCGCGCCCGCCGGCGTGATCTCGACGATCTCGCCGTCTGACGGGAAGTGCACGAGCTTCGTCTCGGCGAGAAACGCGGCGACGGACGACGCGATGAACGCCTCGTCTTGGCCGACGCCGACCACGAGCGGCGTCTCACAGCGCACGCCGACGAGCAGGTCGGGATGGTCGTGGTGGATGGCGACGATCGAGAAGTGGCCCTCGAGCTGCGGGTACACGCGGACGAGCGCCTGTGCGAGATCGCCGTCGTATTCGCGCTCGAGCATGTGGACGACCACTTCCGCATCGGTCTCGGAGCGGAACGTGTGCCCTTCGGCGACCAGCTGCTCCTTGAGCTCGCGGTAGTTCTCGACGATCCCGTTGAGCACGATCGCGAGCTTCGAGCCGTCGCAGCCGGTGAGCGGGTGCGCGTTGCGCTCGGTGACGGCGCCGTGGGTCGCCCAGCGCGTGTGCCCGAGCCCGTGCTTGGACGTCGACCCGTTCGACCCCGCGGCCTGCGCGAGGTTCTCGAGATTGCCGACCGCGCGCACGTACTCGAGCCCCTTCGACTCGCGCAGCGCGATGCCCGCGGAGTCATACCCGCGGTATTCGAGGCGCCGCAACCCCTCGAGCAGGAGCGGCTTCGCCTCTCTTGTGCCGACGTATCCGATGATCCCGCACATAGGCGTCCCAGAAAGAGAACGAGCCCGGCTTCGAGATCGATCCGCGTCGTCGCGGGGCGATCAGCCGAGCTCTTCGTTGACGAGCGCTTCGATCCTACCACAGAGAGCTTCGGATTCCTCCTCCGTGGCCGACTCCGCGAGGATGCGGACGACCGGCTCGGTGCCCGACGGGCGCACGAGGACGCGCGCGTCGCCGTTCAGCTCGCGGTTCACTTCGTCGATCTTCTCGACGAGTGACGCGGGCAGCGGCCCACGCCCCGCTCGGGGAACATTTCGCTTGGCCTGCGGGAAGCGCTCCATCGCAGCGGCCGCGTTCGCAAGCGTGCGCCCGCGCAGCGCGCCGCAAAGAAGCAACGCCGCAGCGAGGCCGTCACCGGTGACGTGATCGCGCAGATAGATGATGTGCCCGGACTGTTCGCCGCCGAGTACCCCGCCTTCGCGGTACAGCGCTTCGAGCACGTAACGGTCGCCGACGTCGGTCGTCACGACTCGCACGCCGTGCTCCGCCATGAGCTTGTGGAAGCCGAGGTTCGCCATCGTCGTCACCGCGACGACGTCCACCTCGAGATCGAGGGCGAGGATCGCCACGATCTGGTCGCCGTCGAGCGCGCCGCCGTCCGCGTCGACCGCGAGCATGCGATCGCCGTCGCCGTCGAACGCGACGCCGAGATCGAACTGCCCGCTCGTCACGAGCTGCTGTAGCGCGGCGAGGTCGGTGGCGCCGCAGCCGACGTTGATGTTGGTGCCGTCCGGCTCGTTGCCGATCGCCTCGACGTACGCGCCGAGCTGCGCGAATGCCTCGGGCGCGATGCCCGCGTATGCGCCGTTCGCGCAGTCGACCGCGATGCGCAGCCCGGAGAGATCGGTCGCGAAACGGTCGAGCACGTGCTCGAGGTAGCTCTCTGCGGCGATGTCGACGCGCGCAATGTCGCCGCCACCCGGAGCGGGCGCGTCGAGCAGCGCTTCGATCTCCTCCTCGGCCGCGTCGGTGAGCTTGCGCCCGGTCCCGTCGAAGAACTTGACGCCGTTGTACTCCGGCGGGTTGTGCGACGCCGAGATGACGACGCCGAGGTCGAGCCGCAGCAGCGCAACGGCGGGAGTCGGAACGACACCCGCGACGACCGCTGTGCCACCTGCTGACGCGACGCCGCGCGCGAACGCCTCCTCGAGCTCCTCGCCGGAGGCGCGCGTGTCACGGCCGATGAAGACGCGGCCGCCGCCCGCCCACAGCGCCGACGCTTTGCCGAGCTGCTCGACAAGCTCGGGCGTGACGAACTCGCCCACGATTCCGCGGACACCGTCGGTGCCGAAGTAGGACCGCGCCACGAGGCGCGAGGCTAGCGGAGACGCCGAATGAATCGGCGTCTCCTCTTCTGGTTCGGCGTCGGCGAGCCGACGCCTTAGCGCTTGGAGAACTGCGGAGCCTTGCGCGCCTTGTGCAGGCCGGCCTTCTTGCGCTCCACCTGGCGCGCGTCGCGCGTGAGATAGCCCTCGCGCTTGAGTGGAATGCGCAGCTCCGGGTTCGCCTCGACGAGCGCGCGGGCGACTCCGTGCCGCACGGCACCGGCCTGCCCGGTGAGCCCGCCGCCCTGCACGCGCACGCGCAGGTCGTACTGGCCCTCGACTCCGGCGGTCTTCAGCGGTGACGTCGCGATCGTCTGCCACACCGTCCGCGGGAAGTACTCCTCGATCGTGCGACCGTTGACCCACGTCGCACCCGTGCCGGGCCGCAGGATGACGCGCGCGACCGACGTCTTGCGCTTGCCGGTGCCGCGGTACTGCGCCTGCTGGCTCACTGCTCGACCTCGAGCGGCTTCGGGTTCTGCGACTCGTGCGGATGCTCGGGGCCTGCATAGACCTTCAGCTTCGTGAGCTGCTGGCGTGCGAGCCGGTTCTTCGGAAGCATGCCGCGCACCGCGGTGCGCAGAACCTCGGTCGGGCGCCGCTCGAGCTGCTCGCGCAGCGTGCGGCTCCGCAGCCCACCCGGATAGCCCGAGTGGCGGTAGTAGCGCTTCTGGTCGAGCTTGTTGCCGGTCACCGCGATCTTCTCCGCGTTGACGACGACGACGAAGTCGCCCGTGTCGACATGCGGAGTGAACTGCGGCTTGCGCTTGCCGCGCAATGTGTCGGCGATCTGGGTCGCGAGACGGCCCAGGGTCTTCCCCTCGGCGTCGACGAGGTACCAGTCGCGTGCGACCTCTCCCGGCTTGGCGCTGTACGTGGTCTGAGTCATAAGGACGGCGCGGGACGAGCCGCGCCGGGGCCGGATTGTAGCTAAGAAACGGTGGCGGGCCGGAGCGCGGGACGAGCCGCAAGCCAGATGGCGGGGAGCGCGGCGAGAGCAGCCGCCGAGAGGGCGAGCGCGACGACACCGGAGCCGCTGTAGACGAGGCCGCCGAGCAGGGCAAGCGCGGCGGCGGTGAGGCTCGAGCAGAGGTCGGTGAACCCGACGAGCCGTCCGCGCTCCGACGGCGCGCTCAGCGAGACGAGCTCGGTCGTCGCCGCGACGTACGAGAAGCTCCAGCCGAGACCGAGCCCGAGGAGCGCGAGGCTCATCCCGCCGACACCGCCGAACCACACGAGCGCCGCGTTCGAGACGGTCATGAGCGCGAGGCCGCCGACGAGCGCGCGCTGGCGGCCCATGCGGTCGATGAGGTCGCCGACGACGAGTACGAGCCCGTACATGCCGACGATGTGGATGCTGATCATCGTGAACACGTCGCCTTCGTGGTGGCCACGCCCGATCGCGACGTAGCCGGCGAGGTTCATCACACCCGCCATGACGGAGAAGCTCGCGACCGCGGCGAGCAGCGCCGCGACGACACCGGGGCGGCGCAGGATCTCGCGCAACGGGACGGCCGGGC
>DATGEH010000046.1:0-3397 GCA_035310325.1 Gaiellaceae bacterium
CGGACCGTGCTGCAACTGCCATCACGACGCCCGCGATGAGTGCCGCCCCCGCGAGATACAGGGTGCGACGCATTGTCGCCACCTCCTAGCTTGAACTCTTCACGGGAGTTACGACTCCCGTGACTCGACGTCTACCCAACCGTGATGAAGCCGATCACGAGCCCGCCCGTCTCGAAGCTGACGAGCGTGTTGGTCGTGACCGGCGTCACGGTGACCTTCAGAGACGTTGCGCCTTTCCACACGTATCCGGGCAGGCCGGCGCTCGCGTAGCTCGCCCAGCCGAAGCCGGGCGAGTTGCTGTACGCGACGTGCGGCTTCCAGGCGTTCGCGAGCGTCGTCGTGAACGTCGTCGTTCCCATACCCGTGACGGTCACCCGCAGGGTCGTGGTGTAGCCGCTGCCTCCACCGGTGCGGATGCTCTTGGAGAGCCCGCTGAAGTTCAGGTACACCGACCCGTCCATCGCACCGTACAGGCCGGAGACGTCATTGAACGTGAAGGTCGCGGCCTGGCCGTAACCGAGCCAGGCACCGTCGGCGCCGAACCCCGACGCGGGGATCGCGTTGTTCCAGTACGTCGAAGCCTTGGTCGTGTGCGATCGTGCAAGCACGGTCGACGCCGTCACGCCGATCGCCACGAGCCCGACCAGAAGGAACAGCGCCCAACGAAACTGTCTCACCGAGATCACCTCCTTTCGTGGGCAGCTCGCTATCCCCCGGGCGGCCTTCGGGCCCGTCAGCGCGGGCGCTGAATACACGCTGTGGGAAACTACGGATGCGAGAGCGAAAGCCGCGGCGGCTGTCAGAACGGCGGGTCCACGTCGCCGCGGTCGCCGAAAAGACTCGCGACCTTCGTGGCGATCAAGGCGATGGTGGGGACGACACGCGGGAGAGCGGCGCGTGTCCTGCGCAGCGCAGTCGCCGGACGGCCGACGACTACATCCCCGAGCCGAGGCGCCAGACGGCGCGCGAGGTGGTAGAGCGCCCTGTCCTTGATCGCCTGCGTCTTCTGCATCGACAGGTGGAGATCACCTGCGATGTCGGCAAGGCTCTGCTCTTCGGCGCCCAGGCCGTAATGCCGACGGACGACCAGGCCCTCCGGCCCCTGCAACTCCGCGACGGCATCCACGAGCAACTCGTGTAACTCGAGCGCAGCGACCTCTTCTGCAGGGTCGGGTACGGCCGTGTCCGCGACGCAAGCCTCCAGCGGAGCCCCTTCGTCACCGAAAGGCTCGTCAAGCGAGACGAAGGTCGTCGGCACGTCGAGCGCGTCGGCGACGGCTGCGGCCGCCAGCCCGGTCGCGGCCGCCACTTCCGCCTGCGACGGATGGTGGCCGCTCGCCACGGCGACGCGGGTCGACGTCGTCTCGATCAGACGCCGGCGCTCGACCACGTGCTTCGGCAGGCGTAGCAGATGGCCCTTCTCCGTCAGCGCGTGCGTGATCGCCCGCCGAATCCGCCACCGAGCGAAGGTCGGAAACGCCGCTCCTCGCTCCGGATCGAACCGTTCGATCGCGCCCAGCAGCCCGATCGACCCTTCCTGTACGAGATCGTCGAAGGGGAGACCGAACTCGCAGTAGCGCGCGGCGACGCTTCGAACCAACGGCAGGTGCCGCTCGACGAGGAGACGAGCCGCTGCCGAATCGCCTGCGCGGGCGCGCACGACCAACTGCTCGTCATTGATGTCCGGAGCACTTGTCCGTGTCGGCCCGCGCTTCGTCGAAGCTCTGCCCATACTGCAATCGTCTTCCCCGTCAATCGCCGCTGCATCCGGGAGTTCCCGCACTCTTGCGCAGCACGACGAGGTCGCCGGCGCCGGCGTCGAGATCGGTGGGAACGAAGAGCCGGCCGCCGGAGTAGTCCATGCTGCCGATCCGGGGCAAGCGCAACGACAGCGGGTCGCGCTCGGCAGGGTCGTTCGGAGTCGGCATCCGTCGACGAGCAGGTCGGCCACACGACGCTCAAGGTCGACGCCGTAGAGCCGCGCGTCGCCGAAGTTCGAGACGACAGCGAGCCGTCCAGCAAGTCCGTGTAGATCGAATAGTCGAGAGGTACCAGGATGTTCGGAGCCGGGAAGATCGTGGCTCGCGGGCGACCGTCAGCTCCGGCGCGCGTCACGCCCGAGCAAACATGCGGTGTGTCCTCGATGGTCGATCGCGCAATAGCGGCAGTCGCGAAGGTGGAAGCCGAAGTGCGCGAGCCCGCGGCGGAGGAAATCGCCGTGCTCGAAGTGAACGATTCGTTCGACGACCCATTGGCTCACTCGGCGACCGTAGACGACTCGCGGCACGGCTACCCTTGAGCTGATGCGGCGCTACCACGTCACGACGTTCGGCTGCCAGATGAACGCCCACGACTCGGAGCGAATCAGAGGGCTGCTCGAAGACCTCGGCCTGGGCGAGGCAGCGTCGCAGGACGAGGCGGACGTCATCGTCTTCAACACCTGCACGATCCGCGAGAAGCCCGACCAGCGCCTGGCCGCGCATCTCGGCAACGCAGCTGCGCTGAAGCGCCGCCGCCCGGAGACGGTCGTCGCGGTCGGCGGCTGCTACGCCGAGGCGCAGCGCGAGCGCATCTTCGAGCAATACCCGTTCGTGGACGTCGCCTTCGGGCCCGGCACGATCCTGCACCTCGGCGACTGGCTCGGCGCCGGAGGGGTCGGTGTCGCTCGCCACTCGTTCGGCATCGCGGACGAGCGCCGGTTCTCCGCAGAGCTCCCGACGCGGCGCGAGCGCCCCGTGCAGGCGTGGGTGCAGGTGTCGATGGGCTGCAACTCGGTCTGCGCGTACTGCATCGTCCCGCACGTCCGCGGTCGCGAGGTGAGCCGCCGTCCGGGCGAGATCGTCGCCGAGGTGACGTCGCTCGCCGGTCAAGGCGTCCGGGAGGTCACGCTGCTCGGCCAGAACGTCAACTCGTACGGCCGCGATCTCGCGCCGAATGTCTCGACCGGCTTCGCGGAGCTGCTGCGAGCCGTCGACTCGGTGGACGGGATCGAGCGCATCCGCTTCACGAGCCCACATCCCAAGGATTTCCGACCCGACGTGATCGAGGCGATGGCCGGCTGCGCAGCCGTCTGCGAGCACGCGCATCTGCCTCTGCAGTCGGGCTCGACCGCGATCCTCAAGCGCATGCGGCGCACGTACTCGCGCGAGCGCTACCTCCGGCTCGTCGCCGATCTCCGGGCCGCCGTTCCCGACCTGGCGCTGACCACGGACATCATCGTCGGCTTCCCGGGCGAGACCGAGGGCGACTTCCGCGCCACGCTCGAGGTCGTCGAGGAGGTCGGCTTCGACGGGGCTTTCACGTTCGTGTACTCGCCGCGGGCCGGAACCGAAGCGGCCGTCATGCCGGACCAGGTGCCCGAGGACGTGAAGCGCGAGCGGATCGAGCAGCTGGTCGA
>DATGEH010000047.1:0-6952 GCA_035310325.1 Gaiellaceae bacterium
CGTGAGCGGCGTGCGCAGCTCATGCGACACGGTCGAGACGAAGTCGGACTTCATCTGCTCGACGAGCCGGTCGGCGGAGATGTCGCGGAACGCGAAGATCCTGCCGGCGACGGACCCCGTGGGATCGCGCATCACTGCCTCGGTCACCGACAGCCACACGTCTTCGCGGCCGCGCTTGATGACGAGGAACCGGTCGCCCGCCGGTGCGTCCTCTCCGGACTCGAGCGTTCGCTGCAGCACCTCCTCGGGCGAGAGCCCGAGTGCGTCGCGGGCGGAGACGCCGGTGATCTTCTCGGCCGCCGCGTTCCAGAGCACCACCATGCCCTCGCGGTCGACGGCGACGATCCCGTCGGCGATGTTCGCGAGGATCGCGACGCTGCGCTCCTTCTCGATCGCGACACGCTGGTAGAGCTCGGCGCTCGCGAGCGCAGCCGACGTGCTCGCGGCGAGCGCCTGCAGCGCCTCGACCTCTTCGTCGCGCCACCTGCGCGGCTCCCGGGCATAGACGGCGAGCACGCCGAGCGGCCCACCCTCGGGCGCCGCGAGCGGCACGCCGAGAAACGCCGCATTGCCTCCCGCCAGCAGCGGATCAAGGGCCCGCAGGCGCGGATCGGCGGCGGCGTTCTCGAGCGCTAGCGGCGAACGCGCCTGCACGACGTCGCCCGAGAGCCACGTGCCCGCCGGGCTGCGCGTGCCGACCGAGTCGAACGCACCGACGCCGTCTGCCGCGGCGACGACGAGCTCATCGCCTTCGACGACGCGGATCGCGCACGCGTCGGCCTTCACGAGCTCCGGCGCCTGCTGCACGACCTCCTCGAGCACCGCTGCCGGATCGAGCTCGGACGTGAGCAGCCGGCCCGTACGCGTGAGCTGCTGTGCGAGCGCGCGTGCGCTCTGCTCGCCCTCGAACAGCTCGCTGCGCTCGATCGCACCGCGAGTCGCGTCGGCGAGATGACGGGCGAGCTCCAGGTCGTCGTCGGAGAATGCACGCTCCTGCGCGAAGAGCACCGCGACGAGGCCGCCCGCCGACAGGCGAGAGACGTTGACCGGAACGAAGAGCGCAGAGCGATAGCCGGCGCCGGCGGCGGCGACCCGCCACTCCTCGGGCAGCCGCTCGTCGTCTGCGAGGGACGGCGCGGCCAGTGTCCGCGAGTGGGCTGCCGCGCGCGTGACGGTCGCGCCGTCAGCGATCCCTTCCATGAGCTGCGCAACGAGGCCTTCGTCGATTCCGTGTGCGCCGGCAAGCTCGAGCTTGTCGCGATGCGGCATCAGCACTGCTGCGCCTGCGCCCTCGAACGCCTCCGCAGCAGCCTGCGCGATCGCCGCGAGCGTCGCCGTGCGCGAAAGCGACTGGCCGAGCACTGCGGCGATCCGATAGAAGCCGCGCTGCACGCGTGCCTGCCTCGAGCTCTGTGTGAACGTCTCCGCATTCCGCAGAGCGAGCGACGCAAGCCCGGCGAACGCTTCGAGCACGTCCGCGTCGCGCGGCCCGAACGGCCGCGAGCCGCGCCGCCCGACGCCGAGCACGCCCTGCACCTCGTCGCTCCGGCGCATCGGCGCAACGATGACGTCGGTGAAACCGGCATACGCGGGATGCGGTACGGGACTCGGGATTCCACGGTAGTCGGCGGCGACGAGCGGGCGGCCCTCCCGCAGCGCAAGACCGGCGACACCGTGCTCCGATGGGAACTCGAACCCGACGAGCGACGTGTCGAATCCGTGCACGGCGACGCAGCGAAGCGCGTCCCGCTCGGCGTCGTAGAGGTAGCAGTCGGCGGCATCCGCATGAAGAAGGTGAGCCACTTCGTCCGCGAGGCGCTGCAGCACGGTGTCGAGCTCGAGCGCGCCGCTCAGTACCTGCGCGGCGCGCAGCAGCGCAACCTGTTGCTCGAGCTGCTCGCGGTTCTCGTTCAGCAAGCGGCCGAGGCGAATCGCCAGCCCTGCCTCGGCGGCCACCGACTCGAGCAGCAGGAGGTCGCTCTGACTCCACGGCAACGCGCGATCGCGATGCGCGCTGAGAACGCCGACCGCACGGCCCTGGACGACGACCGGGGTCGACACGACAGCGCGTGCACCGAGCTCGCGTAGCCGCGTGACGTCTCCGAGCTCCGACGCATCTTCGATGTCGTTGATCGCCACCGTACGCCGCTCGTGCGCCGCAAGGTTGGACGCCGCGAGCGCCTGCGCCTCCTCGGTGACCGGTTCGACACCCGGCGCGGTCCACTGTGCGGCGATCGGCAGATCGCCTTCGAGATCGCCGAGCCGGATGAAGCATCGGACCGCGCCCAGTGCGCGAGCAGTGTCCTCGACCGTCGCGTCGACCGCTCCCTGCAAGTCGAGCTCGCTGCGCAGGCGACGGCCGATCGCGGCCAGCAGCCGCTCGCGCGCGAGTGCATCCGCGAGCGCGATCGACGTGCGCGTGCGCTCGAGAGCGATCGTCGCGTCCGAGGCGATCGTCTGCATCGTGGCGAGCTCCTGCGCACCGAAAGCGCGATGGCGAGTCGTCGTGGCCACCGAGATCACCGCGACGACTCGCTCCCCGCTGATGAGCGGCACGAATGCCGCACTCTTCGCCCCGACTGACTTCGTCAGCCGCGAGCTGAGGGTGGCCGACGTCTCGGCGTCGTACACGGCGAATCCCGACGCCTCATAGACCGCGCTCGCGATTCCCGACGACTCCCGCGAAAGATCGACCCGCACTTCGGGCCACCAGTCGATGTCCTCGCTGTGCAGCCGGGCGAGGAAGCCCGCCGCTTCGCGTCCGTCGTCGGAGATGAACGTGAGGCCGACGAAGTCGACCTCGAACAGCGAGCCGATCTCGTCGAGCAGCGTGCGGGCAACGCCTTCGACGTCCTGCGCGCGCGCGAGCTCCGACGCGATCCTGCGCAAGCTGTGCAGCTCGCGGGCGCCCGTCTCCGCATCCTCGTCGTGCCGGCGAGGACGGATGCGCAGGGCGGTCCCGATCAGCAGGCCGATGAGGAGGGCGCCGACTACCGCAGCGACGCTCTCCCAGACGGTCGTCAGACCGGTGAACCCGAGGGAGGCCGAGTCGATTGTGGACATACTGGGCGCCGCTGATAATACGGAGAGAAGCCGCATGCGGCCATGTTTTCGGCCGTGAGTCCTGCGCGTTGCAAAGATGGGCCGTCCGGCCCATTGTGGGGGCGAAAAGCCGGGTCTAGCGTCTTGCTCACTGGGCGATGCGAACCGCGGCGCGCGTACTTGACTCTTGCGGCCCGCGGCAAGCGACTTGAGGGAGCCCGCCGCACCGACCCCCCCGAGCGGCGGGCTTCTTCTCGTTTCATCTTCTTAACCCGAGGCTCACCGCCCCCGGGCTATCGTGAATCGCGGTTTGGTGTCGCGGGTTCTCTTGGCCTCTCCACGGGGATATTGCGCCGGTGTCGAGCGGGCCGTCGAGACCGTCGAGCGGACGCTCGAGCTGTACGGAGCGCCGGTTTACGTGCGCAAGCAAATCGTGCACAACGCGCACGTCGTCCGCGAGCTCGAGCAACGCGGCGCAGTGTTCGTCGACTCGGTCGCGGACGTTCCCGAAGGCGCGACCCTCGTGTTCTCCGCGCACGGCGTCAGCCCGTCGGTGCGTGATGCGGCCGACGCGCGCGGCCTGACGACGCTCGACGCGACCTGCCCGCTCGTCACGAAGGTGCACACGCAGGCTCGCCGCTTCGCGGACCGCGGGTACACGATCGTGCTCGTCGGCCACGCCGGCCACGAGGAGGTGGAGGGAACGATGGGCGAAGCGCCCGACGCGATCGTGCTCGTCGAGTCGGTCGCCGACGCCGAAGCGATCGAGCTGCCTCTCGATGGGCCGCTCGCCTACGTCACGCAGACGACGCTCTCGGTCGACGAGACGCGCGAGATCATCGCCGTCCTCCGCCGGCGCTTCCCGGCGATCGAAGGTCCCGCGACGGAGGACATCTGCTACGCGACGTCCAACCGCCAGTGGGCGGTGAAGGAGCTGCTCGGCGATGTCGACGTGCTGCTCGTCATCGGCTCGACCAACTCGTCGAACTCGCAGCGTCTCGTGGACGTCGCTCTCGCTGCCGGCGTGCCCGCGCATCTCATCGACGACGAGTCGGAGATCGACGAGCGGTGGCTCGACGGCGCCACGGTCGCAGGCGTCACCTCGGGCGCGTCTGCACCCGAAACGCTTGTCCGCCGTGTGTGCGCGTGGTTCACGGCGCACGGGGTCGACGACATCAGCGAGTATCGATCGGTGTATGAGGACGTCGCCTTCCGGCTCCCCGTCGAGCTCCGGCGCACGGAACGCCCCGCGGCCTAAGGCGTCGCTTGCGACGCCGACCAGAAGAGGAGGCGTCGATTCATTCGACGCCTCCGCCTAACCGGCTCGAACGACTTCCCGAGCAGTACTTCACGCGGCTGCTCGCGCGCGTCGCCGAAGTCGCCGCGTCCGAGGGTGAGCCGCTCGTCGATCTCGGGCGCGGAAACCCCGAGACCGGGCCTCCGCAGCACGTGGTCGACGCGCTCGCACGCGCCGCGTCGCGCTCCGACACACACGGCTATGCGCCGTTTGCCGGACTGCCCGCGTTGAAGGAGGCGATCGCCGCGCGCTACCGCGACGTGTACGACGTCACGCTCGACCCGGCGCGCGAGGTCGCCGTGCTTCCCGGCTCGAAGACGTGTCTCATCGAGTTCGCACAGGTGACGACCGAGCGCGGCGGAACCATCGTGCTCCCCGATCCCGGCTATCCCGACTACCGCTCCGCGCTTGCGTTCAGCGCCGCAGAGCTCGGAACGCTGCCGATCGAGCCCGACGGCCGTCCGCTGTGGGACGCCGCGCCACGCACGGCGTCGGCGCTCTATCTCAACTACCCCTCGAATCCGGTAGCCGCGTGCGCGCCCGACGGCGTCTTCGCCGAGGCGATCGAGTGGGCGCGCTCGGCGGGCGCGTGGGTGATGCACGACTTCGCGTACGGCGATCTCGTCTTCGACGGCCGCAGGCCGGCGAGCTTCCTCGCCCAGGACGGCGCGCGCGAGGTCGGCATCGAGCTCTTCTCGATGTCGAAGTCGTACGGAATGGCGGGCTGGCGGCTCGGCTTCGCCGTCGGCAACGCGGAGATCGTCGCGCGCATCGAGAATCTCCAGAACCATCAGTTCGCCGGGGTCTTCATGCCGGTGCAAGAGGCAGGGATCGCCGCCCTCACCGGGCCGCAGGAGTCGGTCGAGGAACGGCGCGCGGTCTACGAGGCGCGGCGCGACCGCGCGCTGGCCGCCCTCACCGGGCTCGAGGCGCACGGCGACGGGACGTTCTTCGTGTGGTTCCGGCTGCCGGACGGCGTCACGACGGAGTCGCTGCTGCTCGACCACCGCGTCGCCGTCGCGCCGGGCGAAGGCTTCGGCGAGCGCGGTCGCGGCTGGGCACGCCTCTCGCTCGCAACCGCCGACGACAAGCTCGACCTCGGGCTCGAGCGGCTACGAGGCGCGCTGCACGGCTAGCACTTCGCCGACGGCGATCGACGTCGCCAACACCTCGCGCGCAATCCAGTCGCCGTGCGCCGCGATCACGTCCTGCTCCGCAGCGGGGACGGTGAGCGCAATCCGGTCGGTGATCTCGAATCCCGCTTCCTTGCGAAGCTGGTTGACCGCACGGATGAGATCGAACGCGCGGCCCTCGAGCAGCAGCTCGTCGTCGAGCGCAGTGTCGAGAGCGACGGTGAGACCCGCCTCCGAGGCGACAGCAAAGCCCTCCTTGCCGCTGCGCTCGACGAGCACTTCGTCGGCCTCCAGCTCATGACCCGCGGCGCGGAAGCGCCCGTCACCGAGCTCCTCGAACTCGCCGGCCTGGAGCGCCTGCTGCACGGCGCGCAGCTCCTTGCCCAGGCGCGGTCCGAGCACGGGAAGGTTCGGCTTCACGCGCAGCTCCGACTCGACGTGGTCGAACACGATCTCCTTCGTGCGCACTTCGTCGGCGATCACGTCTGCGTGACGCGACGCGCCGTCGGCGCCCTCGACCACGAGCAGCCGAAGCGGCTGCCGCAGCTTCAGACCGACGCCTGCCCGCGCCTGATGGGCGAGCGCGACGACGCGCCGGACCTCGGCGATCTCTTCGAGCAGTGCGCGGTCGGGCTCGTCGACGTCCGGCCATCCGGCGAGATGCACCGACTCCGGGCCCTCGAGCACCAGCATGCGCCAGAGGTGGTCGGTGATGAACGGGAGAATCGGCGCCATCACGCGCAGCGTCTGCACGAGCGCGTACCAGAGTGTGTGGAACGGAGCGTCGTCGTCGCCGTCCCAGAAGCGTCGACGTGAGCGGCGGATGTACCAGTTCGAGAGCTCGTCGACGAACTCCGTATACGCGCGCATGACGTCGACCGTCAGCAGCGACTCGTACGCCGACTCCGCGTCACGAACGAACGAATTCGTGCGATCGACGAGCCAGCGATCCAGCGGCTCGAGCGAGCTTTCCGCGTTCAACGCCGTCCAGGAAGGACGGAAACCGGCGATGTTGGCGTAGTCGACGAAGAACTTGACGGAGTTCCAGAACGTGAGCAGCTCGCGCTTGATCGACTCCCCCGGGCCGAAGCCGAAGAGGAGGTTCCGGTCGGGAGGCTGGGCGCAGTACTGCCAGCGCATGACGTCGGCGCCCATCCGCGCGAACGCGTCGTCCGCCTCGATCATGTTCCCCCACGAGCCGTGCATCTCGCGGCCCGTCTCATCCAGCATCTTCTCGTAGCCGAGAACGCGTCGGAACGGTGCGCGGCCGGTGAGCACGACCGACATGAAGAGCTGCGAGTAGAACCACAAGCGGATCTGCTCGCGCATCTCGGAGACCCAGTCGGCCGGGAACCACTTCTCCCAGTACGCGTGATCGGGCAGGTCGGCCGTCGTCAGACCACGGGCGGCGCCCGTCGCGTAGCCCTCCCGCTTCCACTCCGGGTTCTCCCAGCCGAGCGTCGAAAAGGGAACGACACCT
>DATGEH010000048.1:0-17378 GCA_035310325.1 Gaiellaceae bacterium
GACCGCGAACATGCCGCCCGGCTGCCGCACCGGGAAGAAGATGCGCGCGCCCTTGCCGTGCAAGTGGTCGTCGAGGTTGCCGCCGTGCTGCCCTGCGAGCCCGTTCGAGAGCGTCTCGCCGTCGGTCGCGACACCGACGACGCCCACCATCGGCCGCGCCGGGAACCAGATGCGATCGGTCTGGCGGATCATCCCGTCCTTCACCTCGAACAGCCTTGTCAGCGGCGCCTGCACGTCGTCGATGAGCTGGCCGAAGCCGGGGATGAGCGTCGCGACGCCCCACTCGATCGGCCGCACGTCGAGGATCTCCGCGACGAGGGAGTCGCCCGGCTCGGCGCCGTTCACCGCCACCGGTCCCGTCGCGCTGTTGATGCGCGACATGTCGATCGACGTGACGAGATCGCTCTCGCTGCGGATCTGTCCGGTGAAGCAGTCGTTCGTCTCGAACGTGACGACGTCGCCCGGCTCGACCTCGAGGACCGGGACGAGGTCGGGGCCGAACGCCCAGACGACCTCGTCCCGGGTGATGCGGTGATTCACTTCGTCGGCACCGTTCCCGCCGGCACCTCGCCGAAGATGTCCTCGACATGGTCGAGCGCTCGCTTCGGCAGGAGCGCGACGACGACGAGCCCCGCAGCGAGCCAGCCGAGCGCGACCCAGTTCGCGTAGCGCACCGGATAGCCGGGCAGCGGGAAGTACTGGTAGTAGAGCGGCGGCACGAACGCGGCGGCGCCGAGGATCGGCAGCACCCAGTGCAGCCAGGGGTTGTGGTCTTCGCGCCGGCTGAAGTACACGACCGTCGCGAAGCACACGAGGATGTAGACGACGATCACGACGACCGTCACCGCGGTTGCGATGATCGAGAACGCCGTGATGAGGTCGGCGTACTTCCAGCCGAGCAGTAGCGCGACCGCGAGGCCGAGCACCGTCTGGAACATGATCGCGACGTGCGGCGTCTTGTGCGTCGGATGGGTCTTCGCGAACGACTTCGGCAGCAGGCCGTTGCGCCCGAGCGAGTAGAGGACGCGCGAAGCCGCCGTTGCGCCGGCGTTCGAGTTCGCGAGCGCCGAGTTGATGATCGCGAAGAACACGAGCACCCAGCCGCCGCCCCAGAAGACGATGCCGAGGTCGCGCCACGGGTTCGCGGCCGACGTCGCCGTCTGCGTGAACTTGTCGAAGCCGGTGCCGATCACCCATGCGTACGAGCAGAAGAGATAGAAGAGGCCGACGCCGATGCACGAGAGCACGACTGCACGCGGCACCGTCCAGCGTGGGTTCTTGGCTTCCTCGCCGAGTGGCGCCGACGACTCGAAGCCGATGAACGCGAGGATCGCGAACACCATGCCTTTGAAGATGCCGGCGTATGTGCCTCCCGGCGCGTGCGACGGGTTGAACGTCTGGACGGTGATGTCGCCGAAGTTCGAGATGAGCATCCACGCCGACAGCGCGACGAAGACGACGATCTCGAAGACGCCGAGAATGACGCCCGCCCTCGTCGAGACGCGCACGTCGCGGTATGTCAGATAGAAGACGATGGCGGCCGAGAGCACGATCCAGATCCACCACTGGCCGCTGTAGTGCCAGCCGAGCCCGTGCTTGTCGCTGAACACGACATCGCGGGTCGTCCACGCGAAGATGAGGAACAGAAGCGGAGCGACGAGCGGCTGGAACAGTAGGTAGCACCAGCCGACGAATGCTCCCGCTTGCGGCCCGAGGGCGCGCGCGACGTACGAGTACAGGCCGCCCGCCGACGGCATCTCCTTTGCCAGTTGCCCGATCGAGATCGCGACGAGCGTGCACGCGACGAGCGCGAGCAGCACCGCGAGTGGCAGCGCCGGCCCTGCGTTGACGATCGAGAGATAGATCGAGAACGCGATCGCGGCGCCGGGCGCCATGTGCGTGATCGACTGGAACAGGGTCTGCGGCAGTCCGACCGACTGGTGTCGCAGTTCGTTCCGCCCACCTGCAGCTTCCACCGAGCCTCCTCTCAGTGACCCCGGGACAGGCGGGGATTCTCCCTACCAGGGGGGCGGGTTGTAAACCCAGCGGCCGGCGACCATCGTCGCAACGACCGCAACTTCTCTCAGCTCTTCCGGCTCACAGGCGAAGGGATCGCGGTCGAGGACGACCAAATCGGCGGCTCGGCCGGGCAGGAGCGTTCCCCGGATGCGCTCGTCGTGTGAAAGCCGGGCGGGCGCGACGCAGGTCGCGTGCAGCGCCTGCTCGAGCGTCAGCCTCTGGTCCTCGCGCCAGTGGTCGAGGACGGCGGCGACGACGCCCGCCCAGGGGTCGAGCTCTTCGATCGGCGCGTCGGATCCGTTCGCGAGCAGCGCGCCCGAGTCGAGCAGCGAGCGGAAGGAGTACGCCTGGTCGAGCTTGTCCGGCCAGAACCGCTTCGCGAGGTGCTCGTCCGAGGGCGCATGCGTGAACTGCACCGACGCGGCGACGCCGGTCTTCGCGAAGCGTGCGACGTCCTCCGGCGCGACGCACTGCGCGTGCTCGATCCGCTGCCGCAGCCCCTTCGGCGCCCAGGCGTCGCGCGTCCGCTCGAACGCGTCGAGCGCCTCGCGGTTCGCGCGGTCGCCGATCGCGTGCACGCCGACCGGCCAGCCCGCCTCCGCGCCCGCGCGCACGATCTCAGCGAGCTCGTCGCCGCTCGTGATGCGCACGCCGCTGCCGTCGAGCATCCACGCGGTCTGCGAGCCGAGCGTGCCGTCCATGAAGACCTTCAGGTAGCCGACCCGCAGGAGCGAGCCGAGCCCGCTGTGCAACGACAGCGAGCGCAGTTCCGGCAGCTTCTCGTGCGGAACCGACTGCCACACACGCAGTTGCGCATCGAGCTGCTGCCACAGCCCGGCTGCGCCGAGCCAGCCGTCCTTGTCGTGCACGCACGTGACGCCGCGCGCGTGCGCGAGCTTCACGCCGGCGCGCATCGCGGTGAGATATTCGTCGTCGGGAATCGTGATGTAGCGCTCCTTGAAGCGCCACGCCGATTCCTCGCGCAGGATGCCGGTCGGGGCACCGTTCGCATCCCGCTCGACGACGCCGCCGGGCACTTCGAGATCGCCGCCCGCGAGCGCGAGCGCGGCGGAGTTGAGCCAGAGCGAGTGGTAGTCCTTCGCGATGAGCGACGCCGGCCGGTCGCCGGTGACGGCGTCGAGATCCTCCTTCGTCGGATCCCGTCCGTCCGTCCAGTCGCCGCTGCGCCAGCCGTACCCGCGCAACCACGTGCCCGGCGCGTCGGCCGTGCGCACGCGCGCGAGCGCTTCGTCGAGCGATGTGCAGCCGTCGAGGGAGACCTCGCGCTGCGCCACCGCCCACGTCGGGAAGTGCACGTGCGAGTCGGTGAAGCCCGGCAGCACGCAGCGGCCGCCGAGGTCGACGATCTCGGGGCTCGCAAGCGCGGTCTCGTGCACGCCGACGCCGCCGGCGACGCGGTCACCCGCGATTGCGAGTGCCCGCGCCGTCGGCAGCGCCGGATCGAGTGTGTGGACGACGCCGTTCTCGAGGATCACGGCGCCGACGTTACTTGACGGTCACCACCAGCTTCAGGACGTTGTCCTCGCCCTTCGTGTTCACGCCGGAGATGTAGTCCTCACCGGCCTTCGTCGTGAACACGTAGCTCCCGGCCTTGGTGAGCGTGATCCGCGTGCCGGAGGCCATGTGGCCCATCATCCCGGCCGCGAACGGCCCCTTCAGCCCCATGCCCATCGTCGGCACGGCGAGGTTGTGCATCGTCACGCGAGGACCGGTGAGCTCCTTCAGCGCGTGCGGCATCAGGTCGTGGTTCATGAAGGTGATCGTGGTGCCCGGCGCAACCGTCAGGGTCTTGAATGCGCCGTAGGCCCCCGGCCCGATCGCCCAGCTGTGGCAGCCGACGACCTGGTGGCGGATGTTGATCGTGACGTTGTTCCCCGCGCCGGCGGGGGCGGCAACTGCGATTGCCGCAATGCCCGCGGCGAGGATGATGAGAGAGCGCTTCATTGCGGCTCCTTTCGGGTTTCACGCATCCTGCGGGGCGAGCCGCCGCGGCGGATCCGGAGTTCCACGGAATTCGGCTGCGGCTTTCCCACACATAGACGGAGGGCGCCGCTTTCGACCATCATGTCGGCATGCTGATAACCACGATGAACGACCTCCCGGGCTGGGAGATCCGAGAAGTGTTCGGCGAGGTCTTCGGGCTCACCGTTCGCTCGCGCAACCTCGGGTCGCAGCTCGGCGCGGCATTGAAGTCGATCGTCGGCGGCGAATTGAAGGGCATGACGAAGATGCTCGCCGCCGGACGCGAGGACGCGACCAAACGCCTGATCGAGGAAGCAGAGGCGAAAGGCGCGAACGCGGTCATCGCGTTCCGCTTCGACACGTCCGAGCTGGGCAAGATCTGGACGGAGATCTGCGCGTACGGGACCGCCGTCCAGGCGCGCAAGATCTGATGTTCGACCACGTCGGGCTCAACGTGAAGGACTACTCGGCGAGCCGCGCGTTCTACGAGCAGGCGTTGGCGCCGCTCGGCTGGACGGTCGCGATGGAGTTCGACGAGCACAAGGCGGTTGCGTTCGGTGCGGCCGGAAAGCCCGAGCTCTGGATCGTCGAGCGCGAGCCGTACGGGACGGGGACGCACGTCGCGCTTCCGGCCGCGGACAACGAAACCGTCGACGCGTTCCACGCCGCGGCGCTCGCCGCGGGCGGCACCGACAACGGGCCGCCCGGATTGCGGCCGTACCATGCGACGTACTACGGGGCGTTCGTCCTCGACCCCGACGGCAACAACATCGAGGCGGTCTGCCATGGCTTGGGATCAACTAACTAGCGAGCAGCGAGAGCTCCGCGATCTCGTGCGCACGCTCGCGCGCGAGCGGGTTGCGCCGCGCGCGGCGGAGATCGACGAGTCGCATGAGTTCCCGTGGGACGTCGTCGAGCTCTACCGCGAGAACGACATCTTCGGTCTCTTCTTCGACGAGAGCGCCGGCGGGCTCGGCACCGGAACGCTGCTCGCGCTCATCGCGATCGAGGAGGTCTCGAAGGTCTGCGCGACGAGCGGCCTCATCCTCGCCGTGCAGGAGCTCGGCTCGCTCGGGCTCAAGCTCGCCGGCAACGACGAGCAGAAGGCGCGCTACCTGCCGCGCCTCGCGAGCGGCGAATGGCTCTGCGCGTACGCGCTCACCGAGGCCGGCTCCGGCTCCGACTCCGCCGCGATGCGCACGACGGCACGGCGCGAAGGCGACGAGTACGTCCTCAACGGGTCGAAGCGCTTCATCACGAACGCGTCGGTCGCGAGTCTCTACACCGTGTTCGCGAAGACGGATCCGAGCCTCGGCCACGACGGCATCTCCGCGTTCGTCGTCGAGGCCGACACGCCGGGGTTCTCGGTCACGCGGCTCGAGCCGAAGATGGGCATCAGCGGGTCGACCACCGGCGAGCTCGCATTCGAGGACTGCCGCATCCCCGCCGCGAACCTGCTCGGTGAGGAGGGGGAGGGGTTCAAGATCGCGATGCGCATCCTCGACCGTTCGCGGCCAGGCGTCGCCGCGCAGGCGCTCGGGATCGCGCAGGGCGCGACCGACTACGCGCTCGACTATGCGAAGACGCGCGAGACGATGGGCAAGCCGATCGCGCAGCATCAGCTCATCCAGGCGAAGCTCGCCGACATGGAGACCGAGTGCGAGGCGGCGCGCGGCCTGCTCTACCGCTTCGGGCAGATGGTCGACGACGGTGCCGACGACGTCGAGCTGACGAAGGCGTCGGCGATGGCGAAGCTCAAGTGCGGCGACGTCGCGATGGCGGTCACGACGGACGCAGTGCAGATCCTCGGCGGCTACGGCTACATCCGCGAGTACCCGGTCGAGCGGTTCATGCGCGACGCGAAGATCACGCAGATCTACGAAGGGACGCAGGAGATCCAGCGGCTCGTGATCGCGCGCGAGATGCTGAAGGAGTCGCGCGCGTTCTTGCTCGCCGGCGTCGCCTAGCGAACGGAGAGGCGCTGGTGGGCGCTCTCGAAGTAGCTCATTGGCGGGTCGGTGAGGCGTGTGCCGACGCGCGCGAGGACGAGCGCGATGCCGGCGGCCCACGGAGCTGTGGCGGCAATGGTGATTGCGGTGATAGTCATCTCTCTTCGAGGGTGGCTGCACCCTGTGTCTCCATTTTGTGAAGATTGCGAGGCGAAGTGAGACTCGACGGGATTCATCACGTGACGTGCATCACCGGCGACGCGCCGCGGAACGTCGACTACTACACCGGCACGCTCGGCTTGCGGCTCGTGAAGAAGTCGGTGAACCAGGACGACCCGACCGTCTACCACCTCTTCTACGCCGACGAGAACGGAACGCCCGGCAGCGACATCACGTTCTTCGAGTACCCGGGCGCGTCACCCGGCCGCGCGGGCGACGGGATGATCCACACAATCGTCTGGCGTGTCGGCTCCGAAGCGGCGCTCGACTTCTGGCGCGACCGCGTCGGCAGCGTCCCGTTCACCGACCCCGAAGGGCTTCGGCACGACCTTGTCGTCGCGGACGTCCCCGACGAGCCGCTCATCGCCGAGCATCCTGAGATTCCGCGCGAGCACGCGCTGCAGGGCTTCGAGGGCGTGCGCGCGTATGCGTCCGACCTCGAGCGCAACGGAGCGTTCCTCGACGCGCTCGGGTTCGTCGACGGCGATACGCGCGGCGAGACGCGGGGGGGCTGGATCCACTACGAGCCTGCGCCCGCCGAGCCCGGCATCCCCGGCGCCGGCACCGTGCACCATGTCGCGTGGGCGTGCCCGATGGGCGAGCAGGAGGCGTGGCGGCAGCGCGTGATCGACGCGGGCGGCCGGCCGACGCCGATCATCGACCGCTTCTGGTTCCGCTCGATCTATTTCCGCGAGCCGAGCGGCGTGCTGTTCGAGATCGCGACGCTCGGCCCCGGCTTCGCCGCGGACGAGGACCCGGCGCATCTCGGCGAGGCGCTCATCCTGCCGCCGGATTTCGAGCATCTGCGTGCGCGGGTGGAGCCCGTCCTGACGCCGCTGCCGAATCCCCGCGCCTGAAGAGACACGTCCAGGTGTCAGACACCTAGACGTGTCCGTTAGGGATGCAGCGAGCTCGTGTCGACGACCTCGAAGTCGGCGCCCGTGATGCGGCCGAGCGTGTGCAGGTCGTCGTTCGACCAGCTCGGATTCGGCGCCCCGCTGATGTACCAGTTCGACCCGTTGTCGGCGACGATCATCCCGTAGGTCTTCAGCGCCTGCAGCACGATGCGCGCCTGCCGCGGGAAGCCGGAGATGTCGACGCTCGCCTTCAGGCGCACGCGCAGCCCCATCGGCGGAAGCGACGGGTCCGTCAGCGACGACGCGTAGTGCCGTGCGGGATACACATACGCGCGTCGCGTGCGCGCGACCGTGAAGCGCAGCGCGTGATTGATCACGCCGCGCGCAACCTCGTCGTAGCGCGCGAGGCCGGGAAAGATCGGCAGGCCCGCCGCGTCGGCCGACGTCCATCCGGCCGGCCGCAGCGCATTCGACCTCAGGTTCCAGATCGCGCCCGAGCCCGCCTTCCAGCCGCTGCCCTTCGGATAGAGCGCGTACAGCTCGTAGAGCTTGCACGCGTCCTTGTCGAGCAGCAGTGCGTGGCGGTCGCCGGTCGACACGCGCCCGCCTTCGATGTGCACGGTCTTCGGGATCGGGTACGGGCCTTTGTCCGACTCGTCGGCGTATTCGAACGAGAGCCGGTAGCGCGGCGTCGCGTGCGACACCACATCGAACGGGATGCCGATCGGCTCGCCGGCGTAGAGGCCGGAGCCGAAGTCGGGGTGGAGCCCGGTGGACCGCCCGATCGACGCGATGATCTGCGCCGAGTCGGACTCGATGGGAAGCTTGTCGACACGCTGGTTCCACGGATTGTTCGCCGGGAAGATCTGGCAGTGCGGGGCGCTGGGCAGCGGTGAGGCGCCGATGAAGACGAACGCGACGAGCGACGCGAGCCTCCGAGCCATCAGACCGGGAGCGTCACGGTGACGCGCGTACCGCCGTTCTCCTCGCTCGCCACCGAGATCTCACCGCCGTGCCGTTCGACGAGCGCCTTCGTGATCGCGAGTCCGAGGCCGGTGCCGGGAATGGCGTTCTCCATTGCGTTGCGCGCCCGAAAGAAGCGCGAGAACACCTGGTCCTGCTCGTCGGCGGGGATGCCCAAGCCGGAGTCGGCGACGACGAGGCGCGCCGCGTTCTCGTCGCCGTCGACGACGACGTTGACCGAGCCTCCCTTCGGCGTGAACTTCACCGAGTTGGAGACGAGATTGTCGATGACCTGCGAGATGCGGCCGGGGTCGGCCCGGATCTCCGGTGCGCCGTCGACGACGATGTCGATCGTCAGGCCTCTCTCGTCGGCGGTCGGCTGCACGGATTCGACTGCGTGCCGTGCGAGTGCGCCGACGTTGGTCGGCTCCCAGTTGAGCTCGAGCTTGTGTGCCTCGATCTGTGCCATGAGGAGAAGGTCCTCCACGAGATGCTGCAGCCGTTCCGAGCTGCGCCCGATGACGCGCAGGTATGTGCGGGCGTCCTCGGTCAGTCCTTCCGTCTCGCCTTGCAGCATCTCGACGAAGCCTGCGATCGACGTGAGCGGTGTCCGCAGCTCGTGCGACACGGTTGCGACGAATGCGTCGCGCATCCGGTCGAGCTCGCGGTCGGCTGTCACTTCACGCAGCGTCCAGATGCGGCCGAGGAACTTCCCGTTGTGGTCGTTGACCGGCGCTGCGTACCCGCGGAACACGCGGCCGGTCTCGACGAATTCGAACTCGTCGCTCGCGGGCTCGGTCGGATGGCTCGCGAGCTCGAGCATCCGCCGCCGGTAGCGCTCCGGCTCCGTGACCTTGTCGGCGATCGCGAGCAGCCGCTCGGGCACCGTGCCGTCGAGCGGCATGCCGAGGTCTATCGCCATGCGGACGATCGGCTTGTTCATGACCAGGATGTTCCCGTCGGCGTCGGTGAGGGAGATCCCGTCGAGCGTGGAGTCGATCAGCGCCGCCTGCCGCGCCGCCGTCGTTTGGTACCGGCGTTCGCTGTCCCTCAGACGGTCGCCCGCGAACGCCGTGCCTGCGGCCAACAGCCCGAACAGCAACCCGCGCACCCCGAGCTGCGTGCCGGTGAAGTGAATCCCGTCGATCTCCTCGGCCGCGGTCCAGAGTCCGGTTGCGACGGCGGCCGAGAGGAGCCCCAGCCACACGCCACAATCGAAGCCGCAAAGCGCGACCCAGGGCGCGAACGCGAGCGCGCCGAGCGTTGTGGCCACGTGTAGCCCGGCCATGAGACCGAAGGTGGCCGCCATCGCGACGCCGCCCATGAAGCCGGTGAAGTGGTGGCGGCGGGTGAGTCGGCGGAACGATCGCTTGAGGGACGCGAGCTTCACTGCTTGCGTCGGATCGTAGACCGCTGTCGGTCAGGCGGGGTGTGCGGGGCCCAGGCGCTCCTCGCGCGCCGCCCCGAAGCCGTACACGAACACGAACGATCCGGCCAGCAGGGCGAGCAGCAATGGCGAGCGCAAGAGTTGGAGCACGATCACGCTGTCGGGAATGCGCACGGTCTTCGCCCCGACGATGTCGCGCGGCTTGGGCCGCCAGACGTCGGGGGCGGTGCGATTGTCTCCCTGCACGACGAAGCCCTGCCGGGCGTTCCCGCCGACGATGCGATGGATCACCTGGAAGCCGGCCATCGGGTCGCCCTTCGGAACGCGATATGCGATCACTTCACCGACGTGATAGCTCGATCTGCGCTCGACGAGCACCATGTCGCCGGCGTGATAGTGAGGCTGCATGCTGCGGCCGGAGATGAGCACGTAGCCGGCCGGTCCTCCGAGCGACTGCGGGCGCAGGAAGAGCGCCCACGCGACGACTGCGGCGACCGCGAGCACGAGGCCGAGCGCGCGTCCGCTACTTCTCATACGAGATCACCAGCTGCGGGACGTTCGAGCTCGCGTTCGCCGAGGTGAACGTCGCCTTGTCCCCGCCCGCAGCCGCGCCTGTGTCGCTGATCCGCCAGCCGTAGCTCGCGGTCGAGCTCTTGATCAGCGCGTCGACGTCGACCGTCACCGGGATGCTCAGCGTCGTACCGTTCGTGTTTCCCGTCGCGAACGTCGTCGTCGCAGCGCCATAGCTCAGGCGCTGCGCCTGCGTCCAGGTGAGTGTCTGCGACCAGGTGCTCAGCACCGGCGTGACCGTCAGCGTGCGGCCCGGGTTCGGCGCCGGGTTGAGAAAGAGCTTCAGCGTGGCCGAGTCCGCGCCGCCCGTGGTGGGGAGGCTGCAGCTCGAGAGATCGAAGCGCACGAAGGTCCAGAGAGTCTGGTTCCCGTCGGGCTTGACCTGGAGCGTCGTCGCGTTGCCGAAGTTGTTGCTCGCGTGACTCGAGTCGACGTATGTGTCGGTCGTCGCGCTCGAGCCGCTCACGGTGCATGTTCCCTTCGTGAGCGTCTGCGTTCCCGCCCAGAGGTGCCACGAGCCGATCGCGACCGTCGCGCCGTACGCCGCAGTCCCGCCGATCGCGAAGACGGCGGTGACGAGAATGGCGAGCCTGCGCATCACTGGCCCGTCACCGCGAAGCTGTACCCGTTCACGTTGGCGGCCGAGGTCGTCCCGCCGAGGCTCGTCACCGTCGCCGCGCATGTGGGGGCGCAGCTGCCGATCGTGGTCGACCCGCCGCCGACGCTCGCGTTTCCCGCGCCGGTCAGCGTGACCGAGAGCGTCTCGCCCGAGCACGCTGTCGGGATTCCGGTGACGTTCACTTGCGTGACGTTCCCGGAGTTGTCGACGTTGCGCGTGGCGACGAGTGACGAGACGCCGCACGAGCTCACGGTCACGCTGCCGGCTGCGAGGCTCGCCGAGCCGATTGCGAGAGTTGCCGCCGCCGCGCACGATGCGAACACCGCTGCGAGGACGACGACGAATCCGAGTGTTTTGCTGAGTGTTTTCATGTCCGTGGTGGGGGTCGAGGAGCGGGGCGCCGCCGCGAGGCGCCCCGCTCCCCGGCCTCGCCGGGTCTAGCCGTTGATCGCGATGCTCACTCCGCTGACGCTTTTCGCGTCGGGGGTCGCGCTGAGGCTGGAGACGGCGACCTGGGTGCTCGAGCCGGCCGAGCTGTACGTCGCGCTGCCGGTTGCGAGGGAAGCGTTGCTGGCGCCCGTCAGGGTGACCATCACGGTCTTGCCGTTGCAGTTCGCGTCCATCCCGGTGACCGTGACGCCGGTCACCTTGTAGCTGTTGAGGGTCGAGTCGTACGCCAGCGTGTACGTGCCGGTCGGCGTGCCGCTGGCCTGGCACGACGCCACTGCCGCATTGCCGGCGCTGAGGGCGTTGGCGCCGACGTTGAGCGTGGCTGCGAAGCCGTAGACCGCTCCAAAGATCGTCAGGGCCAGCACCAGCGCGAAGAGCGTCCGCTTCTTCGCAAATGCCGTGATTGCCTTGTGCATGTTCGAGAATCTCCTTGTTCGCGTCGGAATTGACTTCTTGGAGATTCGCGGACGTGCCGATGAAACCGGGGTTACACGCGGTATGCCTTTTGTATGGGCTAGAGCTCGACTGCGGGATACCGGGCGCGGATCTGGTCGATGAACCCGGCCATCCGCTCGGCGAGCGCCGGATCGGCGATCTCGAGCACGTTCTCGGCGTTGAGCTCGCCGGAGTGGGAGAGGTTGAAGCTGCCGACGAAGACGACGTCGTCGGCCACCGTCACCTTCGCGTGCATGTAGTCGTGGACGGAGTCAGGCGTGTACGGGGTGGAGCGCTTGCCGGTAAAGGCTGCCCGTGTGAGCGACGTCCGCAGCAGCGGCTCTTTCCACTCGGCGTTCCCGTTCTCGCGCCACTGGCTTAGCACTTCGCCGATCTGCGTCCGGTCGACGACGCCGGCGATGTCGATCTTCCCGTCGGAGGCGGCCTGGGCGAGGGTGCCGAGGATCGGGCCGGAAGAGATGACCGGCGACGCGATCCGTACGCGCCGCTTGGCGGCGCCGATCGCCCCGGCGATCCGGTGGGCGAGCTGCTCTCCGCGCCCCGGGCAGAACCAGGGTCGCACTTGGACGCCGTCGATCTCGAGCGCCGCGGTGTCGACCTTGCCGCTCTTGCGCACGTCGCGTTTCGTCCAGAGCTGCTCGAAGTCTTCGGCGTAGCGGGCCGCGAGCTCCGCGGAGTCGAGCGCGACGATGACGTTCTCCTCGCGCGTCCACGAGTCGCCAGTCCAGTTCGTCGAGCCGGTCCAGACTGAGGCTGCGTCGCGGACGATGTACTTGTGGTGCATGAGATCGGGGACGCCGGGGATCGCCGCCGTCTCGCCCGGCTCTTCGCGCATCGCGTCGGGATTCGTCTTCGGAGGCGGCGGCACCGGGATGCCCTTCGGGTAGTCGACGTTGTAGGCGATGCGGAGCTTGACGCCGCGCGCGACCGCGTCGTTCAAGGCTCCACCGACGATCGCGTACAGGTCGTCGGGGAGACGGATGTCGTAGATCGCGACGTCGAGCGTCTGCTTCGCGGCGCCGAGGAACTCGGCGAGTGCGTGCGCGGTGTCGGCGGCCGGCTGGCCGCCGTCGGTCAGCGTGCGGACTTCGATTTGAGTGACGCCTTGTATTCGCGCTTGGCGGCCTGGTAGTCGGCGAGCGCCTGCGCGGAGTCGACGTCGCCGAGCGTGGGGTGGTTCGGCGCGACTTCTTTCGCAACGTCGACGCCGAACCGCTTCGCGAGGACGGCGGTCAGCGACCTGATCTTCATGTCGCCGAAGCCGGGGAGGCCGCCGATGCGGCTCTTCAGATCCGCGCCGTCCTTCGCCTCGCGCCAAATGCGTGACGCATCGCCGCCGTACTCCTCGGCGACGACCGTGGCGAGATCCTGCACGCGCCGCGCCATGTTCCCGGGGAAGCGGTGGATCGCCGGCTTCTCGCGGAACAACGGCTCGAGATCGGTGCGTGCCACCGTCTTCGGGTCGAGCGTGCCGAGGCGCTGCTTCAGCCGCAGCGGTCCCTGGAACGCCTGCTGCACGGTGATCTGCTGATCGAGTGCAAACCCGACGAGCAGCGCGAACGGATCTTCCGCGAGCAGGCGGTTTGCCTCCTCGTTCTCGGTGAAGAAGAGCTGCTCGGGCATGCCCTGATCCTACGCGGAGGCTGCGAGCACGGCGTCGCTGCGCTGGATGAACGGGATCATCCCCTTGGCGGTGAAGAATGCACGCGCCGGTTCGAGCTGCGCAAGATCCCCACGCTCGGCGGCGATCAGGCGCGCCCACGCCTCGAGGAACGGTGCGCCCATCGCCCCGTACATCTCGGCCGCACCGACGAGATCGCCCGCGGTAGCAGCCTCTCCGGCCTTCACCCACGTGCTCTCTCGATAGCGATCGTCGGTGGCCGCGCGCCATTCGTCCGCCAGGCCGCGCTCGGCGAGGAGCAGCACGAGGTCCGTGGTTGCGTTCGACGGATCCGCATAGCGTGGTGTCGTAAGGATCTCCTTCGTCACCTCGAGCAGGTCGGCATCGCGTCCTGCGATCGCCAACGCGAATGCGTATGCGCTGAGCGCCGGCGCGACCGCCTGCGCATCCCGGATCGTGCGTGCTGTAGTGACGGCGGTCTCGAGCAGGGGGAGCGCCGTGCCGATGTCGCCGCGTGCAGCGAACACCCAGCCGCGGGCGATGTTGAGCGCGTTGCGGATCTGCGTGCCTTCGCCGACGCGCGTGTCCAAGTCGTCCGCGAGCTCGAGGATCCTGGTGAGGTCGCCGCTCGGGAGAATGTGGATGACGATCGCCATCTCCGGCCAGAGAGCACCGGCGGCATTCCCGACTCGCCACGACTCGTCGCGGGCACCTTCCCACGCGGCCAATGCCTCGGGCAATCTCCCGAGACCGCTGAGCACCGAGCCGTAGTTGTTCCGCGAGGTCGCAATCTCTACCGCCGCCTTCGACCGGTCCGCGAACTCGATGGCGCGTTCGAGGTCTGCGAGGGAGGTCAGGTCTCCGAGCTTGTCCTTCGAGATCCCGCGCGAATTGAGCGCGCTCGAGCGAAGCTCGTCGTCGTCGAGCTCCTCGGCCATCGCCAGCGTCTCATTCGCAAGCCTCACTCCGCGCGCCGGGTCGCCTCCGATCCCGTCGAGACGGGCCGCGCGCGCATACGCCCGAGCCTTCGCGACGGAGGTGGGGAGGTCGGCGACGAGCGCGAGCGCCTCCTGCGCTTGGCGCTGCGCCGCTTCGCCGTCCGCCGTCCACCAGCTCATCCACGCGCGCAGGGACATGCACTCGGCTACCTGCTCGACGTCTCCGCGCGCGGCGAAGCCCTCTTGCGCGACGGCAACGAGGTCGCGGTCGATGTCCGCCGTCGAGTACGCCTTGCCGCGGGCAAGGCGCAGCTGTAGCTCGGGGCGAATGGAATCGCCGTCCTCCGTGAGGGCGAGTGCCTCCGCGGCGAGATCGCGCGCTGCCGACCACGAGCTGAGCGCGGCTGCGCGCTCGGAAGCCTCGGCGAGCGCGGCGAGCGCCCGGGCGCGGAACTCGGCCGTGTCTGCACCCGACGCTTCGGCAAGTCTGAGTGCCTCGCGGTAGTGGTGCGCGAGCATTTCCGCCCGGTCTTCGCTGCGGTCCGGCGAGAGCGACTCGATCCATTCCGCCGCCTCGCGGTGCTTCTCCATCCGTCGCGCGCGTGGGATCTGTCCGTACGCGACGTCGCGCACGAGCAGATGGAGGAATGCGTATTGCGTCTCGCCTGCGACCGAAGCGCGCCGGTCGCGACGGATGAACTCCTTGCGCTCGAGCGCGTGCAGCGTGTCGTCGTTCGCGGACTCGAGCGCCGACGGCCAGAACACCTTGCCGAGGACGGCGGCATCCTGCACGAGCTTCTTCTCCTCGGGCGGCAGCGCGTCGATGCGCGCCGCGATGACGCCTTGCACGGTTTCCGGGAGCGGCAGGTCGTCGCCCGGATGCTCGACGAGCATCCGGGCGTACTCGGCCGCGTACAGCGGATTCCCTTCGGCACGCTCCAGAACGCGTTGCTGCACGTCCGCGGGCAGGATCGGCAGGAGCTTCGCAGTCTCCTCGTTCGAGAGCGCGCCGATGGAGAGCGTCGTTGCGTTCCGCTTGCCTCCACCCCAGTCAGGGCGCCGGTCGAGCAGCTCCGGCCGCGCGGTCGCGAGGATCAGGATCGGCACGCCTGACACCCACTCGGCGAGGTAGTCGACGAAGTCGAGCAATGCGTCGTCGGCCCAGTGCAAATCCTCGAACACGAGAACGAGCGGCCGCTCTTCCGCGAGCGTCTCGAAGAATCGTCGCCAGGCGGAGAACGCGTCGACGCGGCGGTCCCGCGACTCGTCGACATCGGACGCGATGCCGACGAGTGCCTGCACATGCGAGCGAACCCATTCGTCCGGACACGCCTCGGCGAGCTTTTGCTGTGCCGTTTGGGCGTCGTCGCTCTCGAGGATCCCGACCTGCGCCTTCACGATCTCGCCGAGCGCCCACACGCTGCGGCTCTCGCCATAGGGCAGCGAGCGGCCCTGGCGCCACCAGTACACGTCGGGATCGGCATCGAGGACGGAGAAGAGCTCCGCGACGAGGCGGCTCTTGCCGATGCCGGGGACGCCGACGAGCGTGACGAGCTGCGCCGTCTCCTCGCTCTTCGCGCGCGCAAACGCGTCGGTGAGGAGGAACACTTCGCGCTCGCGGCCGACGAGCGCCGAGCGATGGGTCTGCTCGACGTCGCTCCCGTGTCGCATGCGCGCCTCGACTGCCTCCCACACGGGGACCGGCTTCGACTTGCCTTTCGCCTCGACCGGCTCGGCGTCGCGGTATTCGAAGAGATGGCGCGTCGCGCGATACGTCGCCTCGCCGACGAGGATGCCGTTCGTGGGCGCGGCGGATTGCAGGCGTGCGGCGGTGTTGACGACGTCGCCGGAGACGATCGCCTCGCCGCGGGATGCATCGGCGTCGAGGGCGACGAGCGCCTCGCCGGTGTTGACGGCCGTGCGGATCTCGAGCCCGGAGTCGGCGACGGCGTCGCGAATCGCGAATGCGGTGAGCACGGCGCGGACGGGGTCGTCCTCGTGGGCGACCGGGGCGCCGAAGACCGCCATGACCGCGTCGCCGATGAACTTCTCCACAGTGCCGCCTCGCTGCTCGATCTGCTCCCGGAGGCGCGCGTAGTACGGGTCGAGCATCGCGCGGACATCCTCCGGATCGAGCTCCTCGGCGCGGCCGGTGAAGCCGACGAGGTCGGTGAAGAGTACGGTGACGACCTTCCGTTCCTCGCGGCTCATGCCGATGCCTGCAGTAGCGACTCGCAACGGCTGAGGAAACGCGTGGCGCCCATCCGCGTGAACATCTCACGAGCGCGGTCGAGCTGCGACGCGTCGCCTGCCTCTGCGGCAAGGAGCCGCGCCCACGCCTCCGGATACTGCGCGCCCATCGCTGCATATGCGTCTGCGGCACGCGTCAGTTCACCCGCTGCGACCAGGCGTCCGGCCTCTCGCCACCCGAAGCCGCTCGATTCCTCGGCGGCGAGGAATTCCCCACTGCGACCCTGCTCGGCGAAGAGGAGCGGCAGCGGCCACCAGACGTGCACCGTCAGATCGTTGGCGAGCGCCTCGGTGAGGAGCGAATCGCCCTCGTCCGTTCGGCCGGTCGCGAGTGCAACCCACGCGGCGCTGACGACCGACACCGCGAGCTGCTGCGGATCGCCGCTGCGGCGGGCGCCTTCGAGCGCCCGCTGCGCGTCGGCGACCGCGGCGTCGATCGCCCCGCGCGCCAGCTCGATCTCGGCGCGCAGCGCACGAGCGCCGACGTCGACGTAATGCGGGACGCCGCCCGTCAGCTCGAAGTAGCGAGCGATGCTCGCAAGCGCGCCGTCCAGGTCTCCTCGAGTGACTTGGTCGCGCGCCTTGATCACTGTTCCCCACGCGATCCCTTGCTGGAACCCGAGGCGCTCGCACACCCGCTCGCACAGTTCGCGTGCCGCTTCCGCCTCGTCGAGGCGGCCGAGGATCCAGAGCGAAAAGGCGTAGTTGTTGCGCGCGGTGAAGATCGTCTCGACCGCATTCGTCGTGGAGGCCACGTCGATGGCTCGCTCGAGGTCCTCGAGGCCGCCGCTGTCGCCCATGTTGATGCGCGCCGTTCCTCGGACGACGAGGGCGCGCGCCTCCAGCTCCGGCCGGCCGAGCGTCTCGGCCATGGCGCGCGTCCGGTCGGCGAGCTCGATCGCGCGGTCGAGCTCACCGGCGAGCATGCAGCGGCCCGCCTCGACCGCGAACGCGCGGGCGACGCGCACGGAGACCGGAAGTCCCTCTGTGAGCGCGAGGGCGTTCCGTCCCGCGGTCGCCGAGCCCATGCCGTCGCCCTGTCTCCAGAGCAGGCGCGAGTGGAGGGCCTCGGCCTCGGCGGCGCCGGCACGGTCGTC
>DATGEH010000049.1:0-3405 GCA_035310325.1 Gaiellaceae bacterium
CATCGCGACGGCGAGCTCGGACTGCTCGACGGCAAGGTCGCCGTCGTCGGCTTCGGCAGCCAGGGTCACGCGCACGCACTGAACCTCCGCGACTCCGGCGTCGAAGTCGTCGTGGGGCTGCGCGAAGGGAGCTCGTCCCGAGCCGCGGCAGAAGAGGCGGGCGCCGAGGTCGCGCCGATCGCGGACGCTGTCCGTGGCGCGCAGGTCGTCGCCATGCTCGTGCCCGATCACGTTCAGAAGGGCGTATGGGATGCGGACGTCGCGCCGAGCCTCGCCCCGGGTGCGGCCGTGCTCTTCGCCCATGGGCTCAACATCCACTTCGGCCGGATCACGCCGCCCGAGGATCACGATGTGATCATGGTCGCGCCGAAGGCGCCCGGCCATCGCGTGCGCGAGCTCTTCAGGTCCGGCGCCGGGACGCCCGGCCTCGTCGCGATCCACCAGGATGCGAGCGGGCGGGCGTTGAAGCTCGCGCTCGCCTACGGAGTCGGCATCGGCTGCGGCCGCGTCGGCCTGCTCGAGACGACGTTCGCCGAGGAGACCGAGAGCGACCTCTTCGGCGAGCAGGCCGTGCTCTGCGGCGGCGTCCCGGCGCTCGTGCAGGCGGGCTTCGACGTGCTCGTCGAGGCGGGCTACCAGCCCGAGATCGCCTACTACGAGTGCCTGAACGAGCTGAAGCTCATCGTCGACCTGCTCTACCAGGGCGGCCTCGAGTACATGCGCTATTCGGTCTCCGACGTCGCCGAGTACGGCGACCTCTCACGCGGCTCGCGCGTCGTCGACGCGCGCGTCAAAAACGTCTTGCGCGAGATCCTCGACGAGGTCCGAAGCGGCGCCTTCGCGCGCGAGCTGTTCGAAGACGACGAGGCCGGGCGCCCGCACTTCGCTGCTTTGCGCGCGCAGGGAGCTGCCCGCGCGAGAGACATCGAGCGTGTCGGCAAGGAGCTGCGTGAGTTCGCAGGGGTGGAAGGGCTTCTTGGCGTCCGTTGAGGTCGGCATCGGGCTGCTCGGCTACGGCACCGTCGGCTCGTCCGTCAACCGGCTGCTGGTCGAGAGCGGGGACGAGATCGAGCGCGCCACCGGCCACCGGCTGCGCGTCGTCCGCGCGCTCGTCCGCGACACCAAGAAGGAGCGGTCGTTTCCACCAGGTGACGGCGTGCTGACGACCGACTTCGCCGCGCTGCGCGACGACCCGGACATCCATGTCGTCGCCGAGGTGATGGGCGGGCTCGACCCGGCGGGTCGATACGTCCGCGAGCTCCTCGACGCGGGCAAGCCGGTGGTTTCCGCAAACAAGCAGCTCGTCGCCCGCGACGGAGCCGACCTCTTCGCGACCGCCTCCGCCGCCGGCGTGCAGCTGCGTTTCGAAGCGTCCGTGTGTGCGGCGATCCCCGTCGTGAAGGTGCTGCGCGAGTCGCTCGTCGTCGCGAACGTCCATCGCGTGCTGGGGATCGTCAACGGCACGACGAACTTCATCCTCTCCCGTATGGAGCGCGGCGGCTCCTACGCAGAAGCGCTCGCCGAAGCGCAGGAGCTCGGGTACGCCGAGGCCGACCCGACCGATGACGTCAGCGGCGCCGATGCCGCCGCCAAGATGGCGATCCTCGCGACCGTCGCCTTCGGATCGCGCGTGCGCTTCGAGGACGTCGAACGACGCGGGATCGAGGACGTCGAGCCCTCACATGTTGCCGCCGCGGCCGACCTCGGGATGGTCGTCCGCCTGGTCGGCATCGCGACCCTCGCCGGCGGCGCCGTCGACGTGCGTGTGCAGCCCGCATTCGTCGACCGCTCGCATGCGTTGGCCGCGGTCGACGGCGCATTCAACGCGGTGATGCTCCAGGGGGACGCTATCCGCGAGATCACGCTCGAAGGACCCGGGGCGGGCGGAATCGAGACGGCGTCCGCTGTCGTCGCCGACCTCGTCAGCGTCGTCGGCACTTCGGGCACCGGCTTTCTCCAGAACGACGCGTGCTGGCGCGAGCTCGAGCGGCTGCCGCCGAGCGACTGGCGCTCTGGGTTCTACGTGCATCTCGAGGTTGCCGACCGGCCCGGCGTGCTCGCGCACGCGGCCAGCCGTCTCGCCGCGCACGACGTGTCGGTCGCCCAGCTTGTCCAGCGGCTGAACAACGGCGAAGCGACGCTCGAGCTCGTCCTGCACGAGACGTCGCTCGGAGAGCTCTCCGCGGCCTTGCGCGAGATCGCGACGTTCCCGGAGGTGCTGCGCGCCCCTTTCGCCCTGCCGGTGATCACGGAGCGGGTGCTGTGATCACACTCGGCGAAGGCGGCACGCCGCTGCTGGCGGCGCCGCGGCTATCGGAGCGGCTCGGTGTCGAGCTGTGGCTCAAGTGCGAGGGCGCGAACCCGACCGGCTCGTTCAAGGACCGCGGCATGGCGCTCGCCGTCTCGCGCGCCGTGAACAAGGGCGCGCCGGGTGTCGTGTGCGCGTCCACTGGCAATACCGCCGCGTCCGCCGCGGCTTACGCGGCGCGGGCCGGGCTGCCGGCCATCGTCGTACTGTCGCGCGGCTCGATTGCACGCGGCAAAGTCGCCCAGGTGAAAGCCTTCGGAGCCGAGATCCGCGAGATCGAGGGCTCGTTCGACGATGCCCATCGCGAGGCACGACGGCTCGCCGACGACGAGGGCTTCGTCAACGTCAACTCGATCAACCCCGACCGGATCGAGGGCCAGAGCTCGGCCGCGCGCGAAGTGCTCGCGCAACTCGGCGCGGTGCCGGACGTCGTCGTGCTGCCGTTCGGCGGCGGCGGCAACACCGTCGCGTACGCGCAGGGCTTCGGCGCCGAGCTGCCGCGCTTCGTGCTCGGCGAAGCCGAACGCCGTCGCGACACGTTTGCGACCGCGATTCGCATCGAGCACCCTGTACACGGCGACGAGGTCAAGCGCGTGCTCGAGCGCTCCGGCGGCACCGTTCTCAGCCTCTCGGAGAAGGAGATTGAACAGGCCTGGCGCGCGCTCGCCCTCGACGAGGGAATCTTCTGCGAGCCGGCCTCCGCTGCGGGCGTCGCCGCCATCGAGCGCGATGCCGCCGCAGCCGGCGGGCGAGTGGTCTGCGTTCTCACCGGGCACGGGCTCAAAGATCCCGACGCAGTCGGAAGTCGCGCAGCATGACGATCCACGTCCGCGCACCCGCAACGAGCGCCAACCTCGGCCCCGGCTTCGATACCGCGGCGGTCGCGTTCAACCTCTGGAACGAGCTCGAGGTCGGCGATTCGAACGGTCCGGTCGACGCAGACAACCTCGCCGTGCGCGCGTTTGCGAAGTTCGCCGATCCCGGCAAGCACTCGTTCGCGTTCGTCGAGCGGATTCCGCGTGAACGCGGCCTCGGCTCGAGCGCATCTGCAGTCGCGCTCGGCCTCGTCGCCGGCGCACTCGTCGCTCACTCCGAAC
>DATGEH010000050.1:0-31910 GCA_035310325.1 Gaiellaceae bacterium
GAACGGCGCCGGCAAGTCGACGCTGATGAACATCTTGTACGGGCTGTACAAGGCCGACGCGGGGGAGATCCGGCTCGGCGGTAAGTCTGTCGTCTTCAACTCCGCCCGCGACGCCATTCAGGCGGGTATCGGGATGGTGCACCAGCACTTCATGCTCATTCCGGTGATGACGGTCGCCGAGAACATCGTGCTCGGCACGGAGCCGGTCCGCGAAGGGATCTTCCTCGACGAGAGCGGGGCGGAGGCGCGCGTCGCCGAGCTCTCCGCGCAGTACGGGCTCGCAGTCGACCCGGGCGCGCTCGTCAGCGAGATCACCGTCGGCCAGGAGCAGCGCGTCGAGATCCTCAAGGCGCTCTACCGCGGCGCCGATCTGCTCATCCTCGACGAGCCGACGGCGGTGCTCACACCGCAGGAGGCGAAGGAGCTCTTCGAGATCATCAACAGCCTGAAGGCGGACGGGAAGTCGATCATCTTCATCACGCACAAGCTGAACGAAGTGCTCGAGATCGCCGACCGCATCACCGTGCTGCGGCGCGGCAAGGTGATCGAGACGGTTCCGCGTGAAGGCGCGACCGAGGAGTCGCTCGCCCGCGCGATGGTCGGACGCGAGGTGCTGTTGCGCGTGGACAAGCCGCCTGCGCAGCCGGGAGACGTCTTGCTTGCGGTGAAGGACTTGCACGTCATCGACGACCGTGGGATCGCGAAGGTACGCGGTGTCTCCTTCGACGTGCGCGCGGGGGAGATCGTCGGACTTGCCGGCGTGGACGGAAACGGCCAGAGCGAGCTCATCGACGCCATAACCGGTCTGCGCAGGGCCGAGAGCGGCGTGATCGAGATCGCCGGTCTCGCCATCCACGACGCGTCCGCCCGCAAGATGCTCGATGTCGGCGTCGGCCACATCCCGGAGGACCGCCAGCGCCGCGGTCTCGTACTCGAGTTCTCGATCGCCGAGAACATCGAGCTGCACGACTACGCCAAGCCTCCGGCTGCGAAGTGGGGCTGGATCTTCCCGGACCGGATGATCGCCCTCGCGCGCCGCCTGATCAAAGAGTTCGACGTCCGCGGTGGCGGCCCCTTGACGCGCGCCGGCGGGCTGTCGGGCGGCAACCAGCAGAAGCTCGTCGTCGCGCGTGAGGTGGCGCGCGACCCCAAGGTGCTGATCGCCGCCCAGCCGACCCGCGGCCTCGACGTCGGCGCGATCGAGTATCTCCACCGCCGCCTCGTCTCCGAGCGCGACGAAGGCCGCGCGATCCTGCTCGTGTCACTCGAGCTGGACGAGATCCTCTCGCTGTCGGACCGGATCCTCGTCATCTACGAGGGCGAGATCGTCGGCGAGCACACCGGTGAGGTTTCGGAACAGGAGATCGGACTCGAGATGCTCGGCGGCAAAGAGAAGAGCGCCGCGTGAGCAACGTCGATCCGGCGAACGTTCCGCCCGAGACACCGGAAGAGGCGGCGAAGACCGGCACGCTCATCTCGAGCATCGCGCTCAAGCAGCGCGCCGGCGGGATCGTCGTACCGGTCTTCACGGCGCTGCTCGCGTTCCTCATCGGCGGGCTCGTCGTCCTCGCGACGGGACACAACCCGCTGTCGGCCTACAACGACATCTTCAACGGCGCCGGGCTCAACTGGATCTTCCACCCGACGACGAACGTCGTGAACACCGCCGCGTACAACCTGTCGCAGACGCTGCTGCAGACGACGACGCTCATCCTCTGTGGGCTCGCGGTGGCGTTCGCATTCCGGTGCGGCATGTTCAACATCGGGGGGCAAGGCCAGTACTTCATCGGCCTCTACGTCGGCAACTGGCTCGGGCACGACTTCGCGTCGATGAGCCCGCTCCCGCACATCGTTCTCGTCGTCGTCGCGGGCACGCTCGCGGGCGCGGCCTGGGCGGGGATCGCGGGCTTCCTCAAGGCGAGCGTAGGAGCGCACGAGGTCATCTCGACGATCATGCTCAACTGGATCGCGATCTGGATCGGCGAGTGGCTATTCGGCGACGGCGGTCCGCTTCAAAACCCGGCGAACGCAACTGCGCCGATCTCGAACGACATCGCCTCGAGCGCACAGCTGCCGGTCTTCTGGGGCGAGCAGCAGCTCCAGGGGTTGCACATCGGCTTCTTCATCGCGCTCGCTGCGCTCGTCGTCTTCTATCTCATCCTCAACCGCACGACGCTCGGATACGAGGTGCGTGCAGTGGGATTCAATCCGGAGGCTGCCCATTACGGCGGCATCAACGTGAAGAAGAACCTCGTGGCCGCGATGGCGATCTCCGGTGCGTTCGCCGGCCTCGCCGGGACGCTCGACATGCTCGGCTACCTCTACCACTACGGACAGTCCGACATCCCGGTGAGCGCGGTCGGGTTCCTCGGCATCGCGGTCGCCCTGCTCGGCCGCAACACCGCGGTGGGCGTCGGCCTAGGCGCGCTGCTCTTCGGCGCGCTTCTGTTCGGGACGACGCACGGCCTGCAGGCCGGGTCGAGCTCGATCGACCCATCGCTCGCGTCGAACCTCACGTACATCATCCAGGGGCTCGTCGTGCTCTTCGTCGGCGCCGACGTCCTCATCCTCTACGTGTGGAACAGTCGCAAGAAGCTGCGATTGAGGCCGGCCTCGACGTGAACACCTGGGCGCAGCGGCTCGACAACCCGGTGAGCGCGTGGCTGCGCGATCCGGCTGCGACCGGATACGCGGGGATGCTGCTCGGTGTCTTCGCGGCGTTCCTCGCGATCCCGCCGATCCAGGCGCGCACGATCACCTGGCCGATCCTCGTCGGCGTCGTCGCGGCGATCCTCGGCATCTGGACCGCGACGCGTGGCCGGCAGAAGCTCGGCTACGGAGCAGTGGCCGCCGGCATCTTCGGCATCGGGCTCGGCATCCTCGCGACGCATTCGGGGACCTCGAACCTCAACACGGTGTTCAACGCCCAGTTGATCGCGCAGATGTTCGCGTTCTCGACGCCGCTCATCTTCGGCGCGATCGCCGGCATGTTCTCCGAGCGCAGCGGGGTCGTGAACATCGGCCTCGAGGGAATGATGCTCATGGGCGCCTTCTGGGGCGTCTACGGCGCGGACAAGGGCGGCAACTGGGTGGTCGGACTCATCGTCGGGATGGGCTCCGGCGGTCTCCTCGCGCTCGTGTACGCGTACTTCGCCATTCACCTGCGCGCCGACCAGATCGTCGGGGGCACGGCGGTCAACTTCCTCGCGCTCGGCATCACCGGCTATTTCTTCTTCCAGCTCTACCACGGGAACTACGTCTCGTCAGGCGTCTCGACGATCCCCAACGTGAGGATCCCCGGGATCGCCGGGACGCACTTCCTCGGACCGGCGCTCGGGAATCTGAGCGTGATGATCTGGGCCGGTTTCGCGCTCGTGATCGTGTCGTACATCGTCGTCTTCAAGACGCCGATCGGGCTGCGCATTCGGGCGTGCGGCGAGCATCCCCGCGCGGCGGACACGGTCGGGATCAACGTGTACGCGGTTCGCTACGGCTGCGTCGTGCTCTCCGGTCTGCTTGCAGCAGCGGGCGGCGTGTATCTCTCGGACGGATTCGGCGGCGGGACGTTCAACGACAACATGACGGCGGGACGCGGCTTCATCGCGCTCGCGGCGATGATCTTCGGGAACTGGCGGCCGGCCGGGGCCTTCGCGGCGGCGCTCCTCTTCGGGTTCTCGAGCGCGATCGCGCTGCGGCTGCAGGTCTACTCACCGTCGGCCGCGACGCTCTTCAATGCGCTGCCGTATGTGCTGACGCTCATCGCCGTCGCCGGGGTCATCGGGCGCACCGTGCCGCCTGCCGCGGACGGCAAGCCGTACCAGAAGCAGTAACAGCGACACTTCGCGCATGAGCGAAGACGAGCAGGACGGGCTCGTCGGCGACGCGCCGAGCGTCGCGGTGCGCTTCGCGCTCGCGCAGCGAGCAGGCGGCATCGCCGGCCCGGTTGCGACCGCAGCCCTCGCATTCCTGATCGGCGGTCTCGTCGTCCTCGCGAGCGGTCAGAACCCGCTGACGACGTATCGCGCCATCTTCGACGGCGCTGGCCTCAACTGGCTCTTCCCGTGGGTGACGGGTGCCGATCGCGCGATCGCCGCCACGAACCTCCAGCAGACGCTGCTGCTCGCGACGGCGCTCATCCTCTTGGCGCTCGCCGTGTCGGTCGGCTTCCGCGCCGGCCTCTTCAACATCGGCGGGCAGGGCCAGTACCTCGTGGGCTCGATCTTCGCGGTCTGGGTCGGCTCGTCGTTCTTAGGGATGAACGGCCCGCTGCACGTCCTGCTGGCGATAGCGGTCGCGACGGTTGCGGGTGGCGTCTACGCCGGCATCGCCGGCGCGCTCAAGGCGCTCGTCGGCGCGCACGAGGTGATCACGACGATCATGCTCAACTGGATCGCGGTGTGGGTCGGCAGCTGGGCGTTCGGCCTCGGCGGCCCGTTGCAGAGCCACGCGAACGGCGGCTCGACGCCGATCTCGCCGGACGTGTCGCCGCACGCGCACCTGCACGTGTTCTGGGGAAGCTCGGTCCTCCAAGGGCTCGACATCGGCTTCTTCGTCGCGCTCGCGTCGCTCGTCCTGTACTGGGTGACGCTGCACCGGACGACGCTCGGCTTCGAGCTGCGCGCAGTCGGCTTCAACCGCGAGGCCGCGCGCTACGCAGGCGTCAACGTCGTACGGAGCACGATCGTCGCGATGCTCATCGCAGGCGCGTTCGCCGGCCTGGCGGGCGCGATCGACGTCCTCGGCTGGGAGTTCCGTCTCGGGGTCGGCGACGTGCAGGCGTCCGAGATCGGCTTCATTGCGATCGCGGTCGCCGTCCTCGGCCGCAACACGGCGGTGGGCGTGCTCTTCGCGTCGGTCCTCTTCGGCGCGCTCCTGACGGGAACGTCGACGCGCAATCTCGAGATCGCACGCCCCGACCTCGCGTCGAACCTCACGCTCATCATTCAGGGGCTCGTCGTCCTCTTCGTCGGCGCCGACGCGCTCGTGCTGTGGATCTGGAACCGGCGCCGGCGGTTGCGCACGGCATGACGCGTGCGATCGGCATCGGCGGGATCCTGCTCGGAGCGCTCGCGTTCTGGTTTACGTTGCCGCCGGTCGAGACGACCGCACGCGCGGTGCCGATCGCGCTAGGTCTGGCTGCGATCGCATGCGGTGCGTACGTGCGACGCCGGCTCGGGTGGGGCGCCGTTGCGGCCGGCGTCCTCGGACTGGCGTTCGGGCTGCTCGCGACGCAGACGGGCCGCGGGAACCTCGGCGGCGCGGTCGTGTGGTCGGCGCTCATCGCGTCGACGCTCGTCTACGCGACTCCGCTCACGTACGCCGCGCTCGGCGGCCTCTTCTCCGAGCGCAGCGGGGTCGTGAACATCGGCCTGGAAGGGATGATGCTGACCGGCGCCTTCTTCGGCATCTGGGGATCGGTGGCGACGGGCAGCTGGGCGCTCGGGCTCGTCATCGCGCTGGCGGCCGGCGGTGTCCTCGCCGCCGCCTACGCGTTCTTCGCGATCCACCTCCGCACGGACCAGATCATCGGCGGCACCGCGGTCAACTTCCTCGCGCTCGGCATCACCGGTTATCTCTTCGTCGACATCTACGGGTCGAGCGGCACGCCGCCGCTGCGGGGCGCGCAGCAGATCCCGGACGTGACGATCTCCACGAGCTCGAGCTTCTTCGGGCAGGCATTCGGCCAGCTCAACCTCATGATCTGGCTGTCGTTCGCGCTGCTCGCGCTCACGTGGATCGTCGTCTTCAAGACGCCGATCGGACTGCGCATCCGCTCGGTGGGCGAGCATCCGCGCGCCGCCGACACCGTCGGCATCTCCGTGCTCAAGACGCGGTACGCTGCGGTCACCCTCTCGGGGATGCTCTCCGCGCTGGGTGGCGCCTACCTCTCGATCGGCTTCGTGCACTCCTTCAACCAGAACATGACCGAGGGTCGCGGCTTCATCGCGCTCGCCGCGCTCATCTTCGGGAAGTGGCGGCCGGCCGGCGCGTTCGGTGCCGCGCTCCTCTTCAGCTTCTCGAGCGCGCTCGCACAGCGCCTCGGGACGGTGTCGGACTGGAGCTCCTACGCCGTGCTCTTCCAGGTGCTCCCGTACGTCCTCACGCTCATCGCGGTCGCCGGAGTCATCGGCCGCTCGATCCCGCCAGCCGCCGTTGGCCGCCCCTACGCCAGGCAGTAACCCCCGGGCGACGGCTGCGTCCGTCCTCGGGGCCATCGGCGCCGCGGCCCTCCCGGCCGGAGTCGTGCTCGCGCGTGAGTCGTCCCGCGTCAGCCTGCTCGCAGCCGCGTGGGCGATCCCGATTGCCGCGGTGTGCGGTACGGCTGCGCTTCTGCTCGCGCGCGGCGCGCGCACACAGATCCGCGTGACGCTCGACCGCAAAGGGGGCCACAGGCGCGTGCGTGCGGCCGTCTACCTCGGCGTCGCGGGCATCTGCTTCGCCCTCTCGGGCGCTATCGCCGTCGGCTTCTACGAGCTCCTGCTGAAGCTCGAAGGCTGAGCTAGTCTGCCCCTGGTCGTGTTCGAGATCGGCAACAGCCTCCGTGAGGCCCGCGTGCGGCAAGGCCTCGAGATCTCGCAGGTCGAGCTCGCGACGAAGATCCGGTCGAAGTACCTCCGGGCGATCGAAGACGAGCAATTCGCGCTCCTGCCGGACGAGCCGTACGTGAAGGGCTTCCTGCACGCGTACGCCGAGTACCTCGGCCTCGACGGTTCGCTCTACGTCGACGAGTACTCGTCGCGCTTCGTCACCGACCGCTTCGACGACATGCCGCAGCGGCGCGGTTCCACGACCCGGCCGCGTCGCCAGGTGCCGCTCGAGCGCAGGGTGGTGCTGCTCGGGCTCGCCGGAATCCTCGCGCTGGCCGCGCTCGTCATCGTTGCCTGGAAGTTCGGCGGGAGCGGCGCATCCACACCCGGAGTGCTCTCGCCGCAGTCGCAGCTACCGACGGAGCTGCAGCTCACCGGTCTCGGCAGCGGAACGTACGTCGAGGTCCGGCGCAACTCGGCGAACGGCCCGGTGCTCCTGCAGGCGACCGTGCCCGGCGGCAAGGTCGAGCGCGTGACCGGCTCGCGCTTCTGGGTGTACGTGAAGCAGCCCGCAGGCATCCAGGTTCTGCTCGGCGGCAAGGCGGTGGCGCTGCCGGCGCGCAAGAACCTGAGGGTGATCGTCACGCCGTCGCGGACCTCCGTCGCCTCCGGGTGAGGCCCCGCGCCGCGGTCGTCGTCACGGGCAGCGAGCTCGTGCGCGGCGAGCGAACCGACCTGAACGGCCCGTTCCTGGCACGCGAAGCGCTGCGGCTCGGCCTCGAGCCCGCGCGCATCGCGATCGTCGGCGACGCTCCCGCCGAGCTCGAGGCGGCGCTGCGCGACGGGCTCGCGGCCGACGCGTGTCTCGTCTCGGGCGGCCTCGGCCCGACGCACGACGACCGCACCGTCGAGATGGTCGCGCAGGCGCTCGGCCTGGCGCTGCACGTCGATCCGCAGCTCGAGGCGAAGATCGAGGCGGTGTCGAAGGCCGCCGCAACCCGTCTCAAGCGCCCCTACGCGGACTTCTCGCCGGGCGTGACGAAGCAGGCCACGATCCCCGAGGGCGCGATCTCGCTCGGGCTCGCCGGTACCGCGCCGGGGCTCGTGGTCGAGCATGACGGCGGGAAGGTGGCGGTCGTGCTTCCGGGGCCGCCCTCCGAGCTGCAGCGTCTGTGGCCGCGTGCGCTCGAGACCGAGCCGCTGCGGGCGCTGCTCGCACGCGCACAGCCGCCGGGCCGGCGCGTGCTCCGCTTCTTCGGCGTGAGCGAGTCGGCCGTCGCACGAGCGCTCGCGGAAGCCGGCGGCGAGGGCGACGGGGTGGAGGTGACGATCTGCGCGCGCGACTTCGAGATCCACGTCGACGTCGTCGTCGCGCCGGGCGCGGAGGCGCGCGCCGACGAGCTCGAGGCGGCGCTGCTCCTGCCGCTCGAGCAGTGGCTGTACTCGCGCGAGGAGGAGCCGGTGGAAGCGCGCGTGCTCGCCCTCCTTCGCGCGCGCGCGTGGACCATGTGCACTGCGGAGTCGTGCACGGGCGGCATGGTGGCGGCGCGGCTGACCTCGATCCCCGGCTCGAGCGCGAGCTTCCTCGGCAGCGTCGTCGCATATTCGGACGAGGTGAAGAAGAGCGAGCTCGGCGTCTCCGAGACGGTCCTGCGCGAGCACGGCGCGGTCTCGGCCGAGGCCGCGACGGCGATGGCCCGTGGCGCACGCGAACGCCTCGGCGCAGACGTCGCCGTCGCGGTGACCGGCATCGCCGGCCCGGACGGCGGCAGCGCGGAGAAGCCGGTCGGCCTCGTCTATCTCCACGCCGAAGGGCCCGAGGGCGGGAAAGGGCGCGAGTTCAGCTTCCCCGGCGACCGCGCGTCGATCCGCGCGCGTGCCACCGTCGGCGCACTTCATCTCGTGCGGAGGCTGCTGGAGAGCCGCGACGAAATCGAATGACCTCGCCCCCTAGCGTGGGCGGTGATGCTCGGCTCCGGCTCTTCCTCGGCCTGCGCCTCCCCGGCGGCGTCCTCGACGCGATCGAGCGCTGGCAGCACGAGCGTCTGCACGGCGTCCGGGAGGTCACGCGCGAGAACCTCCACGTCACCCTTGCGTTCCTCGGTCATCGCCCCGCGGGTGGGCTCGACGCAATCGTCCGGGAGCTGCGGGCGGCCGCGGCTGCGGCCGGGCCGGATCTGCGTCTCGCCGCGACCGGCTACCGGGAGACCCGGAGCGTGGCGATGCTCGTCCACGAGGACGTCGGCGGCGGCGCGACGGCGCTCGCGGCCGATCTCCATGGCCGCTTGGAGCGGCTCGGCGTCTACCGCCCGGAGGAGCGGCCGTGGCTCCCGCACGTCACCGTGGCCCGGTTCAAGGAGCGGCCGCGGCTCCGGCTCGAGCCCCCGGACCTCGGAACATACGTTCCGTCCGACGCGGCTGCTTTCCTTTCACGACTACGCCCCGGCGGGGCGCAGTACGAGGTTGTCGACGCGGTAGCGCTAGGAGGCGGATAAGTGGACAAACACGAAGCACTCGACGTTGCGCTCGGACAGATCGAGCGCCAGTTCGGCAAGGGCTCGGTCATGAAGATGAACGACCGCGCGGCCGTCTCGGTCGGCGCCGTCTCGACCGGCTCGCTCGCCCTCGACCTCGCGCTCGGCATCGGTGGCCTGCCGCGCGGCCGCATCATCGAGGTCTTCGGCCCCGAGTCGTCGGGCAAGACCACCCTCGTCTACCACGTGATCGCCGAGGCACAGCGCCGCGGCGGCATCTGCGCTTTCATCGACGCGGAGCATTCGATGGACCCCGCGTACGCGAAGAAGATCGGCGTCGACATCGAGAACCTCCTCGTGTCGCAGCCCGACACGGGCGAGCAGGCGCTCGAGATCACCGAGCTCCTCATCCGCTCCGGCGCGCTCGACGTCGTCGCGATCGACTCGGTCGCGGCGCTCACGCCGAAAGCCGAGATCGAAGGCGAGATGGGCGACTCGCACATGGGCCTGCAGGCGAGGCTCATGAGCCAGGCGCTGCGCAAGCTCGCCGGCACGCTCAACCGCACCGACACGATCTGCCTCTTCACGAACCAGCTGCGCGAGAAGATCGGCGTGATGTTCGGCAATCCGGAGACGACGCCGGGCGGAAGGGCGCTGAAGTTCTACTCGTCGGTCCGGCTCGACATCCGCCGCATCGAGACGTTGAAAGACGGCACGGAGGCGTTTGGCAACCGCGTGCGCGTCAAGGTCGTGAAGAACAAGGTCGCGCCGCCGTTCAAGCAGGCGGAGTTCGACATCATCTACGGCACCGGCATCTCCTGGGAGGGCACCGTGCTCGACACGGGGCTCGAGCGAAAGATCGTCACAAAGTCGGGCTCGTACTTCAGCCTGGGCGACGAGCGGCTCGGCCAGGGTCGCCAGAATGCGACCGCGTTCCTCAAGGAGCACCCCGACGTGACGCAGCAGATCCTCCAGCGGATCCAGCTCGATCTCGGGCCGGAGCAGATCGTCTCGGCCAGGCTCCTGCCGGTCGTCGAAGAGGCGGCCGCGAACGGCGCCGGCACGAAGGCGGCGAAGGCTGCGGCTGCTGCGGCCGTCGTCGCCGCGGGCGCCGGCCCGGTGGAGCCGGAAGCAGAGGCAGAGGCCGAAGAAGCGGCCTAGGCGATCCAAGGCGCCGCTTGCGGCGCCGCTCTCAGGATGTGCGGGCTTGCCCGCACATCCGTCGGAAACGACCGGTCGACACGATCGAATGCCAGCACAAAACGCTCGAACCGTCACCGCGCTGCGCGAGCTGCCGCGGGGCAAGGTCGACGTCGAGCTCGACGGCGGGCCATGGCGGCGCATGCCGGTCGACGCGGTCGTAGGTGCGGGGCTCATGGTCGGGCGCACGCTCGACCGTGAGACGGCGCGCACGCTCGCCCGCGAGCTGCGCCGGTCCGGCGCGCTGGCACGGGCGACGCGTGCGCTCGCCGCCCGTGACCGTTCGCGGAGCGCTCTCGACGAGCGGCTCGCCGCGGCCGGAGTCGCCGCCGAACCGAGGCGTGAGGCGCTCGAGACTCTCGAGCGTGCGGGTCTCGTGGACGATGCGCGTTTCGCCGCCGGCCGTGCGGCTGCGCTCGCCGAGCGCGGGCACGGCGACGCCTCGATCCGCTTCGATCTCGAGCGCCAGGGTCTCTCCGACGAGCTCGTCGCCGACGCGCTCGCGGCCCTCGAGCCTGAGCGAGAGCGAGCCCGGCGGCTTGCCGAGCGGCGCGGGCGCGGGCCGAAGACGGCGCGCTGGCTTGCCGCCCGCGGGTTCGAGCCGGACACGGTGGAGGAAGTTGCGGGCGAGGCCTGATCGAGAGTAGGATCAGGTCTGTAACACACGACACTTTTGCCTGCATACGTGGTCTTTCCGAGGCTCGCTGAAAACATGACACCTGTCCCTTCGACGATTTTCGAGAGGTCGCCCGCGCGGTAGCGGGCCACAACGCGGGCGCGCGCGTCCCGCTGCGCGCCGATTAGCGAGCACCATCGGATAGCCCGATGCCGGCCAACCGAAGAGGAGCGGCCGTGCTGATCGGAATCGGAGTCGCCATCGGGATCGCGGCAGGGGCGGCGCTTGCCCTGCTCGCGGTGCAGGCTTTCGGTGCGACGGGCGTCGGCAAGGCCCGCCGGCTGGGCCGCCAGATCGTCGAGGACGCACAGCGCGAGGCCGACACGCTGCAGCGCGAGGCGCAGGTGGAGGCGCGCGAGGAGGCAGTCAAGCTGCGCGCCGAGATCGACGCCGAGCTCGGCGAGCGGCGCCACCAGGTCCTCAAGATCGAGGAGCGCCTCATCGCCAAGGAGGAGGAGATCGAGCGCAAGCTCGAGGACCTCTCGCGCAAGGACCAGGGGCTCGCCGACCGCGAGGTCCACCTGAAGCAGCTCCAGGAAGAGCTGAAGCAGACGAAGGTCGCTCAGCAGGCGGCGCTCGAGCGCATCGCCGGCATGACGCTCCAGGACGCGAAGGCGCTCCTGCTCGCGCGCGGGGAGGAGCTGGCGCGGCACGATCTCGCCAGGCGCGTGCGCATGCTCGAGGAGGACGCTCGCGGCGAGTCGAAGCGGCGCGCGCGCAATCTCGTCGCCGACGCGCTGCAGCGCGTCGCCGCGAGTCACGCCGCCGAGACGACGGTGAGCGTCATCGAGCTGCCGTCCGACGACATGAAGGGGCGCATCATCGGCCGGGAGGGTCGCAACATCCGTGCGCTCGAACACCTCACGGGTGTCGACTTCATCATCGACGACACGCCGCACGCCGTCGTGCTCTCGTCGTTCGACGGCCTACGCCGTGAGATCGCGCGCCTCACGCTGACGAAGCTCATCGAAGACGGCCGCATTCACCCGGCGCGGATCGAGGAGATGTACTACCAGTCGAAGGCGGAGGCGGAGGACATCGTTCGCCAGGCCGGCGAGCAGGCCGTCTTCGAGGCGAACTGCGGGCCGTTCCACGAAGAGCTGGTGACGATCCTCGGCCGCCTGCGCTTCCGGACGAGCTATGGGCAGAACGTCCTCAAGCACACGCTCGAGGTGGTGCACCTCGCCGGGATCATGGCCGCCGAGCTCGAGGCGAGCGTCCAGACCGCGAAGCGCGCTGCGCTGCTGCACGACCTCGGCAAGGCGATGACGCACGAGATCGAGGGCTCGCATGCCGGCATCTCCGCGCAGCTCGCGCGGCGATACGGCGAGTCGCAGGGCGTCGTTCATGCGATCGAGGCGCATCACTACGAGGTGTCACCGCAGACTGTGGAGGCGGTGCTCGTGATCGCGGCCGACGCGATCTCGGCGTCGCGTCCCGGCGCGCGCGGCGAGAGCCTCGAGCACTACATCAAGCGGCTCGAGTCGCTCGAGGCCGTTGCAGCCGCGAAACCGGGCGTCGAGAAGGTGTACGCACTCCAGGCGGGACGGGAGATCCGCGTCATCGTCAGTCCGTCCGATGTCGACGACGAGGAGGCGGCGCTGCTCTCCCACGAGATCGCACGCGAGATCGAGGACCAGCTCGAGTACCCCGGGCAGGTGAAGGTGACCGTCATCCGCGAGAGCCGGTCGGTCGACGTCGCCCGCAACCAGGTGGCGACGCCGAACGGCGATGCGGGGCTAGCCGGCGGCCTCGGCCTTGCGCAGGCCGCGGAGCGCCCAGAAGGAGAAGAGGAACGCGAGACCGAGGGCGGCGCCGTACGCGGCGGCCACCTGCGTCGGTGAGCCGGCGAGGAAGCCACGCCCAGCTTCGAGCACGCGCGTGAGCGGATTGATCGCGGCGACGGAGTGGATCCACCCCTGGAGCAGGTCGAGCGGGACGTAGACGGGCGCGAAGAAGAGGACGAGAAAGACCGGCATCTGCATGATCGGCCCGGCCTGCATCGTCCGGAGCCGCATCGCGACGCCGCACGCCCAGAGAATCGCGGCAGTGTTCACGATCGCGGCGAGGAGATACAACGCCGGCAGGTCCACGCCGCTGCCCCCGACCTTCATGCCGACGGCGAGCGCGACGCAGGTGAGAAACACGGCTGTGACGGACCAGCGGCAGAGCGCCGCGAGCGCGTAACCGAAGACGATGCCCGTGCGATGCGGTGCGGCGAGCAGCAGCCGGCGCGCGAAGCCGGTCTCGAAGTCGCGCGCGATTCCGAAGCCCGTGAACACGCCGCCGAACGCCGCCGACTGCAAGAGCACGAACACGAACTGAAACGCCGTATACCCGAGCGGATAGTGGAAGCCGGAAACGTGGCGAATACGCGAGAGCCCACCTGCGAAAGCCGTGAAGAAGAAGAGCGGAAACGCGAGCTGTGGGATGAAGAGCGACGGGTTCGTGAAGACGTTGTGCAGGGTGCGCCAAGCAACGGCGCGCGCGACCGAGAGGTTGCGTGTCATCGCACGAGCCTCCGTCGCAGGGAGTACGAGGCGAGCGAGAGCGCGACGGCCGCGACGATCGCCAGAATCGCGAAGCCCAGCCCGAGCGCCTGTCCGTTCCAGCCGGTGATGACGAGGCTGCGCACGCACTCGAGGAGGTACGAGACGGGGTTCGCAGTCGCTGCGTAACGGAACCACGTCGTCGCCATGAGGTTGCGCGGGATGTTCATCGAGGAGATGAACAAGAAGACGAAGAAGATGGGGAAGAGGCTCTGCACGGCCTCGGTCGATCCGGTTCGGAGCGCGGCCCACGCGCCGACTGCGCCGAATGCAAGCGCGATGAACGCAGCGAAGACGAGGAGGACGAGCACACCGAGGATGCCGGCCGCCGGACGAACGCCGGCGGCGAGCCCGACGAGGAGGTAGAAGCACGCCTGGATCACGCCGAGCACGACGACGCCGCCGAGCTGGCCGGCGAGCAGTGCCGCGCCGCGCAGCGGTGTCAGCGACAGCCGGCTCATGAAGCCGCTCTCGATGTCGCGCGCGAGATCGGTGCCCGCGTTCATCGTCGCGAACAGCGCGCCTTGGATGAACGGTACGGCGAGTGCGAACGCGACGAATGACTTCGTCGGGAAGCCGGGCAGGTGCGTCTCCGCCCGCAGTCCGCCGGAGTTCACCGCGAGGAGGAGCATCGGGAAGAGGAGCGGGAAGACCACCGCCGCCGGTTGCCTCCACGTGCGAATGACGGATCGGCGCGCGAGCAGCGCGACCTGGTCGAACGTCGACGTCACTCCCCGCCGTGTCCTTCGAGCGAGCGCCCGGTCTTTGCGAGGAAGACGTCGTCGAGGCTCGGGCTGTGCAGCTCGAGATGCGCGACATGCACACCCTGGGCATCGAGCGCTCGGACGACGTCCGCCAGTCCGGCCTCGCCCGCCTCGAGCCGCACGGCGACGCCGCGGGGCGAGGGCACGAGCGGGCCGAAGCGCGCGAGCAGATCGGACAAGTTGCCGCGGCCGTCCTCGCCGGCGGGCACCGCCTCGAGCGTCGGGCGGCCGATCTCCGCCTTGAGGGCGTCGGGGGTCCCCTCGGCGACGATGCGGCCGTGGTCGATGATCCCGACGCGATCGGCCAGGACGTCGGCCTCCTCGAGGTACTGCGTCGTCAGGAAGACGGTCACGCCGTCTTCGCGCGCGAGCCGGCCGACCTCGTCCCACAGCGCGGTGCGGCTCTGCACGTCGAGGCCGGTGGTCGGCTCGTCGAGGAAGAGGACCCGCGGCCGGTGCACGAGCGCCATCGCGAGATCGAGCCGGCGCTTCATGCCGCCCGAGTAGCCGCGCACCTTGCGGTCGGCGGCTTCGGAGAGCCCGACGCGCTGGAGGAGCTCGTCGGCGCGCGGGCCTCGCTCCGCACGCGGTATCGCCTGCAGGGCTGCTTGCAGGCGGAGATGCTCGTGGCCGGTGAGCAGTGGATCGAGAGCGGCCTCCTGGAGCGCGGCACCGATGCGTGCGCGGACCTGCGGCCCCTCGTGCACGACGTCGTACCCGGCGACACGCGCAGTGCCGGCGGTGGGTGGCAGGAGCGTGGTCAGCATGAGGACGGTCGTCGACTTGCCGGCACCGTTCGGGCCGAGGAAGCCGTAGATCTCGCCGGAGTCGACATGAAGCTCGATCCCATCGACTGCCCGAGGCCCTTTCTTGAACTCGCGGACGAGCTGCTCGACCTCGATCGTGTTCGGACGATCCACCCCGGGCTACCCTACCGTCGGAGTGCGCCGCTACCACGTCACGACGTTCGGGTGTCAGATGAATGCGCACGATTCCGAGCGCATCAAGGGCATGCTCGAGGAGCTCGGGCTCGGCGAAGCGGCGAGCGTCGACGACGCGGACGTCGTCGTCTTCAACACCTGCACGATCCGCGAGAAGCCCGACACGAAGCTCGCGGCATATCTGGGGAACGCCGCCGCGCGGAAGCGCGAGCGGCCCGACACGGTGATCGCCGTCGGCGGCTGCTACGCCGAGGCGCAACGGGAGAAGATCTTCGCGCTCTACCCGCAGGTCGACGTCGCGTTCGGGCCGGGAACAATTTCCCATCTCGCCGAGTGGCTCGGCGCCGGCGGCTTCGGCGTCGCGCGCGGCGCCTGGGGAACGGGCGAGGAGCGGCGCTTTGCGGCGACGCTGCCGATGCACCGCGAGCGCTCGTTCCAGGCGTGGGTGCAGATCTCGATGGGCTGCAACTCGGTGTGCTCGTACTGCATCGTTCCTGCCGTGCGGGGACGGGAGGTCTCGCGGCGGCCCGGCGAGGTGCTCGCGGAGATCGAGCGGCTCGCCGGGGAAGGCGTCCGTGAGGTCACGCTGCTCGGCCAGAACGTGAACTCGTACGGGCGCGACCTCGGAACCGACTTCTCGCAGCTGCTGCGCGTGGTCGACACAGTCGACGGCATCGAACGGATCCGCTTCACGAGCCCGCATCCGAAGGACTTCCGCCGCGAGGTGATCGCGGCAATGGCCGAGTGCGCAGCCGTTTGCGAGCACGCTCACCTGCCGCTGCAGTCGGGCTCGACGCGCCTTCTGAAGGCAATGCGCCGCACGTATTCGCGCGAGCGCTACCTGAAGCTCGTCGTTGAGCTGCGCGCCGCGATTCCCGATCTGGCGCTGACGACCGACATCATCGTCGGCTTCCCCGGAGAGACGGAGGACGACTTCCGCGAGACGCTCGAGGTCGTCGAGGAGGTCGGCTTCGACGGTGCGTTCACGTTCGTCTACTCGCCACGGGCCGGGACCGATGCGGCCGCTCTGGAGCAGATCGCGGAGGAGGTCAAGGTCGAGCGCATCGAGCGCCTCGTCGAGTCGGTGCAGCGCATCGCCGCCGCGCGGAACGTTTCACGCGTCGGAGGCGTGGAGGAGGTGCTCGTCGAAGGCCTGAGCCGCACAGAGCCGAGCCTGCTGCGCGGACGTACGCGGCGCAACACGACGGTCAACTTCACGGGCGACGCAGCTCCCGGTGACCTCGTCGACGTGACGATCGAGCGCGCAACCTCGACGACGCTCGGCGGAGCGCAGGCGGTGGTCACGCTCGTCTAGCCGGCGGCGGCGCGCAGGCTCCGCATGCCGATCGCAGCGGGCACGATCGGGAGCCAGAAGTTGAACACCCGGTAGGCGAGCACGGCGATGACGGCGGCGGCGAGCGAGATGCCCGTCCACGAGAGCGCGAACGGGAGCAGAGCCTCCACCGCGCCTGCGCCGCCGAAGGGCAGCGTCCGGCGCGTGAGCGCATAGCCGGTGGCGTAGCCGATCAGGAGGAGGGTGACGTCGGGCGTCCCGTGTGTGAATGCATGGAGACACGCCCAGAGGCAGACGATGTCGCCGAACCAGTAGAGCGCGGCACCGATGGGCCCGGCGGCGTGGCGGGGGACAAAGAGAGAGCGCAGCACGTGGATCGACTCGAGGGCCTGCGCCAGTTGGTCGCGCCAGCCGCCCCTTCCCGCGAAGCGCTCCCGGTGGCCAACGGCCCACAACGCGACGGCGAACCCGACCGGCACCGCGATCGCCCAGGGAAGGGTCAGGCCGAGCGACGGCTCTCGCTCACCGCTCACGAGCAGGACGATCGCCGTGACGCAGGCCGCCGGAGCGAGCAGCGCATACTCGAGCGCGCCGAGGCCCAGCACGCGCACGCGCGCCTCGCGATCGGAGACCCCTGCCTCCCGGAACGCGCGGAGATCGACCGCGAAACCGCCCTGCGCCACGAAGGCGCCGAAGCCGGCGGTCACGGAGGCGACGACCGTGCCCGGCGCCATCGCGGGGCCTTCCTCCACGCGCACGACCTCGCGGTAACTGAGCATGTAGCCGAAATAGGCGAACGCCTCCGCGGCGAGCGCGACTGCGAACCAGGCCGGCTGCACCGCACGTAGCCGGGCGACGACGTGGCCGAAGCCCGCCACCCAGGCGAGCGCGAACAGCGTTGCGAGCGCGATCGCCGACGCTCCGGCGATGAAGACCACGGACTCCGCCGGCGGTTGCTCGAGGTGGCTCTTCGGGAGGAACCTCATCGTGACACGACGGGCGCGAGAATGCGTGAGTGACGGTGATCGCCATCTTCGGCCCGACGGCAAGCGGCAAGTCCTCTGTCGCCGAATCCGTCGTCGAACGAATTCCGGCCGAGCTCGTGTCCGCAGACGCGATGCAGGTCTATCGCGACCTGCCGCTTCTCACCAACCACTCGGAGCACCCTACCCGGCTCGTCGGCATATGGCCCCTCGACCACGAGGCGTCGGTCGGCGAGTACGCACGGCTTGCACACGCGGCTGTCGACGAGATCCTCGCCGCAGGCAAGACGCCGGTCGTCGTCGGAGGCACGGGGCTCTATCTGCGCGCCGCGCTCGCCGACCTCGTGCTCCCGCCTGCACCCGGCCCGGGTCAGCGCGAGCGCTGGTCGCGGCTCTACGACGAGGAGGGAGCGGGAGCGGCACATGCCCGCCTCGCCGAGCTCGACGCGGCAGCTGCGGCGGCCGTCCATACCAACGACCGTCGTCGGATCGTCCGTGCCCTCGAGCTTGTAGATGCCGGCGTATCGCTCATGGGCGACCGTCTGTGGACGGAGGAGACCCGGCATCCGACGCTCGTGGTCGGCCTCGATGTCCCCAAGGACGTCCTCGACCAGCGGATCGTAGCCCGCACGGAAGCGATGTTCGACGCCGGAGTGCAAGACGAGGTCCGCGCTGCCCTGGTGGGACCGATCTCGGCGACCGCGCGCAAGACACTCGGCCTCGACGAGGTCGCGAACCTGCCGCGCGACGAGGCGATCGCGGCGATCGTCGTCCGCACACGGCGATACGCCGCCTATCAGCGCAAGTGGATGCGGCGCATCCCGGGCGTCGTTATGGTCGAAGCGGATCGCCCGCCGGGCGAGATCGCCGATGACATCGTCGCGCTGGCACGCACACGGGAACGTCTACCTCGTCGCTGAAGGCGGCTACGAGCTCGACCGCGAGCTCGACGGCGCCGTGGAGGTGCTGAGCGTCGACGGTGACGACGTCGAGATCGCGATCGTCAACCCCGACGGCTCACACGCGGAGATGTCGGGGAACGGGACGCGCATCGCCGGTGCCTGGCTCATGGAGCGAACTGGATCCGACTACGCGCACGTGCACGTCGGACCGCGCACGGTGGACGTTCGACGCGTGGGCGACCTCTACGAGTCCGACCTGGGCGAGGCGAAGGTGGTGGCGCGCGAGCGCATCGCCGGCCTCGACGTCGCGGTCGTCGACGTCGGTAACCCGCACGCGGTGGTCGTCGGCGACCCGGCCGACATCGAGTTGATCGGGCCGCTGCTCGAGACCCATCCGCGCTTTCCGCAACGCACGAACGTGCAGGTCGTGCACGTCGACGCTCCAGGTGAGGTGACCGCGCGCGTGTGGGAGCGCGGCGTGGGGGAGACGACCGCCTCGGGCTCGAGCGCGGTCGCGGTCGCCGCCGCGACGCATGACGAGGGCGACGTGCTCGTGCACTTCCCCGGCGGCGACCTGCGCGTCCACCTCCACGACGGGAAGGCAACACTCACCGGTCCGGCAGAACGGGTCTAGCCGATCTCGTACTCGCGGAGGACGTCGTTGAGCGACGTCTTCAGATCCGTCTGCTCGCTGCGGCGGCCGATGATGAGCGCGCAGCTGAGCTGGTACGTGCCGGCGGGGAACTCCTTCGGCCGCGTGCCCGGGACGACGACGGAGTACGGCGGCACGTAGCCGCGATGCTCCACGGGCTCGGGGCCGGTCACGTCGATCACCGGCACCGATCCGGTGAGGGACACATTCGGTGCGAGAACCGCGCGCTCGCCGATGAGCACGCCCTCCGTGAGGATGCAGCGTGAGCCGATGAAGGCGCCGTCCTCGACGATCACCGGTCGCGCCTGCACCGGCTCCAGGACGCCGCCGACGCCCACACCGCCCGCGAGGTGCACGTCCGCGCCGATCTGCGCGCACGAACCGACCGTCGCCCATGTGTCGATCATCGTGTTCGGGCCGACCCACGCGCCGATGTTCACGTAGCTCGGCATCATCACGACGCCGGGCGAGAGGAAGGATCCGTACCGCGCCGTCGCAGGCGGCACGACGCGCACGCCGAGCTCGGCGTAGTTGTGCTTCAGCGGGATCTTGTCCATGTACTCGTACGGGCCGACCTCGATCGGCTCCACCTTGCGCCCACGGAAGTAGTCGAGGATCGCCGCCTTGGCTTCCTCGTTCACGCGCCACTCGCCGTCGCGCTTCTCGGCGACGCGCAGCTCGCCGCGGTCGAGAGCCTCGATCGTGTCGTCGGTCGTCACTGCCCCGCCAGTATCGCGGCTGCGCGCTCGCACTCCGCGAGCGTCGGGACGAGCGCGAAGCGAACATAGCCCTCGCCGCTCGGCCCGAAGAACGATCCGGGCGAGATGACGACCCCGCGCTCGAGCAGCGCTTCGACGGTGCCGTCGGGGGCGACGACCCAGAGATACATGGTCGCCTCGCTCGCGACGATCTCCCAGCCCTTCGCTTCGATGGCAGGGATGAGCACATCGCGCTTGGCGCGGTACCGCGCCCGCGTCTCCTCGACGTGCCGCTCGTCGTCCCAGGCGACCACCGAGGCGCGCTGCACGAACTCCTGCGGCGCCGTCCCCACGGTCGGCCGGTAGGCCTTCAGCGCGTCGATCACGTCCGGCGGGGCGGCGACGAAGCCGGACCGGTAGCCGGTCATGGAGGAGCGCTTGCTCAGCGTCTGGAAGACGATGACGCGCGACCGGTCCCCGGCCTGCAGCGCGGAGACGGGAGGCTCGTCGAACCACAGCTCCGTGTACGCCTCGTCCGACGCGATGTAGAAGTCGTGCTGCTCCGCGAGCTCGGCCAACTCCTCGTAGAACGCGAGTGGTGCCACAGCACCCGTCGGGTTGTGCGGATAGTTCACCCAGACGATCGCCGTGTCGTCGCCGATCTCACTCAGGTCGGGGAGGAAGCCGCGCTCGCGCCGGAGCGGCAGCGTGCGCACGTCCGCGCCGGCGAAGCGTGCGCCGCGCTCGTACACGGGATAGGCGGGCTCGCCGAATACGACCGTGCGCCCGGCGGTGGCGAGCACCTGCGCGAGCGAGAAGATCGCCTCTTTCGACCCGTACGTCGGAATGACCTCGCGGTCGGGGTCGAGCTCCACGCCGAACCGGCGGGCGCACCAGCCGGCGGCGGCGGCGCGCAGCTCGGGCAACCCCGCGGCGAGCGGATAAGGGGCCCGCTCCGGCAGCGCGTCGACGAGTGCCTGGCGGATCATCGGGTCGGTCGGCTCGTTCGGATCGCCCTTGCCGAAGTCGATGACGGCGACACCGGCGTCGACGAGCCGGCGCCGAGCTTCCTCCAGCTTCACGAACGGGTACGTCCCCAGGTCGGCGAGCGTCGGATTGATCACGAGAGGAATTCTCTCAGGGTCTCGAAGCACCGCTCGAGGTTGGCGACCGGGATCTGCTCGTCCTGCTTGTGCGCGTAGGCGGTCGCGCCCGGGCCGTAGTTGATCGCGTCGATGCCCTGCTCGGCGAATTGCGCAACCGGCGTCCACGCCTGCTTCGGCCGCACGTCGGGCGCGAGAGTGCGCAGGCGGGCGACGAGCGGGTTGTCGAGCGCGGGCGGCGCCGACGGCGCGGAGTGGAGGATCTCGACGTCGCCGCCGGGTACGAACGTCCGCAGTCGCTCCTCTGCATGCTCGCGCATGAAGCGGTAATTGAGCTCCACTGTTGCGGAGGCCGGGACGACGTTCGCCGCGATGCCGCCCTCGATGCGGACGGCGCTGACGACTTCTCGATAGACGAGACCGTCGACGACGACGTCGACCGGTTCGAATGTCGAGAGCGCGTGCAGGCCTCGCACGAGCTCGTGGATCGCGTTCACGCCGGTCCACGGTCGCGCCGAGTGCGCGCTCACGCCGGAGAACGTGATGCGCGCCTGGAGGTTGCCGAGGCAGCCGGCATGGAGCTCGTTGTCGGTCGGCTCGAGCACGACTGCGAGCTGCGTCCCGTCGAGGTGGCCGCTCGCGAAGATCGCCGGCAGGGGGCTCTCCGCCAGCGCCACTTCTTCACGCGTGAAGAAGAGATAGCGACCGGGCACGCGGGCACGGGCGAGCTCGATCATCACGGCGACGCCGCCTTTCATGTCGCTGGCGCCGACGCCGTGCACGGCGCCGTCCGTGACACGCCCCGGAATGTTCCCCTGCGCGGGGATCGTGTCGAGATGGCCGGCGAGCACGATCGGCGCGTCCGGCTCTCCATAGAGCAGCACCTCGCCGTCGTCGTAGAGCGGCGGCGCGGGAAGCGCGGCGCGCACGAACTCGACCGCCTCCGCCTCGTGGCGGCTTTCCGAGGCGACGTTCACGAGCGCGAGCGTCGTTGCGGCGAGATCGGGGGCTCCCACGGCAAGGGTCATAATGACTGCGGATGGCCGCCCGACAGCCCGATCCGGAACCGGAACGCGGATTCGTCCTCGCGGTTCTCGGCCAGGGAGTCGACCCCGACGAGGAGCTGGCAGAGCTCGAGGAGCTCGCGCGCACGGCCGGCGTGGAGCCGGTCGGCCGCGTCGTGCAGCACCGGCCCGAGCCCGATCCGCGCAGCTACGTCGGCAAGGGCAAGCTCGACGAGCTGAAGCAGGCGTACGGGAGCGCGGGGGCGGAGGTGCTGCTCGTGGACGACGAGATCGCTCCCTCGCAGCAGCGGGTGCTCGAGAATCTCCTGCAGGCGCGGGTCGTCGACCGCGCGCAGCTGATCCTCGACATCTTTGCTCAGCACGCGATCAGCGCCGAGGGAAAGCTGCAGGTCGAGCTCGCACAGCTCGAATACAACCTCCCGCGCATGCGCGGCATGTGGCAGCACCTCGAACGGCTCGGCGGCGGCGTGGGGACGAGGGGCCCCGGCGAGTCCCAGCTCGAAACCGACCGCCGCATCGCACGCCGCAGCATCAAGCTCCTCAAGGACCGCCTCGAGAAGCTCGCGAAGCAACGCGACGTAAGGCGCAAGGAGCGCATGCGGACCGCGATCCCGACGGTGGCACTCGCCGGCTACACGAACGCCGGCAAGTCGACGTTGCTCAACGCGCTCACCGACGCGCACGTGTCCGTCCGCAATCGCCTCTTCGAGACGCTGGATCCGACGACCCGAGGCTTCGAGCACGACGGCCGCAAGTACCTCGTCACCGACACGGTGGGCTTCATCCGCCGTTTGCCGCATCAGCTCGTCGAGGGCTTTTCGGCGACGCTCGAGGAGACGCTCGTGGCCGACCTCGTCCTCCACGTCGTCGACGGCTCGGCGCCGGAGGCACGGCTGATCGAGCAGGTCGCGGCCGTCAACGGGGTTCTGCACGAGATCGGCGCGGACGACTTGCCTATCGAGCTCGTCATCAACAAGATCGACGCGGTCGACACGCTGCATCGCCGCCGGCTCTCCAACCGCTATCCGGACGCTCTGCACGTGTCGGCGCTGACCGGCGAAGGCATCGACGAGCTCCGCGCGCGGATTGCGCAGCTCTTCGAGGAGCGCTTCGAGCCCGTGCGCCTGCTGCTTCCGTATCGCGAGGGCGGCAAGCTCAACGAGCTCTACGCGCTCGGCGCGCCGATCGAGACGCGTGAGGATACGAGCGACGGAGTCCTCGTCGTTGCCCGGCTGCCGCGCAGGGCGCGGGCACGCTTCGCCGAGTTCATCGCGTGATCGAGCTGCCGATCCGCCGGCTGCGCCCCGATGCGGTGTTGCCGCAGCGAGCGTACGGCGGCGACGCGGGTCTCGACCTCGCCGCGTGCGAGCAGGTCGAGCTCCGGCCGGGGGAGCGCGCGACGGTCGGAACCGGCCTCGCGGTCGCCATTCCCGACGGCTACGCAGGCTTCGTGCAACCACGCTCCGGCATCGCAATGCGTAACGGCATCACCATCGTCAACTCGCCGGGGCTCGTCGACTCCGGCTACCGGGGGGAGCTGCAGGTCGTGCTCTTGAACACCGACGCGCGCGAGCCGTTCGTTGTCGAGCCGGGCATGCGCATCGCGCAGCTCGTCGTCGTGCCCATCCCCGAGGTGGAGCTCGTCGAGCTCGACGAATTGCCCGAAAGCGAGCGCGGCGTCAGGGGCTTCGGCTCGTCGGCGTGATGGAGCCGCGCATACGCGTGTCGGCGATCCTGCGCTGGCGGGACCGCGTCCTCCTCTGCCGTCACGAGAAGGCGGGCCGCGGCGAGTATTGGCTTCTGCCGGGCGGCGGAGTGAATGCAGGGGAGAGTCTCCTCGACGCCCTGCACCGCGAGCTCCGCGAGGAGATCGGGATCGAGGACGAGGTGCCGCTCGAAGGGCCGGTCGCGCTCGTCGACTCGATCTCGCCGCAACGTGCGTTCGCGGCGAAGCATGTGGTGCAGATCGTCTTCGCCGGCGACCTCTCGGGCCGGTCGCTCGAAACGGTGACGTCGCTCGACGCGGCCGTGCGCGGCCACCGGCTCTTCGACACCGCGGACCTCGACGCCATCGTTCTCCATCCGCCGATCCAACGGTTCCTCCGCCGCTGGCAGCCGGGGGATCCCGCCGTGTATCTGGGGTCGCTGTGGGCACCATAGGTCGGTGGCCCCTCCGCCTGTAAGAAGCGTCTCGATCCAGGGCTACCGCTCGGCCCGGGATCTCGCGTTCGAGCCCGGTTCGGTGTGCGCGTTCGTCGGCGAGGCGTCGAGCGGCAAGTCGACCGTGCTCACCGCCATCTGGACGCTGCTCGAGGCTGCTGCGCCGCCGCCGACGATCGACGACGTCTCGCAGGGGACGTCGGGCCGCATCCATCTCGAGGCCGAGCTGGAACAGGGCGCGATCTTCCTCGACGCGACGCCGCCCGACACGCTCAATCTCAACCGCGCGGGTGCGCCTCCGGTGCTGTTCCTGCCGGCCAACCTCCGCCCGCGCACGCTCGTCGCGCCCGCGACGGGCCGCGGTGCTGCGGACGTGGTCGAGCTGTTCCGGCCGCCGCTCCCCGACCACCACTGGTCGGCGGCGGACGGGGGGCTCCAGCTCGTCGCCGGGATGGAGCGGCTCCTCGCCTCGAACCTCCGCAGCTTCGTGCTCCTCATCGAGGAGCCCGAGCTCTACCTGAGCCCGCACGCGCAGCGACACCTGTATCGGGTGCTGCGTGCGCTCGCGCAGGCCGGCAACCAGATCCTGTACTCGACGCACGCACCGGTGTTCCTCAGCGTGGACCGGCTCGAAGAGCTCGCTCTCGTTCGCCACACGTCCGACCTCGGCACGACGTTGCATCAGCCGGCTCCGTTGCCGGAGGCAGAGAGCTTCCGCGCGCTCTCCGAGTTCGACAGCGATCGCGCGGAGCTCTTCCTCGCGCGTGCAGCGGTACTCGTCGAAGGACGAACGGAGAAGCTTGCGTTCCCGCTCGTCTTCGACGCCCTCGGCATCGAGCCCGATAAAGAGGGCATCGTGATCATCGAGTGCGGCGGCAAGGGGAACATGCCGTTGTTCGCACGCATCTGTAACGCGTGCGGCATTCCGTACGTGCTTGTGCACGACCGAGATGCAGAGCGCGGCGAGCGGCCGATCGAGTCCGAGCGCATCGTGAACGAGCAGATCGTCGAGATAGCGGGGAGCGACCGGACGGTGGTGTTGACGCCCGACTTCGAGGCGGTCTCGGGCATGGACGGCCGCGGCCGCGGCAGGAAGCCGCACAAGGCGTATCGCTGGTACACGGGTAACGGCAACGCCGACGTTCCCGGGCCGCTTCGCGAAGCGGTCGAGAAGATCCTGCGCGCGACGCCCTCTTAGCGTCGTGCGCGGGCGGCGGACATCGCCTGCGCTTGCGCCTCGAGCTCGTCGTCGAGTGGAGCGAGCTCCGGCGGCTCGCCACCCGTGCGATGCGCGAGTGCCTGGGCGAGGAGCCAGTCGGCGAGCGCAGGGTTGCGCGGCAGCAAGGGCCCGTGCAGGTACGTGCCGATTGCGCGACCGAGACGGCAGCCCTCGTATCCGCTCTCCCCGTCGTTCCCGAAGCCGGCGACGACGCGACCGAGCGGCTCGGCGCCCGGGTCGAGCATCGTGCGGCCCGCGTGGTTCTCGAAGCCCGCGATCGGCCCGATGTCGGTGTCGAGCAGGACGTTTCCGATCATCCGGCGCTCGCCGGCGAACGTCTCGAGCGGAAGCAGGCCGACGCCAGGCATGTCCTCGCCGTGGAAGCCGCGGTAGCCCCGGCCAAGCAGCTGGTAGCCCCCGCACACGGCGAGCAACGCAGCGCCGCCGCCGAGGACCGCCTCACGCAGCGGTGCCGCCTTCGCCGCGAAGTTGGGCGCGACGAGGAGCTGCTCGCGGTCTTGCCCGCCGCCGATGTAGTAGAGGTCGTGCGCGCCGGGAACGAGCGGGTCATCGAACCCGAGCTCGTTGACGTCGAGTGAGTGGCCGCGCCACTCCGCGCGTCGCGCGAGCACGGCGATGTTGCCGCGATCCGCATAGATGTTGAGATAGGTCGGATAGAGATGGCCGACGCGAATGTTCACGCCGCGTCCTCCCAGTACGGGCGGGCAGCGACGATGCGGCGGAGCGCAAGCATCGCCGTGTACGTGGGGAGGACGACGAGCTCGCCGCCCTCGGGAGTCTTCGCAAGCCCGATCTCGACGGCCCGCTCGAGGTCGGGCTCGACGACGAGGGCGTCATCCTCGACGCCCGCGTACTTGCAGCGGAGCGCGAGCTCGGCGGCGCGGTCGCCGGTCGCGACGATCGTGTCGAGACCGTCGAGGAGCGGCTCGAAGTCGACGTCCCAGATCCACGAGACGTCGCGCCCGTCCGCGATCGCGTCGTTGAGGGCGATCACGGCGAGCGACGGCGCGCCCCCTTCGACGAGTGTCCGGACGACTTCGTTCGCGCCCGCAGGGTTCTTCACGAGCAGCAGGAGCACGGTCTTGCCGTTGACGTCGATTCGCTCGAACCGGCCGAACGCGGCCGCGAACCCCTCGAGACCCGCGACGATCTCGTCGGCACCGGCGCCGAGAGCGCGTGCAAGCGCGGCGGCGGCGAGCGCGTTGTACACGTTGTAGAGACCCGCAAGCCCGAGCGACACGCGGCGCGCACCCTCCGGGAGGACGAGCTCGAACGTGACGCGGTCGAGCCCGTGCAGTTGAATCGACCGTGCGGCGATGTCGAGCGGCGGCCGCGCATGCCCGCAGTTGGGGCAGCGGTAGTCGCCGAGGTGGCCGATGTAGACAGAGGCGTACTCGTACGGCGTCCCGCAGCGGACGCAGTGCTTCGAGTCGGACGCGTGCTGAAGGGACTTCCGCGAGACGCCCGGATCGTCGATCCCGAACGTCGTCGCGCGGGCGAAGAGGCTCAGCTGCGGATCGTCGGCGTTGACGACGAGAGCCGCTTCCGGCGGCAGAGTGGAGACCGTCTCGCGCCAGCGTTCGGCGACGAGCTCGAGCTCGCCGTAGCGGTCGAGCTGGTCGCGGAACAGGTTGCCGAGGCACAGCGCACGGGGACGGACGCGCTGCACGACCTCGGGCAGCGCACCCTCGTCGACCTCGAGGAGGCCCAGCTCGGCGTCGCCGGCAGCGAGCAGGGTCGACGCGACGCCGGAGAGGAGGTTGGCGCCCGAGCGGTTGTGCGCGAGACGAAAGCGCGCCCTGAGGATGTCGGCCGTCATCGCTGCGGCCGTGGTCTTGCCGTTCGTGGCTGAGATGACTGCGCTCCCCTCGGGCAGGCGAGCGGCCAAGAGGTCGATCGCGCCGGGGTCGAGCTTCCACAGGAGCTTGCCCGGGACGGTGGTGCCGCCGCCCGCGCCGGCGAGTCTCGAAAGGCCCGCAACCGCCTTGGCGGCCGCGATCTCGACGGCGAGCGGGACCGGGACGCGCACGCGGCGAGCGTACCGGGATGCTCCGATCGGGGGATGCCCGGTCACCGCGGCGTTCCTAGGCTGCGCTTCATGCGGCCGCAGGGCCAGTCGTCGTCGTTCGCGCTCAGCCGGGCAGGGCGCCTGTACACGCTCGGCCTTGGAGCGGTAACTCTCGGAGCGGCCATCCCGTTCTACCTCCGGGTGCACGACGTCCGCCACACGTGGACGTCGTTCCTCCTGCTCGCCGTGGCTGCGACGTTTGCGCAGATGTGCCCGGTGAAGTCGCCGCAGAACGTCGTCTACCAGACCTCGATCGTCTTCCTGTTCGCCGCCTCGCTCGTGTTGCGCCCGGAGCTGCTCGTTCTCATCCCGCTCGTCCAGACGATTCCCGAGTGGCTGAGAGAGCGGTATCCGCTGCCGATCGAGGTGTCGAACGTCGCGAACTACACCCTGAGCGCGCTCGCGGCGTGGGGAACGGCGGACATCGTCCGCTTCCACGAGACGCGCATCGCCGCCGCCGACGCGCGCTTTGCCGTGGCGGGGCTCGCCGCCTGTGCGGCCTTCGTCCTCGCCAACCACGTGATCGTCGCGCTCACCCTCCACTTCGTCCGCGGGCACAACCTGGAAGCGACCGGGGTGTTCGCCGTCGACAGCATCTCCATCGACCTCGTGCTCGCCGCGCTCGGTCTCAGCCTGGCGGCGTTCTGGATCTGGGACCCCTGGCTCGCGTTCGCCGCGGTTGCGCCGCTCCTCGTCGTGCACCGCTCGATGAGCATCCCGCAGCTGCAGGAGGAGGCTCGCGTCGACCCGAAGACGGGGTTGTACAACGCGCGTTACTTCGCAGCCACGCTCGAAGCCGAGATCGTTCGGGCCGAGCGCTTCCAGCGGCCGATGGCCGTGGTCATGGCGGACCTCGACCTTCTGCGCGAGATCAACAACACCTACGGCCATCTCGCGGGCGACGTCGTCCTCCGCGGAGTGGCGGACGTCTTCCGTGCGGAGCTGCGCCACTACGACGTGCCGGCGCGCTTCGGCGGAGAGGAGTTCTCGATCCTCCTGCCGGAGACTCCGGCGGCGGAGGCATACGCGATCGCGGAACGGATTCGCCGTGTAGTTGCGGAGACCGTCTTCGAAGTCGACACGGCGGCCGAGCCGTTGCGCGCGACGGTGTCGCTGGGCGTCGCGACCTATCCGGAAGACGGCGTGGACGCCAACCAGCTCGTGCATCGCGCCGATCTCGCCGTCTACCGCGCAAAGCTTCAAGGCCGTAATCGCGTGCTCGGTGCGGGGGAGGAGGCGCCGCAGGCTCCGCGGCTGCTCGTCGCTCCGGTGACCGACCTTCGGCCGGTGACCGAGGCCGAGGAGATGCCTCTACAACACGCGTATCGCCTGTTGCGCGAGCGATCGACGGCAGCGATGGAGTCGCTGTCGGCGATCGTCGATGCCCGCGACTCGTACACGGCCGGTCATTCGCGGCGCGTCCGCGAGATCGCCCTGGCTGCCGGACGGGAGCTCGGGCTGTCGCGCGACGAGCTCGAGATGCTCGGACACGCGGCGCTCTTCCACGACATCGGCAAGCTGGCGATTCCCGACGCGATCCTCCTGAAGCCTGGCCCGCTCGACGAGGTGGAGTGGACGCTCATGCGGACCCACGCCGAGAAGGGGGCGGCGATCATCGAGCGCCTGGGCTTCCTGCACGATGCCGTTCCGGCCATCCGCCACCACCACGAGTGGTTCGACGGTGCCGGGTACCCGGACGGCCTGGTGGGGGAGGAGATCCCGGTCGGGGCGCGGATCATCCACGTTGCGGACGCGCTCGACTCGATGGTCACGACGCGGATCTACCGGCCGGTGCTGACGCGGCAGGCGGCCCTGCGCGAGCTCCAAGCCGGCGCCGGCTCCCAGTTCTGCCCGGACTGCGTCGTCGCGCTCGAGCGGATCCTCGAGATCCCTGAGCCGGTTCTGATCCAGACCGCGTAAGCGAGCCCGCACGGGTCGACTTGCGGTTTCCTCAACCTGCTCTACCATTCTTGACATGCCCCAGAAGCCGCGCTTCCGTGCGGTGGCCGACATCGACCCCGGAGCGCTCGCGGAGTTCCAGGCCGGCATCCGCAAGCGCTACACCGACGAGCAGATCCTCGCCGAGCTGCGCGCGTGCGCCGAGCGCCTCGGGCGCTCGCCGACCATGCGCGAGTTCGCGGCCGATCCGCAGACGACCGTCCATCCCCAGACGGTCATCGAGCACTTCGGCGCCTGGAACGTCGCGAAGCGGGCCTCCGGCCTCGTGCCCCGACGGTTTGCGACGCGGGAGGAGCTGCTCGGCCTGCTGCGCGAGCTGGGGGAGGAGCTCGGCCGCCCGCCGACGGCGCGTGACATCGACGAGCACAAGGGGCAGCTGCCGTCGAAGTCGCTCTACTGGCACACGTTCGGTTCGCTGACGAACGCGCTCCGCGAAGCCGGCTTCGACGTGCCCGTCGGCGAGGAACGCCTCGAGCGCGCGGTGGAGCAGGGAACGGCTCTGGCGCGCAGTCTCGGGCGCCTGCCGAAGTTCGCCGACTGGGCGGAGGCGCGGAAGCACGACGACTCGCTCCTCACCGAGTGGCAGGTCTACCGGATGCTCGACGCGAAGCGCGGCGCCTGGTCGACCTTTCAGTTCCTCGTGCGGCAGAGCCTCGAGGAGCAGGGCGTGACGGTCGGGCCGGACGGCGTGCTACGCCGCCGCAAGCGCGGCTAGTCGCTCTAGACAGGAGTTGCGCTCGCCGGGCGCGCGCACGGTGGGGAGCGGATCGACCTCCCGGTAGTCGACGTCGTGGCGGAAGGTCTCCTTGTGCGCCACGCGTGCCTCGCGCAGCACGAGGAACGTCCCCGGCGCGACCTCGCGCTTGCGGAGCTTCACCTCGGCGTACTCCTCGACGACCTCGAGCGCGGCGCGGGTGGACGCGAAGAAGAGCTCGTGCTTCCCCATTCCGAGCCAGAGCGGCCGGCCGGCACCGCGGGCGGCGAAGATCTTCCCGGGCTCGCGCTCGTCGAGCCAGGCGGTCGCGAGCGCGCCGGTCAGCGACTCGAGCGCGCGCGGATCGTTCGCGGAATGGGCGGCGAGGGCGAAGATCGCTTCCGAGTCGACGGTCATCCGGGGCTCGGAGCGGGCACACTCGTACTGGGCGAGTAGCTCGTCGTCGTTCAAGATGATCCCGTTGTGGATGCCGACGACCGGCCCGTGGCGGACGGGATGGTTGTTGGCGGCGATCGACGGATGGCCTTTCGTGTAGTCGCGCACGTGAACGAGCAGCTCCGCGGCGGTGTCGGGCACCTCGATCCGCTCCAGTAGGAGGCTCGCCGGCGTCCGCTGTTTCGTGACCACCGGATAGGTGGCGCCGGGCATCCGGTAGGCGTACCCGACGGCGTCGGCGCCGCGCTCGGCGATGCCCGCGAGCAGGGATTGAGCCGCGAGCGTCCGGTCGACGGCGCTGCGCGGGGAGAGGCTGTAGCCGCCGATTCCGCACATATGTGGGCAGGTTCGCCGCCCTCGGCCGCGTCCCTTGTCTCAAGCCTAGCGCCGTCAGCGCCGATACAGGAGGCCATGGAGCTGCGGCAGCTCGTCGCCGACGAGATCGCGGTCGAGGACGCGCCTCTCGAGTTGAGCCCGCTCGTCGCGGACGAGGTCGAGGACGACGTCGAAGTGGTCCACGTCGAGGATCCGCTGCGGCTCTACGTGCGCTCGATCGGCGGCGGCCCGCTGCTCACCCGCGCGGAAGAGCGCGAGCTCGCCCGGCGCAAGGACGCGGGCGACGAGCACGCGAAGCGCCGTCTCATCGAGGCGAACCTCCGGCTCGTCATGTCGATCACGCGCTCGTACACGAAGGCGGGCGTGCCGCTGCTCGACCTCATCCAGGAAGGCAACCTCGGTCTCATTCGCGCGGTCGAGAAGTTCGACTACCGGATGGGCTACAAGCTCTCGACGTACGCGACCTGGTGGATCCGCCAGGCGGTGACGCGCGCGCTCGCGGACCAGGGCCGGACCATTCGGCTGCCCGTGCACGTTGCGGAGCGCGTGCGCCGGCTGCTCCGGGCGCGGAGACAGCTCGCACAGAAGCTGAACCGCGAGCCGACGGTGGAGGAGCTCGCGCGTACGTCAGGCGAGACCGAGGAGCGTGTGACCCAGCTGCTCGAGTATGTCGACGCGCCCGTGAGCCTCGACTCTCCGATCGGGGACGGCGAGAGCCTCTACGGCGACCTGATCGAGGACACGCACGCGCAGCGTCCCGACGAGGAGACGGCGGAGAGCGAGCGCGGCACGGAGCTCGCCCTGGCGCTCGACCGCCTCGCACCGCGCTTGCGCGAAGTGCTCTCGCTGCGCTTCGGCCTCGACGGCGGACCGCAGCGGACGCTCGAAGAGGTCGGGGTCGCGATCGGCGTCACACGCGAGCGCGTGCGCCAGCTGGAAGGGCGGGCGCTGCGCGAGCTGCGCACGCTCGCGCCCGGGCTCGAGCTGTACCTGCGTACCTAGAGCGCTAGCTCGACGCGACGATCTGCATCTCGCGCAGGCCGGCGAGGCGGCGGAGCGACTCGAGCTCGATCTGACGGACCCGCTCGCGGGTGAGCCCGAGTCGGCGGCCGATCTCCTCGAGCGTCTTCGGCTCCTCGTCGACGAGCCCGTAGCGGAGCACGACGACCTGCCGCTCGCGGTCCGGCAGCGCCTGCAGCGCGATGGTGA
>DATGEH010000051.1:0-9390 GCA_035310325.1 Gaiellaceae bacterium
GCTGGGCTAAAACGTTGCCGCCCGAGACCACGACGACGACGTCGTCGCCCGCTGCGACCTTGCCCGCGAGCACGGCCGCCGCGGCTGCGGCGCCGGCCGGTTCGCACGCGAGCTTTGCGCGGGCGTAAAGGAAGCGCATGCCCTCGGCGATCTCGTCTTCGGTCACGAGCACGCTCTCGACGCGGCCCGCGCAGATCTGCAGCGCGAGATCGCCCGCGAACGGCGGCGCCAACCCGTCGGCGATCGTGTTCGTCTCGACGGGAACGCTGTGACCGGCATCGAGGCCCGCCTTGAACGCCTGCGCCTGCTCCGGCTCGACGGCGACGACGCGCGCCCGGCCGTCGAGCGCGGTGACGATCCCCGACACGAGGCCGCCGCCGCCGACGCCGACGACGACCGTCGAGACCGCGGGCACGTCCTCGAGGATCTCGAGCGCGAGCGTGCCGTTACCCGCGATGACGTGCGGGTCGTCGTGCGGGTGCACGAAGAAGCGGCCCTCCCGCTCGGCAACGTCCACCGCGCGGTCGTACGCGTTCGCGGGGTCGGACGCTTCGACATCGACCGTCGCGCCGTATCCACGCGTCGCCTCGGCCTTCAGCGCGCTTGCGCTCGCCCACATCATCGCGAGACAGTCGACCCCCTCCAACGCCGCTGCGTATGCGACCGCCTGCGCATGGTTTCCCGCCGACCAGGTGACGACGCCCCGCTCGCGCTGTTCTGGAGTGAGCGACGCGATGCAGTTCAGCGCGCCCCGAATCTTGTGCGAGCCCGTCTTCTGAAAGAGCTCCGCCTTCAGCCGCGCGCCGAGCGCCGCCGACGTGAGCATCGGCGTCCGGTGGACGCGGCCCTCGATCGTCTGCCGCGCGCGCTCGACATCGATCACGCGCGAGACATTACGCGGGCGGGCGCGCCGAGACGAACGGTGAAGGTCGTCAACCGCCCCGGCTCGCTCGAGACCTCGACCGTGCCGCCCATCGCCTCGGTGAGCTCCTTCACGATCGCGAGCCCGAGCCCGGTGCCGACCGGACGCTCGCGGCCGTAGCGCTCGTGCAGGAAGAAGCGCTCGAACGCGCGGGCGCGCTCCTCCTCCTTCAGTCCGGGGCCCGTGTCCTCGACGCGCAAGACTCCCGGGGCCGTGACGACCCGCACGCTTCCACCCGGCGTCACGAGGCGGAGCGCGTTCTCGACGAGGTTGGAGACGACCTGGAGGGTGCGGTCGGCGTCTCCGACGGCCGGCGCGGGGCCGTCGGCGACCGCGCTCAGCTCGACGCCGAACGCCGCCGCCTGCTGCACGTAGCGGCGCACAGCATCGTCCGCGACCTCGGCGAGATCGATCTCCGTGTTGTGCACGCTGAAGTCCGTGCGGTTCATGCGCGCGAGATCGAGCAGGTCTCCGACGAGCCGCTCGAGCCGCGCGGCCTCCGCCGACACCGTCGCCGCCGCGTCCCGCGCATCGACCGCGCCGTCTCTCAGAGCCTCCGCGTACCCGCGAATCGCGGTGAGCGGCGTCTTCAGCTCGTGACTGACCGAAAGCAGGAACGCGCGCTCAGCCTCCCGCGCGCGCGCGAGCTGCTCGGCGAGATCGTTGAACGCGCGGGCGAGCATCGCGAGCTCGGCGGCGCCCTCGACGGGAACCGGCTCGGGGTGCGCGCCGCGGGCCAGGCTGCGGCTCGCCTCGGCGACACGACGCACAGGGCGGGCGATGCGGCGGGCAAGCCCGAACGCCGCGAGTGCGGCGAGCACTCCGCCCGCCAGAGCGGCGATGAGCAAGCCGTACACGAACGGCGTCCACTGCGACGACGTGACGCTCTTCGGCCGCCGGAGGACGAAGACGTGCGACCCAACAGGTTGCGCAGCGAAGAAGTAGTCCTGTCCGTCGAGGCGGACCGATCCCTCGGCGGGCTGGTGCTGCGCGAGCCGCTCTCGCGCGGCGGGAGGCAAGTAGGTCGGGTCCTTGTCGAAGATCTCGTGCTGCTGCGCGAACAACGGCCGCAGCGGCTGCAGGTCGGTGAACGGCGACACGGCGACCCGCTCGCGCGCCGCGATGAGCGACGCCTGATGCACGACGTCCTTCAACGTCGCCTTGTCGACTGCACGGCGGGTGAGCAGCAGCCCGAGCGCGAGGGTCAGCCCGATGCAGAGCAGCACGATCGCGGCGATCGCCTGGAAGAGCCGGGTGCGAAGGCTCGTCACGCCGCGACGAGCTTGTACCCGGCGCCCCGCACGGTGCGGATCGATACCGGGTCGCCGAGCTTGCGCCGCAACTGTGCGACGTGCACGTCGACGGTGCGTGTGCCGCCTGGGTATGTCATCCCCCACACGAGATCGAGCAACCGCTCGCGCGAGAGCACGATGCCGGGATGCTCGAGGAAGCAGGCGAGCAGGTCGAACTCCTTGCCCGTGAGATCGATTGCCTCGCCGGCGACGGTGACGTCATGCGAGTCACGCCGCAGCACGATGTCGCGTGCCGCAAGCACTACGTCCTCGCTGCGCTGCTCCGCGCGGCGGAGGATCGCCTTGATCCGCGCCGCGAGCTCGCGCGGCGAGAACGGCTTCGACACGTAGTCGTCCGCACCGAGCTCGAGACCGGCGACGCGGTCCGGTTCCTCGTCGCGCGCGGTGAGCATCACGATCGGAACCTTCGAGTGCGCGCGCATCATGCGACAGACCTCGAAACCGTCCATGCCGGGCAGTCCGATGTCGAGAACGACGAAACGCACGGGATGGCGGCGCAGCTCCGCAACCGCCTCTTCGCCGGAGCGCAACCAGACGACCTGCCATCCGTCCTGCTGCTCGAGGTACGACTTGACGAGACGACCGATCGCGTCGTCGTCTTCGACGAGAAGCAGGACGCCGCCGGTCGCCTTTGCCATTACGCGAAGCCTAGAACGTCAACGATCGTGGCGGGGGCGTTCGCGAGGCGGATGACGACGACGCGCATGCGGCGGCGCAACTGCGACGGCGTCCCGATTTGCGTGCCGATGTGCACCTGCGCGTTCGGATCGATCGCGAGCGGTACCAGCTCACCGTTGCGTTCGCGCAGCGTCACCGACCCGTTGCCGATTGCGACGATGACGCCCTGGTCGAGGCGGTAGTCCTGCGTCGAGCCGTCGGGCGCCTGGACGAGGACCTCGGCGCGCACCATGCGGGCGCCGAAGAACTGGCCGACGATGCTCTGGGGAAGCGCGAAGCCACCCTGCGCGAGCCAGAAGAAGGCGTTCAGCGCGACGAGGGCGACTGCGAGGAGGACGAATCGCTTCTGTCTCACGGTTGTCATATTCCCTTTCGCCTGGAAATCCCGCGTAAGGCTTCGGTAAAACGCAGGAAGAGAGCGAAAGGGACACGTCCAGGTGTCTGACCCCTGGACGTGTCCCGTTGGCCGCTACGAGGAGGGAGCGGCCGGCTCGCGGTCGCCGATGTGCGCCGCGGCGGTCGACTCGACCTCGGCCAGCGTCGATCCCTTGTCGGCCCGGATGCGGACCACGATCTTGTCGCCGATCTTCAGGTGCGCCGCGTCGATGACGCTCGGAACCTTGCCCTGCCAGAGCAGGAAGATCGTGCTGTCGCCGAACGCAAACGTCTGGTCGGCGGAGCCGCCGAGCAGCAGCCGCAGCGCGCGCCCGTTGCCGCCGGCGAGGTGCACGGTGACGCTCGAGGACTGCACCGAGGTGAGCGTGCCGCGGAAGAGATACAGCGGCTTGTCGGGCTTGTTGATCGTCGCGCCGTGGTCGCCGACGATCCCCGCCTGCTGGGACTCGATGTCGGCGAGCGAGGCACCACGTGCCGCGCGAACGTGCACCCAGACGTAGTCGCCGGTGGCGAGGTCACCGGCCTGCACGACGGTCGGGATGCCGTCCGACCACCTGAGGAACTCCGTGTTCGACCCGTAGTCGAACGTCTGCGTTACCGGCGCGCCGAGCATCGCGCGGAGCGCGGCCTTGTTGCCACCCTCGACCGTGATCGAGACGCCGCCGTTCGACGGCACGGACGTGAGCTGACCCATGAACGAATAGCGGATCTTCGCCTGGTGCTGCGACGGCGGCGGGTTGTCCGCGATCGCTCCGCCGGCTGCGACGAACGCAGCGACGACGGCCGCGAGGAGTGTGAGCTTGCTGCGCATCTGATGACCTCCAGTCGAGAACATCTGTCGCGCAGAAGTTCCCCCGCCGCGGTCAGGCGGGAGTTCGACGAACGTAAAAGCAAAGCCAAGTCGGAGGCGCCAAGTGAATTGGCGCCTCCTTTCGGGTCGGCATCGCAAGCGACGCCTAAGTCAGGTCAAGCTGTATTCGGGCCCGGAGCCGCCCTCGGGCGGCGTGAGCCGTCCGCCCTTGGCGGTGATCGCGCCGCACTGCACGCAGTTCGACGGCGCGACGTTCACCGTCACCGTGCCGTCGCCGCCCTCGGTTCCGATCTCGTACACCTGTGCGGGACACATGTTCACCCAGAGATCCGCGACCTCGCGCGGCACGCGCCGCTCGATCCGGATGTGATTCGGCTGGTCGTCGCGCGTCTTGTTCCCCGACAGGAAGACGGACGAGAGCTTGTCGAAGGTCAGGCTTCCGTCCGGTCCCGGGTAGCGCGCCGCGCGGTCGCTGCGCAGCAGCGGCTGCTCCGCGTCGGGCTCAGCAGGCAGCTTGCCGAGCTCGCTGCGCCCCTTCGACATGGTCATCGCGCTCGCGAGCGCACCGCCGACGAAGAATCCGTGCCCGAACACCTGGCGCATGTTGCGCACCTCGTGCAGGTCGCGCCAGATGAAGCTCGAGCGCACCGCGTCGTCGTATCTCCCGAGATCGGCCGCGGGCGTCGCGCCGCGCTGGAGCGACGCAAACGCGGCCTCGGCGGCGAGACTGCCCGACTCGATCGCGTAGTGCACGCCCTTGAGCGTGGGGATGTTCACCATGCCGACGCCGTCGCCGCACATGAGCAGGCCGGGCGCGTGCAGCTTCGTCGGCAAGGAGTGGAAGCCTCCGCTCGGAATCGTCTTCGCGCCCCACGCCACGCGCTCGCCGCCCGCGAGCAGCTTGCGAATCTTCGGGTGCGTCTTCAGCTCTTGCAGGAGGTCGTGCGCCGACAGCTCGGCGTCGCGGTAGTCGAGCCCGACCACCATGCCGATCGTGAGCATGTCGTCGCCCATCGGGTAGATGAACGAGCCGCCGAACTCGCGGTACTTCGCCCCAGTCCGCAGCGGCCAGCCCATCGTGTGCACGACCCGGTCGAGCGGGTGCGGGACATTCCAGACTTCCTTCACGCCCAGCTCCCAGACCTGCGGCTCGGCGCCGCGGAGCCCGAAGCGATCGATCGCGACGCCGGTGAGATGGCCCTGCGTGCCTTCGGCGAGCACGGTCACCTTCGCGACGATGTCGGCGCCGGGCTCGAAGTTGCCGAGCTCTCCGCCTTCGCGATCGCGACCTTTGTCCCCCGTGCGGACGCCGACGACGCGGCCGTGCGACACGAGCAGCTTCTGTGCAGACGTCTCCGCGAGGATCGTCGCGCCGCCCTCTTCCGCGCGCTCGGCGAGCCAGCGACCGAGCCGCGAGAGCGAGAAGACCCAGTTGCCGTGATTGCGCATCGTCGGCGGCGGTGGGATGCGCATCGCGCCGCGCCGCGTGAGCACGTACACCGACTCGCCGTGCACCGGCCCGTACGACGGCAGGTCCTCCATGCGATAGCGATCGCCGAAGAGACGGCGCAGCCCGCGCGGGTTCACCACCGCGCCCGAGAGCAGATGGGAGCCCGGCTGCTTCCCCTTCTCGAGGATCGCGAGCGGCACGTCGCCGAGCGTCTCCGCCGCCTCGGGATGTTCCTCGAGCAGCTGCCCGAAGCGGATCGCGCACGCGAGCCCCGCAGGACCGGCGCCGACAATGAGCAGGCCGACCTCGATGCGCTCGTCGACCGGATCGGTCGGCTCGACGACGAACTCGCGCGGATCGAAGGGCGGCGGGAAGTCGGACGCGCGCGTCACTTACTTGCGCGCATTGATCAGCTCGGTCAACTTCGGGACGATCTCGTGCACGTCGCCGACGACGCCGAGGTCGCTGAACTCGAAGATCGGCGCGTTCGGATCCTTGTTGATCGCGACGATCGTGTTCGAGCTCTGCATGCCGACCTTGTGCTGGATCGCGCCGGAGATGCCGAGCGCGATGTAGAGCTTCGGCGACACGGTCTTGCCGGTCTGCCCGATCTGGGCGGCATACGGGTACCAGCCCGCGTCGACGACCGCGCGCGTCGCGCCGACCGCGCCGCCGAGCGCCTTCGCGAGCTCCTCGGCGAGCGTGAAGTTCTCCGGGGCGCCGAGGCCGCGGCCGCCGGCGATGACGATCTCCGCGTCCTCGATGGACGGGCCGCTCGCCTGCTCGAGCTCCTGCCCGACGATCTTCGCTGCACGCGAATGCTCCTCGAGATCGACGGAGACGTCCTCGACCGCGGGCGCACTTCCTCCGGTCGGCGTCGCATCGAACGACCCGGCGCGGAAGAGCGCGAGGCGCGGCGTCGACCGCCAGCCGACGTCGACGAGCACCGTGTCTTGCAGTGCGGGCCGCTTGCCGACGAAGTCGGTCCTGATGTCGACGAGATCCCAGTTGAGGCCGGCGTCGAGCCGCGCGGCGAGACCTGCGGCAATGTCGGCGGCCAGCACCGAGTTCGCGAACAGCACGGTGTCGTAACCGCCGTCGCGCACGACCTGCGCGATCGCGTCGACGCGCGCCTGCGGCAGCGGCGGGTCGAGCGACGCGTCGTCCAGCACGTGCGCCTTCGTCGCGCCGTAGGCGCCGGTCTCTGCGGCGAGCGCCTTCACACCGCCGCCGACGAGCACGGCCCCGACGTCGCCGCCGAGCGACGCGGCCTTCGCGAGGACGCCGAGCGATCCCTTCTGCAGCTCGCCCTCGTGGTGCTCGACGAACACGAGCGTGCTCATACGAGTCGCTTCTCCGCGAGGAAGTCGACGATCGCCTGCGCCGCGCTCGCGTCGCCTTCGATCTTGCGCGAGTCGGCGCGCGCCGGCGGGTCGCCGAGCGCGAGCACCTCCGTCTTCGAGCCGGCTTCGCCCGCGTCACCTGCGGCGACGCCGATGTCCGCGAGCGTGAACGTCTCCGACGGCTTCTTCTTCGCGCCCATGATCCCCTTGAGCGAGGGATACCGCGGCTCGTTGATCGCGTCGCTCACAGAGACGACCGCCGGGAGCGGCGCCTCGATCACGTCGTAGCCGAACTCCGTCTGCCGTTTCACGTGCACGGTCTCTCCGGCGAGCGAGAGCTCGGCCGCCTGCGAGATGACCGGGCGGCGCAGCCGCTCGGCGACCGCGGCCCAGAGCACGGCGCCGTCGGCGTCCGACGCCTGTTGGCCGAAGAGCACGAGCTCTGCTCCCTCACGCTCGAGCGCTTGCGCGAGAATCTTGCTCGTTGCCACGAGATCGGAGCCGGCGGCCGCGTCGTCGCTGACGAGGACGGCACGGTCGGCACCCATCGCGAGCGCCTTGCGGAGCGAGTCGCCCGCCTGCTCCGGCCCCATCGAGACGACCACGACCTCGGTGTCGCCGTCGCCCTTGAGGCGCAGCGCCTCCTCGACCGCGTTCGCGTCGAAGTGGTTAAGCGCACCCTCCCGCGACCGGTCGATCCGCTTCGTCGCGGGATCGATCTTCGAGGCGCCTTCGGGAACATGCTTCACGCAGACGGCGATCTTCATCCCGCGCGCGATCCTACTGGTCGCGGCCGTGCGAGCCGTTGTCCGAACAGCCGAGCGAAAACCGAGCAGCGCAAGGACGCAGGGAGCGGGAATAGCTCCGTCTATTCGCGCGACCGAGGACGCCGCGATGGGACGGTTTGCAGCCGGCTGGGCGGACAACGGCTCGCGCGGCCGTGGCCAGCCCTCACATGCGGGCTTTGAGTGCCTCTACGTCGGCGACGAAGATCTTCGACTCTTTGAACGCGCCGGTCTTCAGGACGGAGCGCTCGCCCTGGTACCACGCCGCCAGGGCAAGACGCTCGTTCCCCTGGAACGCACCGAGCAGGTGGTGCAGCAGCGCGACGCCGACCTCGACGTTGCCGTCTGGCCCGTGGTCGACCTTGTGACCGAGGAGCACCGTCTCGACGTATTTCCACGTCGACGGGAGCAGCTGCATGACGCCCTGCGCGCCGACCGACGAGACGACGGTGTTGTTGTAGCCCGACTCCATCCACGCGAGCGCACGCGCGAGTCGCGGGTCGACCCCGAAGTGCGTGGACCAGCGATCGAGCGACTCGCGCACGGTCGAGACGTTCGTCGTGCTCAGCGAGGCAGGGAGCCGAAGCTTCGTGCCGATCAGCAGCACGTGGTGGGGATCGAGCTTGTTGATGCGCGCGATGGTCGAAAGCGTCGTGCCGTGCTTCCTCGCGATGGCGGTGAGCGAATCGCCCGGCTTCACGACATAGGGGCGCACCGTCACGACGCGCGCGGCGCGCACAGGGATGCGCGTCTGCAGCCCGAGCGCGGTGAAGGTCGCCGGCCCCGCGACGCCGTCGGCGGCGATGTGCAGCTGGCGCTGGTAACGGCGCAGCCCGCGCAACGTCGGACCGTCGAGATACGCGTTCACCGGGACGTGGAGGCCGTGCTGGTTGAGCAGGAACTGCAGGACTGAGACGTCCCAGCCGAACATGCCGCGGCGCAGCGTCCGCGAGCCGAAGAGCGGCGTTCCGAGCGGGCCGAGCGCGCGGCGCGTGCGCACGTCGGCGATGCCCGTCGCCGGCAGTCCGTGCGTGCGCTGGAACGCGCGCACCGCGGCAACGGTGTGCGGGCCGACGAGCGCGTCGATCGGGCCGAGATAGAGGCCCTGCGCGCGCAGTGCGACCTGCAGTCCTGCGTGTTGCGGGTTGAGGGAAGCGCCCACCGGCGCGGCCGCCGCCAAGCCTGCCGCGAGCGCCCCCGCGAATGCGAGGCGGAAGCGCATGAGCCCCCGGATTACTGCGCGAAAACGGGAATTCCTGCTAGCGACCGGTAAAGCGTGGAGCGCGCTTCTCGACGAAGGCGGCGAGGCCCTCTTTCGCGTCCTCGCTCGCGAACAGGTCGCCGAACTCCTCCGCTTCCCGGTCGAGCGCGTCCGGTGCCATGTTCACGAGCTTCTTCGCGAGCGCGAGCGCGACCGGGCTCTTCGCCGCCAGCGCGTGCGCTGCCTCGAGCGCGTGCTCGAGGACCGGGTCGGCGAGAGCATTGACGAGACCGATGCGCACCGCCTCCTCGGCGTCGACCGTGCGGCCCGTGTAGATGAGGTCCTTCGCGACGCCGATCCCGCAGACCCGCGCGAGCCGCTGCGTGCCGCCCCAGCCGGGGACGATGCCGAGGTTGATCTCGGGCTGGCCGAGCTTCGCGCGGGCGGACGCGAAGCGAAGGTCGCACGCGAGCGCAAGCTCACAGCCGCCG
>DATGEH010000052.1:0-7987 GCA_035310325.1 Gaiellaceae bacterium
GGCCGCCGGGATCGCCGAGCGGACGTTCGCTTTCGCTGCTGCATCCTGCGCGTTGCCGCGGAACGCGAGGTACGACGGGACGGCGATCGCAACGAGGATGCCGAGAATCACGATGACGACGAGGAGCTCGATCAGCGTGAAACCCTGCTCGCTCGCCAGACGGTTCTTGATCTTTGCCATTCCAAGTACTCCTTCCACGCGGGGTTGATGGCGGATGGCTCGCTCTCTATCGGCGGCTCTTGACAACGCCGCCGACCCCCTTCTGGGGGATTCGCGCCGCTGCTCAAGCCGCACTCACCCCTTGCCGATACGCGGACGGAGAGGATGCCGCAGCTCACCTCCATCGACGATCTGCTCGAGCAGATGGTGGGTATGGGCGCGTCCGACCTGCACGTCACGGTCGGCAGCCCGCCCGCATTTCGCGTGCGCGGGGAGATCGCGCGCGCGCAGGGCTACGACGCTCTCACCGCCGACGACACGCGCTCGCTGCTCTATCGCGTCCTCACGAGTGAGCAGCAGAAGCAGTTCGAGCTGAAGCGGCAGCTCGACTTCGCCTATTCGCTGCCCGGCCACGCGCGCTTCCGTGTGAACGTCTACTACCAGCGCGAAGCGGTCGGCGCCGCGTTCCGTCTCATCCCGCAGGAGATCAAGACGCTCGAGGAGCTCGGGCTTCCGCCCGAGCTGCACCTGCTGGCCGAGAAGCCGCGCGGCCTCGTGCTCGTGACCGGCCCGACCGGCTCGGGCAAGTCGACGACGCTCGCGGCGATCATCGACGAGATCAACCGCAACCGGTCGGAGCACATCCTCACCGTCGAGGACCCGATCGAGTTCGTGCACCGCCACAAGCGCTGCATCGTCAACCAGCGCGAGATCGGCCCCGATGCGACGAGCTTCGCCGACGCGCTCAAGGCGGCGCTCCGCCAGGACCCCGACGTGATCCTCGTCGGCGAGATGCGCGACCTCGAGACGATCTCGACCGCGCTGACCGCGGCCGAGACGGGCCATCTCGTCTTCGGGACGCTGCACACGCAGAGCGCGCCGTCGACGATCGATCGCATCATCGACGTGTTCCCGCCGGCGCAGCAGCAGCAGGTGCGGATCATGATCGCGAACTCGTTGCAGGCGATCGTCACGCAGGCGCTGCTGCCGACCGCCGACGGGCAGGGTCGCGTCGCGGCGCTCGAGATCTTGCTGCCCGACGACGCGGTCCGCAACCTCATCCGCCAGGCGAAGATCGAGCAGGTCTACTCGATCATGCAGACCAACACGTCGCGCGGCATGCAGACGATGGAGCAGGCGCTCGCCGACCTCACACTGCGTCGTGTCATCAATGTCGACGAAGCGCTCGGCCGCACGAGCAGGCCGGATCAGCTCGCTGGATTGCTCGAGCGGTCCGGCCTCGATGTGACCGGCGCGCTTGCTGCCCTCGAGTTGAACACGATCCCGGCGCACCAACCCGGCGCCGCCCTGCGCGTGGCGGGGAGCTCGCGATGAGCGAATCGATCTGGAAGAAGGAGATCACTCTGCGGCGCAAGCCGAAGGCCGTGCCGGAGCCGAAGCCTGCGAAGGAGTCGATCTGGAAGAAGGAGATCTCGTTCGGGCGCAAACGGAAGCCTGCGCCGGAGACGCCGGTGCTCGCATTCGATCTCGCGCCTGCCGCGGAGGCAGTGTGGTCGCGGCCGCCCGAGCCGGAACCGGAACCCGAACCGGAGCTGCCCGTCGCGCAGCTGCACGTGGACACGCCGCCGCCGGTGGAGGAGCCCGCGCGGTGGTCGGAGCCCGAGCGCGAGCGGCCGACCATGGCGGAGCCGGTTGCCTGGTCGTCGGAACCGGAACCCGTTGAGCAGCCGCACCCGAACGATGCGTGGCTCGCGCGCCCTGAATACGAAGCTGAGGCGAACGACGACACACCGCCGCCGGTCGAGGAGCCCATGCCCGTGGTTCCGTTCACGGCGTCGGTGCACGACGACGTGCCGCACTGGTCGCAGCCCCAGCAGGAGGTCGAGGTTCTGCCGCAGCCCACGAGCGATGCCTGGCTCGCGCGCGCGGAATACCCGCCGCAGCTCGAGCCGGAGCTCCCCGAAGTGCAGGCGACGGAGCCCGAGCCCGAGCCCGAGCCGAAGACGTCGTTCTGGCGCAAGGAGCGCTCGCTCAAGCGTGCGCCGAAGGAGCCGGAGCTCGCGGTCGAGCTGCCCGAGGCGCCGCTGTCGGAGCCCGAGCCGAAGACGTCGTTCTGGCGGAAGGAGCGCTCGCTCAAGCGTGCGCCCAAGGAGCCGGAGCTCGCTGTCGAGCCGGTGCCGGTACAGGCGCACGAGCCGGAGCCGAAGAAGACGCCGTTCTGGCAGAAGCGCCGCGCGCCGAAAGAGCCGAAGCAGCCGAAGGCCGAGCGGGGCGATTCCTTCTTGCGCCGCGAGCGCTCGCTCACGCGGCCGAAGATGTCGGTGCCGAAGCGCGCGTCGGGGGCTGCCGGCGGGTCCGGCGGCCATGCGGTCAAGCGCTACGTCGGCCTCAAGGTCGGCGGCTCGCAGATCGCAGCCGCGCGCGTTGCGAACAACGGCGCCGCGGAGCTGCTCCAGGTCGCGCGCGAGCCGCTTGCGCAAGGCGTGGTCGTCAACGGCGAGCTGCGCGATCCCGACGCGCTCGCCGACGCGCTCAAGCGTTTCTTCGCGCGCAACAAGCTGCCGCGCAAGAACGTCCGGCTCGGAATCGCGAGCAACAGAATCGGCGTGCGCGTCTTCGACATCGCCGGCATCGACGACGAAAGGCAGCTCGACAACGCCATCCGTTTCCGCGCGCAGGACACGCTTCCGATCCCGCTCGACGAAGCCGTGCTCGACTACCACATCCTCGGAGAGAGCGTGGACGAAAACGGCAATGCGGCGCGTCGCGTTCTGCTCGTCGTCGCCTACCGGGATCTCGTCGACCGCTACGTCGCTGCGTGCCGCAAGGCCGGCATCTCACTCGTCGGAATCGATCTCGAGGCGTTCGCCCTTCTGCGCGCGCTCGCAGCGCCGAAGCCGGCCGATCAGGGCACGGATGCCGCGTTCGTCGCCGTTGCGATCGGCCACGACCGGTCGACCTTCGCGGTGTCGAACGGGCGCGTCTGCGACTTCACGCGCGTGATCGAGTGGGGCGGCTCGTCATTGAGCGTCGCCGTCGCGCGGGCGCTCGACATGGCGCCGTCGGAGGTCGAGTCGATCAAGCGTCTCGTGTCGCTCGAGTCGGAGACAGCTCCGGAAGGAATCGAGCCGGCCGACTATGCGCGCGCCGTCGATGCCGTGCAGCGACAGGTGCAGGGCTTCGCACGTGAGCTCGTCTCGTCGCTCCAGTTCTACCAGCACCAGCCGGGCTCCCTCGGCATCGGCGAGATCGTCATCACCGGCGGGACCACCAACCTCGCCGGGCTCGCCGGCGAGCTCGAGCGGCTGATCGGCGTGCGCGTACGCGTCGGCGATCCGCTCGCGCGGATGAAGGTCGGCAAGAAGGTCCTGACCGGCGAGCAGATCGGCTCACTCGCCGTCGCAATCGGGCTCGGGATCGAGGACTGATGCGCGCCGTCAACCTTCTGCCCAGGGACATCAAGCGCGCGAACGGCGGCGTCGAGAACCTGCCCGCGCTCGTCGCCGCGTGTGCGGGGGTGCTCGTTGTCGCGCTGCTCGCGGGCATGTACCTGCTCGAGAACTCGAAGGTCGCGAGCGCGCAGCGCGGGCTCGACGCGGCGAAGACGGAGCTCGCCGCGACGCCGCTGCCGCCGGCGGCTCCGAAAGCGCTCCCGCTGCCGCCCGCAGTCGCGGCCGTGCAGCAGCCGCTTCTCGCTGCCGTATCGAGCGCGCTCTCGCAGCGCATCGCCTGGGATCGCATCCTGCGCGAGTTCTCGCTCGTGCTCCCGAACGACGTGTGGCTGAGCTCGCTCACACTGACCACGCCTCCGCCCGGACCGCTTTCCACCACCGGAGTCGCGCTCGTCGGCACGACCTACTCGTACGACAGCGTCGCGCGCCTGCTCTCGCGCCTCTCGCTCGTGCCCGACCTCGGCCAGGTGACGCTTGCCAGCACGAGCCGCACGGGCCGCCTGATCCAGTTCACCGTCAACGCCGGCGTGAAGGGCGCGCCGCTCGCGCCGACCGTCGCGCCGCCGCCGACGGCCACGACCAGCACGACGCCGGGAGCTTCGTCGTGAGAAAGCCGCTGCCTCTCTCGGCACAGCTCGCGTCGATCGTGGGCGCTGCGCTGCTCGTGCTCGCGCTGGGCTACTTCGTCGCCGTCCGGCCGCTCGCCCACAAGGCCGCCGGCCTGCACGCGCAGACCGCGGGCGTCCGGCTGCAGATCGCCGACGACCTCGCGCAGGTCGCCGCCGCCCGTGGCGCAGGACCCGCGGCTGCGGCGCAGACGATCAAGGTGGCCGACGTCTACAAGCTCGCGAAGGCGATGCCGGCCGTCACCGACATGCCCGACGTGCTCATCGAGCTCGACCAGACGGCCCGCGCCGCGGGCGTCGACCTTCAGACCCTGTCGCCCGGCACAGCCGCGCCGGGGACGAACGGCTACTCGATGCTGCCGATCACGCTCACGGTTGCGGGCAACTTCTACACGGTCACCGATCTGCTGTACCGCCTGCGCAACCTCGTCTACGTTCGCAGCGGAGCGCTGCAGGCGAACGGCCGCCTGTTCAGCGTCAACAGCGTCACTCTCTCGCCGTCGAACGGCAAGAGCATCGCGGCGACGATTGCGGTCGACACGTACGTCTACGGCGGCACGACTGCGGCCGCGCCGCCGTCGACCACGACGGCCACGACGACGACGACGACCACCCCGGCGTCCGGTCCCTCCGCGGCAGGAGCGACGCCCTGATGGCCCGCAAGGTCAAAGCCGATCGCGCGAAGGAGAAAGCGCGCAAGCAGAAGATCATCCTGGCCTGCCTCGGCGTCGTCCTCGTGCTCCTGCTCGTCATCCAGGGCCCGAAGACCTTGAAGCTCCTGCACAACACGCCTGCTGCGCCCGTCGTTGCCGCCGCGACGACGACCACGTCGACCGCTGTAACGGCGACGCCCGCCGCCACGCCGACCGCGGCGGCGCCGACGGGTGCTCTCGTCTCGGCTGTTCAGCCGACGGTCGACGCGGGCCAGCTGCGCGAGTTCTCCCATTTCGCGAGCAAGGATCCCTTCGCGACGCAGGTCGCGACGCCGGCGCCAGGGTCGACGACGCCGACGAGCACGACGCCGACACCGACGCCGACGCCGACACCGACGCTGCCGCCGGCTCCGCCGGCACCCTCGCCGACGTCGGCTGTGATCTCGCTCAACGGCGAGCTGATGAGCGTCGCGGTCGATTCGGACTTCCCGACGTCCGGCGTGACCTTCTCGCGCATCGGATCGCTGTTCCACCTCGCCTCGCTGACGAAGACGACCGCGAAGGTCACGATCGTCGGCGGCTCCTATGCCGACGGCGCGCCTGCGCTCACCCTGACGCTCGGGAAGCCGGTGACGCTGCAGAACACCGCCGACGGCACGCGTTACAGGCTCGTGCTCGAGCCGCCGGGGACGCAGATCCCGGTCCCGACGACGAGCACGCCGACTGTGACGACGCCCGGCTCGGTCGTTCCGACCGGGCCGTAGCGAAACAGCCTACGCGGCGGGCGCGAAGACCGTTGCGCGCTTGACCGAGCTTGCGAGCTCCGACCGGCGATCCGCGATCGCGGCGTCGTACTGCCGCAACTCGTCGGCCGACGCACCGCGCTCGGCGAGCAGGGCGCGCAGGAAGACGAGATCGCGGATGTGCCGGATCTCGGCGTCGACCTCCAGCTGGGGGTCGGACAGTTTCCGATACATGGGCGTGACGTTCGCGACGGTCATCTCGGCTCCTTTGCGGGGAATGCACGAAAGCTTCGGCCTCCCGGCTGAGAGCAGGATGAGAGCGGAGTGAGGCTTTCGTAAGGGGTTAGAACTCGATTCAGAATGAGCGCGATGTCGCCGGAACGCGCTCGGCGGCGCGCTGCTGCGTCCTCCGCCCTTCCCCACGAAGTGCTGCGCACTTCGTGGGGGCCCCTGGAAGTCGCGCCGATAGCCGCTGCTATCGGCGCTCCCTGCGTCCTTGCATCGCATCCGCCGAATCGCGCCCCGTCGACGGGCGTCATCCTGAACCGAGTTCTTAGGGAGCGACGTTCGGGTCGAAGATCGAGGACTCGCGCGCAAGTAGCTGGGTCGGCTGCCTGGGATTGAAGACCTCGATCGTGACCTGCTTTGCGTAGCCGCTCGGCTGCGTGATCACGATGTACGAGAACGCCGTGTAGCTCAGGCCGTCCGGCCCCGTGATCTGCTGCACCGCCTTCGTCGGATCCACTCCGGTCGAGGCGGCGAGACCGGTCGGGATGCAGGTCGAGCTCGACGCGGGGATCGGCGCGTAGCCCGATCCGGTCGTCGAGTCGATCACCCAGAGCGGTGTGCTCGAGGGGGTGGTGTTGTTGAAATAGGCGACGTTCGCGTAGGCGGCGGTGTCGCCGTGGTAGGCGGCATAGAAGGCCGACGTGCTGTTCGGGATCCCGTCCGGCATGCCGGAGACGTCGTTGCCGGTGCCGCCTGTGAGATAGATCCCGCAGTTCCTCAGGTCGCGGTAGACCTCCATGACCTTGTCGGCGACCGCCGCGCCGTTCGAGGTCGCGGCCGAGTGCCGCAGCGCGAACGCCCCCGAGTTGAACGCGCCCATGAGCGCGAGGATGCCGATGTTCAGCATGAAGACCGCGGTAATCAGCTCGATCAGGCCGAAGCCCTTCTCCTCGGCGAGGCGTGCGCGCACGAACAGGGTTATCGGCAGCCGCTGGCGGCTGCTCAAGCCCCCGGACGGGTCTGCCGATAGCTCTCCAGGATGGCCGCCTTCGCCTACTCGGCGATCAACGCCCAGGGCATCGAGCTCACGGGCGAGATCAGCGCTTCCGACCTCGTCGGCGCGCGCGAACAGCTCCGCCTGAAAGGCCTACTCGCGCAGTCGCTGCACGAGATCGAGGGCGGCGACTCGGGCGGCTCCGGCTTCAGCTTCAAGAAGGTCAAGCCGAAGTCGCTGCAGGTCTTCTCGCGGCAGTTCGCGACGATGATCGAGGCCGGGCTGAACGTCGTGGGGTCGCTCGTCATTCTCGAGGACCAGACCGACGACCCTGCGCTCGCCGAGGTGGTGCATCAGCTACGCGCCGACGTGGAGGGCGGGCTGCTGCTCTCCGAGGCGATGGCGAAGCACCCGCGCGTCTTCTCGCACCTCTACGTCGCGATGGTCGAGGCGGGCGAGGCCGCCGGCATCCTCGACACGGTCCTCGACCGCGTCGCGTACCAGATCGAGAAGCAGGAGGCGATCAGGCGCCGCGTGAAGAGCGCGATGGTCTATCCGACGATGGTGCTCACGTTCGCGACGCTCGTCCTGATCGGAATGCTGATGTTCCTCGTACCGATCTTCGTGAAGATCTTCGCGTCCCTGAACGGTCAGCTGCCGACGCTCACGCGCTATGTCGTCGCCATGTCGCACCTGCTGACGGGCGCCCCGTACGTCCTGCTCATCATTCCGCTCGGGTTGTGGGGGTTCTTCCGGTGGAAGCGCACCGAGACCGGCCGCAAGAACTGGGACCGGTTCAAGCTCCATCTGCCGATGAAGATCGGCGACACCGTCCTCAAGGTGACGATGGCGCGCTTCTCGCGGACGCTGTCCACGCTTGTCGCCGCGGGCGTCGACATCATCAAGGCGCTCGAGATCACCGGCCAGACGGCGGGCAACTGGGTCGTCGAAGATGCGCTCGCGGGCGTGCGCGAGAAAGTGCACGAAGGCGTGCCGATCGCACAGCCGCTCATCGAGAATCCCGTGTTCCCACCGATGGTCGCGCAGATGGTGAAGATCGGCGAGGAGACGGGCGAGCTCGAGAAGATGTTGACGAAGATCGCCGACTTCTATGAAGACGAGGTCGACGCCTCGGTTGCGTCGCTCACGGCGATCATCGAGCCGCTCATGA
>DATGEH010000053.1:0-2709 GCA_035310325.1 Gaiellaceae bacterium
TGGCGCGTCTCGTCGGTGAGCGGCAGGTGCAGCGTGATGAACTCGGCCGCGGCATAGATCTCCTCCGGCGTCTCGAGGCGCTCGGCGCCGAGCTCACGAAACCGATCCGCTGCGACATACGGGTCGTACGCGACGACGCGCATGCCGAGGCCGAGCGCGCGCCGGGCCACCTGCTGACCGATGCGCCCGAAGCCGAGCACACCGAGTGTCTTGCCCGCGAGCTCGATGCCGCCGTACGTCTTCCGCTCCCAGCGGCCCTGTTTCAGCGCCGCGTGTGCCTGTGGGATGTTGCGCGCGAGCGCGACGAGCAGGCCGATCGTGTGCTCGGCAGCGGACACGACCGTCGACTCGGGCGCGTTTGCGACGACGATGCCGCGCCGCGTCGCCGCCTCCACGTCGACATTGTCGACACCGACGCCCGCACGGCCGATCACCTTCAGCTTCGCGCCGCGCGCGATGACCTCCGCGGTCACCTTCGTCGCCGAGCGCACCACGATCGCGTCGTAGCGGTCGACGATCTCCTCCAGCGGCGACTCGAAGTCCTCGTCGACGTCGAAGCGCGCGCGCAGCAGGTCGACACCGGCGTCCGAGATCGACTCGCGGACGAGGACTCTCACGTCGCGTACGTGTGCTCGAACGCTTCGAGCGCCGCGGTGACAGCCGCGCCACGCTCGATGTCAGCCCCGAGCTCCGCGAGCACGAGCTCCACAGCGGCCAGCGCCGAGGTGATGTCGAAGATGTCGAACCAGCCGATGTGGCCGAGCCGGAAGATCTTCCCCTTCAGCGCCCCCTGACCGTTCGCGATCGTCATCCCGAAGTGCTTGCGCACGCCGGACACGACGTCGCCGGAGTCGATCCCGTCGGGGACGCGGATCGCAGTGACGACCGCAGCGCGGTCGTCGTCGGGCGAGAACAGCTCGAGCCCCATCGCCTTGGCGCCCGCGCGCGTCGCCCGGCCGAGACGAACATGGCGTTCGAACACGGCGTCGAGGCCTTCGTCGAGCAGCAGGCCGAGCGCGACGTCGAGCGCGACGATGAGCGACGTCGCCGGCGTGAACGACGCGTCGAACTGCGCCTGCGCCTTCTGCGTCCGCTGCCAGTCGAAGTAGAAGCTCCGCGACTTCGTCGCGCGCGACAGCGCCGCAGCCGAGACGGCGCACAGGCCGAGACCGGGCGGCGTCATCAACGCCTTCTGCGATCCCGACACGACAGCGTCAAGCCCCCACGCATCCGTCTCCAGCGGCACCGCGCCAAGACTCGAGATCGCATCGACCGCGACGAGCGCGCCCGCCTCCTTCGCCGCCGCCGCAAGCGGCTGCAGATCGCACACGACGCCCGTCGACGTCTCCGAATGCGTGAGAAAGACGACGTCGGCGCCGCCCGTCTCGCGCAACCGCGCTGCCAAATCGTCCGCGCGCGGGAACTCGCCCCACTCGTACCGCAGCGGCTCGACGGTCGCGCCGAACAGCGCGGCGATCTGCACCCACCGCTCCCCAAACGCGCCCGCAGACACGACGACGGCGCGCGTCCCCTCCGCGCACAGATTCGCACCGACCGACTCCATCGCACCCGTCCCCGACGACGTGTACAGCAGAACGTCCGACGACGTACGGCACACCTCGCCCAGCCGCGCCAGGCACCGCTTGTACACCGGCTTGAAGTCGGCGCCGCGATGGTGCAGCACCGGCTCGGCGAGCGCCGCGAGCACCTGCGGCGGCACCGGCGTCGGCCCCGGCGTGAACAGATACTTCTTCAACGACATCGACTCGAAACCTATCCGCGCACGCTTCGCCAAACCGCACGACTCAACATGCAACTGCGCATGGCAATCGCTTTACTTGTCGAGATGAGGGGTCGCTCGCACGCGGAGTTTGGTTACGCGTGGTACGTGCGCCCGACGCTGCGCTAGTCGGCTCTGTCCCGTCGCTCCGCCGAACTAGTCGATACGCAAAGAGCGACGTTGCTGTCCGATGAGGTCGGGGCCCCGCGAAGGCTTCTACTGGACGGAAGAGCTAATCATCTATGCCATCGATCTTTGGCACCGCCGACATCTCCGCGCCCCGAAATGTCAGGACTGGGAGCGGGCAGGAGTCGACCACCCGAGCTATCCCACCGTCATGCGCCGCTTCGGTAGCTGGAATGCAGGCATGCGAGCGGCCGGGTTCACGCCTCGGCCACAGGGCCGCCGACGGATGGCGTGAGGCCGTTCGTTCATTGCGGCTGCGGGACGATCCGGATGTAGGGCTTCGGCTCCTTCCAGTCGCCGAAGATCTCCTTCGCGTCGTCGTTCGAGACCGACCCGGCGATGATGACGTCGTCGCCCTGCTTCCAGTTCACCGGCGTCGAGACCTTGTGCTTCGCGGTGAGCTGCAACGAGTCGATCACGCGCAGCACCTCGTCGAAGTTCCGGCCGGTCGTCATCGGGTAGACGAGGATGAGCTTCACCTTCTTGTCCGGCCCGACGACGAAGACGTTTCGCACCGTCTGGTTGTCGGCCGGCGTGCGCTCCGCCGGATCGCCCGAGACGCTCGCGGGCAGCATCCCGTACGCCTTCGAGACGCTGAAGTCCTTGTCGCCGATGATCGGATAGTTGGGCGCGGTGCCCTGCGTCTCCTCGATGTCGGCCGCCCACTGCTCGTGCTTGTCGGTCGGGTCGACCGAGAGGCCGATGATCTTCACGTTCCGCTTGTCGAACTCCGGCTTGATCTT
>DATGEH010000054.1:0-7852 GCA_035310325.1 Gaiellaceae bacterium
CGACGATGTACGCGAAGACGCCGCGCTTGGCCGCCTCTTTGACGTACACGGGGTCACGCGCGTGGAGCAGGGCGATCACCGGGCATGATGCTTCGCGGACGATCTCGCCGATCAAGTCGAGGGCGTGGTCGGAGGAGAGGCCCAGCCCGACCAGAGCGACGTCGGGATGCTCTCTCGCCGTGACCGCCCCGACCTCTTTCACGTCGATCTCGCGTGCGATCACGTCATGCCCGAGCCCGGAGACGACCTGGGCGAGGAGCTCGAGCCGATCGCGGCGCTCGTTTGCGATCAGAACACGTAGGCGCTCCGGCTCGTTCTCGGCCGGTTCGACGGGAGCGGCTTCCACGAGGGGAAATTGTAAGCGCGAGGAGGGGAGACCGCCATGCGCGGCCTCCCCTCGGCGCCCGCTCGCCCTCGAAAGTTCTACGCGTGCGCGAGGACGCGATCCGCCATGACGGCAGCGGCTGGCGGCCGACCCTGCACGATCAGCGGGCCCGCCGTGACCACAGGCGTGTTCGGCAACGCCGCTACGAGGCCGTTCTCGCGGATCCAGCTCGCGGCCAGGCGCGTCGAGGCGTGGGCCTGATGCGACGTCTCGAACAGGCCGATCGAGGTGAGCACGCCCTCGCCGGCGTCGATTACGAAATAGCCGGAGAAGCCGGGCAGCTTGGCGACGCTCGGAAGGAAGCTCTCCGTGAGCTTGCGCGTGATCTCGTCCGAGCGCATCTTGTCGATGCCTTCGTAGCGACGAACGGTCGCATACATAGGAACTCCAGTCTTCGTCGTGCGATGGCGACATCCCGAAGGGTTCGCCTGATGCGCTCGAGCCATTGGCGAGCGCGTGTCCACCGTAGCTGCGATCTCAGTCTCAGGCGGCGAGCACTGCGGCGAGCAGGTCGTCGAGTGCGGCAGTCGCGAGACCGATCGAGTTGTCGGCTGCGCCGTAGTACAGCCGGACGTCTCCACTCGCGGCGTCGTGAACGAGCCCGCAGGGAAACACGACGTTGGGAATGTCGCCGGTCCGTTCGTACGGTGCGAGTGGCGCGAGAACCCAGTTTGGAAGCCGCCGCAAGACGCGCGTCGGCTCGTCGAGATCGAGCAGCGCCAGCCCGACGCGGTAGATCGAGCCGGAGACCGTCTCCTTCACTCCGTGATAGACGAGCAGCCAGCCGTGCTCGGTCCGAAGCGGCGGCGGCCCGAGTCCGATCCGCATCGAGTCCCACCAGGCGCCGTCACGAGGCTGGAGCACCTGCTCCGGCGCGCTCCAGCTGATGAGGTCTGCCGAGCGAGAGAGAACGATCTCGCTGTGCGCGCGGCCAAACTCCGTCCGCGGCCGATGGAACAGGACCCACCGGCCTTCGATGCGATGCGGCAAGAGCGCCGCATTCTTGTCGTCGGGATGCATGACGATGCCGTAGCGCTCGACGGTGCGGAAGTCCTCGGTCATGGCGAGATAGACCGCGGGGCCTGCGGGACCGTAGGCCGTGCACGTGATCACCCAGCGATCGAGCTCGGCGACCCACACGACGCGGGGGTCTTCGAATCCCCACTGCTCACTCGTGACGCCGGGGGCGGCGGCGAGCAGCGGCTCGGGGTCGATCGACCAGCCGTCCATGCCGTTCGCCGAGCGAGCCACGGTGAGGTGCGAGATCCCAGTGAGGTCTTCGACGCGCGCGAGCAGAACGGTCTCGCCATTGACCGACGCGGCTGCGGGGTTGAAGACGGCGTTCACCGGATACGGCCAATCCTCCGCGGTCAGGATCGGATTGCCGACGTGACGCTGGAACAGCTCTCGCGTGCTCATGCCGCCGCCATCGAGAGGACGCGCTCGCGGACGGACGTTCCGATGCCGGCTGCGTCCAACAGGAGCGCCGCACGGTGGAACGCGAGCGTCGACTCGGCGCCTTCGTTCGCGTTCAGCTCCTCCGTCCCGAGCCCGTCGCTGCAGCCGCCGGTCGCAAAGTCGTAGAGCGGACGATCGAGACGGTTGCGTCCGAGGAACCACTCGAAGGAGTGACGGGCCCGGATGCCGTGCTCGGCGCCGCGCGTTATCGCGAACGCGGCGAGCTCTGCTTCGACCAGTGCGGCTGCGTCGAGCGGCTGCTCATCCCCGGCCCCGGGAGCCGCTTCGTTCCGGCTTCGTCCACGATGGCCGGGAAGGCGCAACGTTCCCTCGTCGAGGCCGCATTCGTCGCCGAGCCAACGGAGGGAATCGAGCCCGATCTCGGTCAGGTCTTCTCGCCCGGTCGCGCTGCCGCCGTTGAGGAGCGCCTGCGAAAGGCGCGCGTTGTCGTAGCTGAGCTCACTCTCGAACCAATGCCAGCCGTCCGAGGTATTCCGTTCGTAAGCGGCCTCGAGCTGTTCGAGCAGGCGCTCGAGCAGGCGTCGAGCCGGCCAATCGCGCCGGTCGGCGTCGAGGCGTGAGAGGCCGAGCACCGAATAGGCGGCTGTGCGCAGAGAGACCTCGCCGCCGAGCGATCCGACGAGGCGATCGAGCAGGTCGCGCGCCGGCTCGACGACGGCGGGAATCCATGCAGTCGCGAGGATCTCCCCAAGCGCCCACACCGACCGGCCGACGTGATCGCCGGCATGAGGCTGATCGAGCCAGCGGCGGTCGTAGCCCATGAAGTTGCGCATCCCGCCCTCGCCTTCTGCGGCGTGCAAGAACGCGAGCGACCGGTAGAGCGTCGACGTCCATGCCTGCTCGTCCCCGCGACGTGCGAGCTCGAGTGAGACGACGGCGAGCCGTGCGACGTCGTCGACGCAGTAGCCGCTGTCGCGGTTGGGGATGATCCCATGCGCGTGCTGCACGATGCCGACGTCGTCGACGAGCGTGCGGAGATGGTCGGTGCGCCGGTTCGTGAGCTGCAGGTCGGCGACCCCGGCCGGCCGTCGCCGCGGCGCGAGGTCGTGCGCCTCCTGCAGCACCGCCGCGGTCGCTTCGGCGACCGCGGGCCACGCGAGCGACGATCCGATCCGCCGTGCCTCGTCGCGGGCGGCGGCGAGTGACTCCGGCTGCTCGACGTAGTCGCACACTGCATCGGCGAGCGCCGCCGCATCGTCGAAGGGCACGAGGTGACCGGCACCAGAGGCGAGCATGTCCTGCGCGTACCAGTACGGCGTCGAGACGACTGCGCAGCCCGCCGCGATCGCAAAGGTGAGCGCGCCGGAGGCGATCTGCTCCCGGTTTCGATACGGCGTGACGAAAACGTCGGTCGCCGCAAGGAGGTCAGAGAGCTGGTCGATCGTCAGGAAGCGGTCGTCGAACTCGACGTGGTCGGCGAGGCCGAGCTCGAGCACTCGTCGCTCGAGCGTCAGGCGGTAGCGCTCGCCTTCGCGCCGCGCGACATCGGGGTGTGTGCGCCCGGCGATGACGTAGACGATCTCGGAATGGCGCTCGATCATCGCCGGCAGCGCCTCGATCGCCGTCTCCAAGCCCTTGCCCGGTGAGATCAACCCGAACGTCGAGAGCATGAAGCGGTCGCCCGTCCGTGCGTAGAGCCCCGAAGAAGGAGCGGCATCGCTCGCCGATGCGCGCGCGGTGAGCCGCGTGGGCGCGCCGTGTGGAACGACTCTGATCTTCTCTTCCGGGCACGCGCCACAGTCCAAGAGCAGGCGCTGCGCCGTATCGGTCATGACGATCACGAGCTCGGCCCGCTCGCAGAGATCCGAGAGAACCGTCAGCTGACGAGGCGTCGGCTCCGAGAGCACGGTGTGCAACGTCACGACGAGGGGCTGGGCCAGTTCCTCCGCAAACGACTGCACGTACTCACCGTCGAGACCGCCGAAGATCCCGTACTCATGCTGCAGGAGCACGACGTCGACGTCGAGGCGTCCGAGCATTCGGGCTGCGCGGACGTAGTCGCCGCGAACGCCCTGGCCGATGGTCGAGAGCAGCCCGCGTCGCTGCGGACGCGAAGGCTCGTTGACGACCGCGACGATGTCGGCGCGCTCGATGCCGTCGACGCCGGCCAGCGTCGCCCGCAAGTCGGCGGCAAAGGTGCCGATCCCGCACGCACGCGGCGGGTACGTGGAGACGATTGCCGTGCGCAGCGTGTTAATCGCGCAACGCCGAGCGCGCGGGCACGAGCGTCGGCTGCATTCGCTGGAGCTCCTGCACGCGGCCTCGGGCGGGGAATCTCCGTCCGAGCGTCTCGTTCGTCGCTGTGCGCAGCCGTTCGAGGACTCGCCTCAGGCTCTTTCGCATGATGTTGCTCCCACTCGTGACTCCCCAAAGCAGCAAGCGGCGGGCTCGTGCGGGAGTCGAAAACACGGGGACGCTGCACACAGCGTAGCGGACGGGTCTACGACAGGATGTTGACTGCGCGTGCAGCGACCAGCAGAACCGTGACCGCGGAGAGCGTGGACTCGATCGCCATCAACGCCTTGGCGGGGCGCGTGAGCGGCATCGCGTCCGTTGGGCTGAACGCAGTCGCATTCGTCAGTGAGAGGTAGAAGTAGTCCCAAAGGCGGGGTGCCCAGCGGTCCCGTGCAAGTTGAGGGTTCTCGTCCTGAGGGAACTGAACATCGGGTTTGCGATGTCCGCTCACGAGCGCACGCGCAAGTGGACCGCCGCAGTCGAGCTCCCAGAACGCGAGGCCGAACGCGACCGCGTCTGTGAGCCACACGGCTCCGCCGCTGAAGAGGAGTTGCCGTCCGGTGATGTGGGCTCCCGAGTGAGCGACCAGCGAGACGACGAGGACGACGAGACCGAGAACGTTCGAGACCATGACGAGGGTGAGGAGCCCGATGACGATCTCACGCCGGCGGTCGTGGCGGACGAGGCGGCTCAAGCCGAAGAGCAGGGTGATCGAGAGAAGGACGTACGGAGCCGCGACGACGAGCCACAACCACCACAGCTGATGACCGAGCAGTTCCCAGTGCGCGTGTTTGCTTACGAGCGCCAGGGCGATGAGGATTCCTGCGGCCGCGAGTGCGAAAGGCGCCGCGTCGTTCCGTGCCTCGCGCGCCGCGGTGCGCAGCCGCTCCGGGTCTACAGCCATGTGCCGGCTAGACGCGAGCGCCGGACCGGGCCGAGCGCAACCGCGCCCGCCGGGGCGGGCCGTCGTCGGGAAGGAACGACACCTGAACGGCGCGCGCGTCGCCCTCGGCTGCGATCCGCTCGAACCTCACCGCGCGGCCGGCGACACGCTCGGTTGGCGCCTCGCCCGGAAGGAAGCCGTCCTTCGCGACGTAGAGCCGCTCCTCGTCCTCGGTGCGGATGAAGCCGTGGCCCTTGTCCATGTTGAACCAGATGATCGTTCCGAGCATGTCAGCCCACTTTCACGACGAAGAAGGCGATCGCGACGTACTGGCACGCGACCGCGACGAGGGTGAAGGCATGGAAGAGCTCGTGGTACCCGAACACGTGCGGCACGGGATCCGGCCGCCGGAATGCGTACACGAGCGCGCCCGCGGTGTACGCGAGCCCGCCGCACGCGAGGAGGACGACGGCCGCGATTCCTGCATGCGACGCGACCTGCGGCATCGCCGCGACGCCGACCCATCCCAAGCTGATCCCGAGCACGACGGAGAGCCACTTCGGCGCGCTCACCCAGACGAACTTCAAGACGATCGCGAGCGCCGCGCCGCTCCACACGACCGCCAGAACGATCTCCTGCAGCTTTCCACGCAACGTCAAGAGCCCGACCGGCGTGTACGTGCCCGCGATCAGGATGTAGATCCCCGCGTGGTCGAGCCGGCGCATCCACGGCCGCATGCGATCGCTCCACCACACGCGGTGGTAGAGCGCGCTCGCCCCGAACATCAGCACCACCGAGCCCGCAAACACGGCCGCGCCGACCGACTGGCGCGCGCCACTCGCATAGAGCCCGAAAAGGACGCCGATCACGAGCGCGGCGAAGAACGCCACCTCGTGCAACACGCCGCGCAGCAGCGGCCTCAAATCGGACATCCTCTCGCTCGGGAAAGCCCAGTTTAGCGGCCATCGTGCTACGGTCCATGGACACAGAGCGAGCTTCTGGTTGCGCAGTTCGCGCCTCCTCTGCCCGTTCATCAGAGGAGGCGTTTCATGGCAACGGGAACAGTGAAGTGGTTCAACGACGCGAAGGGTTACGGGTTCATCGAGCCCGAAGGCGGCGGCAAGGACGTCTTCGTCCATTTCTCCACGATCGCAGGCGACGGGCACAAGTCGCTCGCCGAAGGCGCGAAGGTCGAGTTCGAGCTCGAAGAGGGTGCGAAGGGGCCGGAGGCACGGAACGTGCAGGCGGTCTAGTGGCGGACAAGGAAGAGAAGATCGAGATCGAGGGCGACGTCATCGAGGCGTTCCGCTCCGGCATGTACAAGGTCTCGCTCGAAGGCGGACACGAGGCACTCGCATACACGAGCGGGCGCATGCGCCGCTACCGCATCCGCATCAACCCGGGCGACCGCGTGAAGGTCGAGCTCTCGCCGTACGACCTCACCCGCGGCCGCATCGTCTACCGGGAGCGCTGAGATGCGCGCCGTCGCTGCTCCGCGCACAGAGGTCACCATCGGCCGCGGAACCGTCGCGCTGCGCCAGGACGAGCTCGATCGCCTGCTGAAGGCACTGCAGGGGCTCGCCACGAGTGCGGCCACCGATATCGCCGACGAGATCGCAGCGCTCCGCGTCGCAGGCGTGCGCATTCACCTCATGCCGACGAGAGACGAGCTCGAGGCGCTTCGCGCCGCGGTCGTCGCGTCGATTCCGACCGGGCAGAACGCCGCCTCGTCGATGCAGCGCCTCAAAGAGCTCTGCGTCTAGCTACTTGACGAGTGCGGGGCGCGGGAACGCTCCCGCGCTCGGAATGACGCTCGCCGCGTCGACGCCGAGCCATTGCTCGAGCAGCGACGCGTAGACGGCGCGGAAGTCGGCCGTCGCCTTCACGTTGCCGTCGGAATCGAGGCCGTCCTTCAGGCCCGGGAACTCTCCGACCATCTTCCCGCTTGCGCGCGTCCCCACGAGGAAGCCGACGCCGGCTGCACCGTGGTCGGTCCCCTGGGAGCCGTTTTCCTGCGCGCGCCGCCCGAACTCCGACCACACGTGCACGAGCACACGGTCGGCGAGGCCGCGCGTCTCGAGGTCGCGCTGGAACGCGAGCAGGGAGTCGGAGGTGAGCTGCAGTCCCTGCGCCAGGTCGCCCACCTCGTTCGAGTGCGTGTCGTAGTGGCCGGGCGCGGTGAGCGCGACCGCGCGCAGCGGCAGCCCGCCTGCGATCATCGCCGCGAGCCCGGCGAGCCGCTTCGGGAACGCGTCCTGCGATTTCGGGTACCCCACTGGGCTCGTGAACCCCGGCGCGAGCCCTTCCAGGTGAAGGCGCCGCGCCTGCGGAAGATCGTCTTCATCCCGTCGTCGTGGTAGAGCGGGTCGTAGCGGAAGTCGACGTCGCCGACGCCCTGCCGCCAGTCGTCGCGGAAGCCCGTGAGCGCGCGCGCGTTCTGGCGGACGTCCGTCTCGCCGTAGCCGCGCCCGGCGCCGAGCGTGAAGAGCTCCATCATCTCGCGCGCGTAGTTCTCGTTCGGCGACCACTTCGAGTTGTCGCTGCCGTTGAGGAAGAGGAGCATCGCCGGGTCCTTCGTCACGTCGAGCAGAAGGTCGTCGAACGAGCCGAGCCCGTGCACGCGGAAGAGCTGGTTCTGGTTCAGCATCAGCCGCTGCGAGTCGACGCTGTCGTTCGACGTCGCGAACCAGTCGTGCCAGACGAGCGCCATCCGCTCGACGAGGGGACGCGACGTGCGCACCATGCGGTCGAGCCACCAGACGTGGTCGTGGCCCCAGGCGTCGTACGGCGCGAGCGGGCGGCCCTTGTCGTCCTTCGGCGGCGGGCCGACGAGCTGCTCCGGTCCTGGGTTCGTCAGCGAGTGAACGGCG
>DATGEH010000055.1:0-14825 GCA_035310325.1 Gaiellaceae bacterium
CGTCGACTTCGAGCCGAACTACGACGAGTCGCGCCGGCAGCCGACGGTACTCCCGTCGCGCTTCCCGAACCTGCTCGTCAACGGCTCCACCGGCATCGCCGTCGGGATGGCGACGAACATGCCGCCGCACCGGCTCGCCGAGACGATCGACGCGGTCGTCGCGATGATCGACAAGCCCGACATCGACGTCGAAGGCCTCATGGCGCACATCAAGGGCCCCGACTTTCCGACGGGCGCGATCATCGTCGGCCGCTCCGGTATCCGCGACTCGTACCGCACGGGCCGCGGCCGCATCGTCATGCGCGCGCGCGCCCACATCGAAGAGCTGCGCGGCGGGAAGTCGGCGATCGTCATCACCGAGTTGCCCTACGGCGTGAAGAAGGGCGGGGAGTCGGGAGTGATCCGCAAGATCGCCGATCTCGTGCAGGAGAAGGTGCTCACCGAGATCTCCGACCTTGCCGACCATTCCGACCGGACCGGCATGCGCATCCAGGTCGAGCTGAAGCGCGACGCGGTCCCGCAGGTCGCGCTCAACAAGCTGTTCAAGCACACGCCGCTGCAGTCGACGTTCGGCTACAACGCCGTCGCGCTCGTCGACAACGTTCCGAAGACGCTGTCGCTGCTCGAGCTGATCACGCATTACCTCGAGTTCCAGCGCGAAGTCGTCACGCGCCGCACGAAGGACGAGCTGCGCAAGGCCGAGAGTCGCGCGCATGTGCTGGAGGGCTATCTCATCGCGCTCGACAACATCGACGCGATCGTCGCGCTCATCCGTGCCGCCGACGACACCGACGACGCGCGCGAGAAGCTGATGTCGCAGTTCGCGCTCTCCGAGATCCAGGCGCAGGCGATTCTCGACCTCCGCCTCGCGCGCCTCACCGGGCTCGCCCGCAAGGAGATCGAGGCCGAGTACAAGGATCTCACCGAGCGCATCGCCGAGCTGCGCGCGATCCTCGGCGACCAGGCGCGCATCGACGCGCTCATCCGCGAGGAGCTGCTCGAGATCAAGGAGATCTACGGCAAGAACGACGACCGGCGCAGCGAGATCGTCCACGCGGAAGAGGAGCTCGAGCTCGAGGACCTCATCGCGGAGGAGGACATGGTCATCGCGATCACGCGCTCGGGCTACATCAAGCGGCTACCGGTGACCGCGTACCGCGAGCAGCGGCGCGGCGGTATCGGCGTCATGGGCATGGAGCTGAAGGACGAGGACTACATCGAGCATCTCTTCGTCGCGTCGACACACGACTACATCCTCTTCTTCTCGAACGTCGGCAAGGTCTACCGGCTGAAGGTCCACGAGCTACCGCTCGGCTCGCGCCAGTCGAAGGGCCGCGCGATCGTCAACCTGCTGCCGTTCCGCCAGGGTGAGACCGTGCGCGCGGTCGTCCAGACGCGCGACTTCTCCGAGGCGAAGTACCTCGTGTTCGGGACGAAGAACGGCGTCGTCAAGAAGACGGAGCTCGTCGCGTACAACACGCCGCTGCGCGCCGACGGCATCATCGCGATCAAGATGCGCGACGGCGACGAGCTCGTCGCCGTTCGGCACTCGTCAGGCGACTCCGACATCCTCATGGTGTCGAAGCTCGGCCAGGCGATCCGCTTCCACGAGACGAGCGTGCGGCCGATGGGGCGCGACACGTCGGGCGTCGCCGGCATGAAGCTGCGCAAGGGCGACGAAGTCATCTCGATCAACATCGCGCAGGACAACTCCGACCTGCTCGTCGTCACCGAGAACGGACACGGCAAGCGCACGCGTGTCGCCGACTACCCGCGGAAGGGTCGTGGCGGCATGGGAGTGAAGACGATCCAGCTCACCGAGGCGAAGGGCACGCTCGCCGGGGCGCGCGTCGTCCGCGACGGGTACCAGGTGATGCTCATCTCCACCGGCGGCACGGTCATCCGTATGCCGGTCGAGGACGTGAAGCGTCTCGGGCGTGCCACCCAGGGGGTCATCGTCATGCGGCTCCGCGGCGACGAGAAAGTCTCATCGCTGGCCCCGGTCGTCGAGTCCGACGACGAGGCCCAGGTCGCTGTGGAAGACCCCGCCGACGCCCTGTCCGAGTAGGGCTTCCCCCGGAAGGGGGAGATTTCGGAAGATTGGGCTTCCCATTTGTACGTTTCCCCTCTATAACTCTCGGTGAGGGGCGGGGTTTTGTAGCTCACAACGGGGATGGTTATGGCAATCAGTCGGCAAGTAGACCTGTTGGAACCGATAAATCTGGCCGAGCATCTCGGCAAGGTCGAGCTCTACCTCGGGCAGGTCTGCCAGATCGCGGGCATCTCGAAGATGCAGCTCGACTACTGGACGAACAAGGCGCAGATCCCGACCAAGGGCAAGAAGCAGCGGATCTACGACATCGACGCCTTGGAGACCGTGATGCTCATCAAGCAGGCGAAGGACAAGGGCCTGAACCTCGGCGCCGCCATCGAGGCCGCGCGCCGGTTCCGCGAAATTCAGTCCGCGTAGCGCGGTCCGACGACAGGTGCCAGGCACCTGACGTTGGCGTAACGGTGAGCCAGGGACGGACGACTGGTGCCTGGCACCAGCCTCTCTACCCCGAGGTGCCCTTTCTGTCCAGGAACGGCCGGATGAGGTCGATCGGCGCCGGGAAGATGATCGTCGACGTGTTGCCGGCGCCGAGCTCGAGCAGCGTCTGCAGGTAGCGCAGCTGCAGCGCGATCGGGTGCTCCTCGATGACGACGGCCGCGTCCTTCAGCTTCTCGGCCGCCTGGAACTCGCCCTCGGCGTTGATGATCTTCGCGCGCCGTTCACGTTCGGCCTCGGCCTGGCGCGCCATGGCGCGCTGCATCGTCGCGGGGATCTCGACGTCCTTCACTTCGACGATCGAGACCTTGATGCCCCATGGCCCGGTCGCTCCGTCGATGATCTCCTGGAGGATCGCGTTGATCTTCTCGCGCTCGGAGAGCAGCTCGTCGAGCACATGCTGGCCGAGCACCGCGCGCAGTGTCGTCTGCGCGATCTGCGACGTCGCGACCATGAAGTTCTCGACCTGCACGATCGCCGCGTTCGGATCGACGATGCGGAAGTACGCGACCGCGTTCACGCGCACGGGCACGTTGTCCTTCGTGATCACTTCCTGCGGCGGGATGTTGAGCGTGATCGTCCGGAGGTCGACCTTTACGAGCTGGTCGACGAACGGGATCTTGAAGACGACGCCCGGGCCGCGCGGCGGGTCGAGCAGGCGGCCGAGGCGGAACATAATTCCCCGCTCGTACTCCCGCATGATTCGAACGAACCCGAGCATGGCTCGATCCTATCGCTTGACGATCAGCTGAAGGCCGTTCACGGACGTCACTTCGACGTCTTCGCCGGGCGCCAGCTCGGAATCGTCCTCGGCGTGCGCCTGCCAGAGCTCGCCGTTCACGAAGACGAGACCGGGAGCGCGCACTTCGCCCTTCTGCCCGACGATTGCCTGTGGCCCCACGGAGACCGGCAGCCGGCGTGCGGCGAAGCCCTTTCCGATCGCGAAGGCCCAGAACGCGCCGATCGCGGTTGCGACCCCGACGACGAGCCAGGTGTTCACGCGGTATGTCGTCGGCTCGTTCTGGAACAGCAGCGCCATCCCGAAGCCGAGCGGGACCAGCCCGCCGACCGTGAGGACGCCATGCGTCTGCGCGTGCAGGTCGATCACGAGTAGCGCGACTCCAAGGGTGATCAGCGCGAGGCCACCCCAGCTCGGGTTGAGGACGGAGAAGCCGTACAGCGCGATGACGAGCGAGACGGCGCCCAGCGCTCCCGGAAGGACGATTCCCGGATGCAGCACTTCGAAGATGAGCCCTGCGAGCCCGGCGAGGAAGAGCAGCGAGATGAGGTTCGGGTCGATGACGGTGTTCAGGAGCCGCGTGATGAAGCCCGGCTTCACATGGTCGATGCGCGCGCCGGAGAGGTGCAGCGTGAACGGGCGCTGCGCGTCCTTCGTCTTGTAGCCGTCCAGCGTCTTGAGGAGGGCGGGCAGGCTCGGCGAGATGAAGTCGATGACGTGCATCTGCAACGCCTGGGTGGAGGTGAGGTTCGACGCGACCCGGACCGCTTTCGCTGGCCACTCCGTGTTGCGGTGATGCGCGGCCGCTAGCGCGGTGAGCGAGGCGACGGCGTCGTTGATCACCTTGCGCCGCAGGTCGGAGCCGAGGTTCGCGCCGTTCCCTTCGATCGGCGTCGAGGAGCCGATGTTCGACGTCGGAGCCATCGCGAGCACGTCCGCGGCCTGCGAAACCCACACACCCGCGGAGGCAGCGCGCGCGCCGTTCGGCGAGACGTACACGATGACCGGGAGCTTCGCGTTCAGCTCCGCCGTATAGATGGACTTCATCGAGGTCGACAATCCGCCCGGCGTGTCGAGCTCGATGACGGCGGCGTCGTAGCCGTCCGAGGCCGCGCGTGAGAGCTGATGGGTGACGTAGTCCTTCGTCACCGGGTTGATCTCGAGGTCGGGCCCGAAGCGGATGTCCAGCACCTTCGGCTGCGAGGTGGCGGCGCCCGCGGCGCCGGCGAGGACGAGCGCGGCGATCACGGCGTACAGCCAGCGGCTCACGGCTTCAGGATACGCCCGCCCACGCGTCGTACCGCGTCTCGAGCTCGAGCAGGATCGCGGCGAGCAGCGGCGCTCGCCCGACCTCGTGGCCGAGTTCGACGCGCAGTGAGGTCGGCGGCTTGCGCGCTTCGTCGGGCAGCTCGTCGGCGGTCTGGTTGACGTTCACGCCGACGCCGAGCACCACGCGGCCGTCGCTTGCCTCGGGAAGGATGCCCGCCATCTTGCGGCCGGCGATCAGCACGTCGTTCGGATGCAGGACCGAGGCGGGGGCCGGAAGCGCGGCGGCGACCGCCTCGCCGGCGATGACGGACAGCTCGGGCCATTCGGAGACAGGGCGGGCCGGGCGCAACTGGATCGAGAAGAGGAGCGAGCGGCCCGGTGTATCCGTCCACACACGGCCGAGGCGGCCGCGGCCCTCCGTCTGGTGATCCGCGACGACGACGGCGCCCTCGGGGTCGCCCACGTCGACCTCACGTTGCGTCGACGGGCTCGACTCGACGAAGCGATACGGCGTCCCGAAGCGGCCGTGCAGCAGCGGGATCACTGCGTCAGGAGATAGATCCGACACGCCCCACTAGACTAGAGCGGTCGTGAAGGCGATCCGGCAGCCCCTTCGGCAGGACCGAGCCCTCGACTACGAGAAGCTGAGCGATCCGATCCTCGTCACGCGCGCGAAGCACGGCGACGAGCTTGCACTGGCGGCCCTCTGCGAACGGCATGCGCCGAAGGTCGAACGGCTCGCGCGCCATCTGCTGCGCGATCCCGAGGATGCCCGCGACGCTGCGCAGGAGTCGCTTGCAAAGCTCTGCGTCCGGCTGAAGCAGTTCCGCGGCGACTCGCAGTTCTCGACGTGGCTGCATCGCCTCGTCGTCAACACCTGCCGCGACGCGGCCGAGCGCGGCTCGAAGCGCAGGCACGAGCCGCTCGGCGACGATCTGCGCGCAGGACCCGAAGGAGATCCGCACCGCGTCGCCGGCATGTCCGAGCTTCGCCGTGAGCTGTGCGACTCGCTCGCCGGGATCTCGCCCCAGCAGGCGCAGGTCGTCGTGCTGAAGGACGCGCTCGGCTACTCGTTCGAGGAGATCGCGGAAGCGGTCGACATGCCTGTCGGCACCGCGAAGTGCCATGCGCACCGCGGCCGCAACCGGCTGCGCGAGCACCTCGAGGACCGGGACGTCGCTTGACCCTGCCCGCGGCCCCGTTCGGCCGGGACGTGATCGAGCAGCTGATCCCGCATCGCCCGCCCTTTTTGCTCGTGGACGAGATCCTCGAGCTGGAGCCCGGGAAGCGCGTGGTCGGCCGCCGCCAGATCCGCGCGGACGACTGGTGGTTTCCCGGCCACTTCCCCGAGCGGCCGGTGATGCCCGGCGTGCTCACGATCGAGGCGATCGCACAAGCCGGCGCCGTCGCGGTCCTCGCCGACGAGGCGAACCGCGGGAAGATCCCGTTCTTCGCCGGCATTGACGGCTGCCGCTTCAAGCGCGTCGTCGAGCCCGGCGACCTGCTCCTGCTCGAGTGCGAGTTCGTCCGCGTGCGCGGCCCCATCGCGAAGGGTGAGGGACGCGCCAGCGTCGACGGCGAGACTGCCGCGGAAGCGATGCTGACCGTCTTCGTCGGCGAATGATCGGCACCGCGAAACAAGGGCTCGAGGTCTCGATCACCGGTCTCGGCGCGAAGGTGCCGGACCGCGTCGTCACGAACGACGAGTTGAAGCAATACATCGACACCTCGGACGAGTGGATCCAGGAACGGACCGGCATTCGCGAGCGCCGCATCGCCGACAAGAGCCAAGCGCTCTCCGATCTGGCGCTGCCCGCGAGCCGCGACGCGCTCGCGCAGGCGGGTCTCGAGGGTAAGGACATCGACCTGCTCATCGTCGCGACGGTGACTCCGGACATGTCGTTCCCGTCGACCGCGGCGATCATGGCCGACGAGCTCGGGGCCGCCGATGCCGCGGCCTACGACCTGTCGGCCGGTTGCACGGGCTTCATGTACGCGCTTGCGCAGGGCTACGGGATGCTCGCGAGCGGGCTCGCGAAGCGTGCGCTCATCGTCGGCGGCGACGTCCTCTCGCGGATCCTCGACTGGGGCGATCGCTCGACGCTCGTCCTCTTCGGCGACGGAGCGGGTGCGGTCACTCTCGAAGTGGTCCCCGACGAGGGCTTTCTCGGCTTCGAGCTCGGGGCCGACGGCAAGGGCGGCAGAAATCTGTGGCTTCCGGGTAGCGGCTCGCGGCTCTTTGACGAGCCCGACAAGTACGTCAAGATGAACGGGCCGGAAGTGTTCAAATTCGCGACGCGGATACTCGTCCAGTCGGCCGAGGATCTGATGGAGAAATGCGGTGTCTCGATCGACGAGGTCGACGTCTATGTGCCACACCAGGCCAACCGCCGGATCATCGACCACGCAACCCGCAAGCTCGGCGTCCCGTCTGATCGGGTGGTGATCAACGTCGACCGTTATGGCAACACCTCGTCCGGCTCGATCCCGCTCGCCTTGGCCGAAGCGGCGACCGACGGGCGCCTCGAGCCTGGGAAGCTCGTGCTCATGACCGGCATGGGCGCCGGCTTGACGTGGGGGAGCTCTTTGATTCGCTGGACGGCGAACGGAACGCCATGAGCAGTCAGAGCAAGATCGCGTTCTGCTTCCCGGGCCAGGGATCGGTCGAGGCGGGGATGGGCCGCGACATCGCCGACGCCGACTCGGGCGCGCGGGACGTGTATGCGCGCAGTAGCAAGGCGTCGGGCCTCGATCTCGAGCACCTGTGCTTCCACGCGGACGCGTCGGAGCTCGTCGACACCTCGGTGCAGCAGCCGGCGCTCGTTGCGACGTCGCTCGCTGTGTTGGCCGCGGTGCGGGCACGCGGAATCGAGCCCGACTTCGTCATCGGCCATTCGGTCGGCGAGTTCGCCGCCCTCGCAGCAGCCGAGGCGATGACCCTCGAGGAGGCGCTCGCGCTTGTGCGCGAGCGCGGGATCGCGATGGCGGAGGCCGCCGCGCGGCATCCCGGCTCGATGGCGGCGATCCTCGGGCTCGAGGACGAGGTGGTCGAGACGCTGTGCCGCAAGATCCTCGGCGTGTGGCCGGCGAACTACAACTGCCCCGGGCAGATCGTGGTCTCCGGCGAGGACCTTGCGGTCGACGAGTGCTGCACACGCGCGCAGGAGGAAGGCGCGCGCCGTGCAGTGAAGCTCAACGTCTCGGGCGCGTTCCATTCGCCGCTCGTTGCGCGCGCGGCGGATCGGCTTCGTCCTGCAATCGAACGGATCAAGTTCCAGGAGCCGACCGCGCCGTTCATGTCGACGGTGACTGCACGCATCGAGTCGGCGCACCGCATCGGCCCGCTGCTCGTCGATCAGCTCACCGCGCCCGTGCGCTTCACGCAGTCGGCCAGCGAGCTCATGCGCGAGGGCGTCCGCACGTTCGTCGAGGTTGGGCCCGGCAACGTGCTTTCCGGTCTCCTGAAGCGCATCGACCGCAGCGTGAAGGCGATCTCGGTGAACAACCTCGCGGCGCTCGACAAGCTCCACGAGGCGCTCGCCTCCGAAGCGTGACGTTCGCATCGCTCGAAGGGAAGACGGCGCTCGTCACCGGCGCCTCGCGTGGCATCGGCCGTGCGATCGCGACGGAGCTCGCCGCAGCGGGGGCGTCCGTGGTCCTCGGCTACCGCTCCGGGAAGGACGAGGCGGAGGCGCTTGCGTCCGACCTCGGCGCGCGCGCGGTGCAGGCCGACGTCTCGAGCGCCGACGACGCGCGCCGCCTGGTCGAGGAGGCGGGCGATCTCGACATCCTCGTGAACAACGCAGGCCTCACACGCGACGGTCTCCTTGCGCGCATGCCCGACGACGACTGGCGTACGGTCATCGAGACGAACCTCTCGTCCGTCTTCTACACCTGTCGCGCCGTCTGTCGGCCGATGATGAAGAAGCGCGGCGGCTCGATCGTCAACGTCTCGTCGATCGTCGGGGTCCACGGCAACTGGGGCCAGACGAACTACGCGGCGTCGAAAGCGGGGATCATCGGCTTCACGAAGTCGCTCGCTCGCGAGCTCGGCAGTCGCAATGTGCGCGCGAACGTCGTCGCGCCCGGATACGTGAAAACTCAGCTCACCGACGTGCTCCCGGAGGAGGCCACGGCCGCGATGCTCACGAATACGCCGCTCGGCCGGCTCGGAAACCCGGAGGACGTGGCAGGGGCGGTACGCTTCCTCTGCTCCGACGAGGCCTCGTTCATAACGGGCGAGGTGCTGCTCGTCGACGGCGGTCTGGGAATGTGACCACAGGAAACGGATCTCTCAACGGCAGGCGCCGAGTCGTCATCACCGGGCTCGGTGCTCTCACGCCGCTTGGAAACGACGTCCGCACCACGTGGGACGCGCTCATCCGTGGCGAGTCCGGCGCCGGCCCGATCACGCAGTTCGACATCGCCGACTTCCCGGTGAAGTTCGCGTGCGAGGTGAAGGACTTCAATCCGGCCGACTGGATCGACTTCAAGCAGGCGAGGCGCATGGACCGGTTTGCGCAGCTCATCGTCGCCGCCGCCCGGCAGGCCGAGCAGGACTCGGGTCTCGACATCTCCAAAGAACAGGACCGTGTCGGCGCCTCGATCGCGACCGGCATCGGCGGGCTCAAGTCGTACCAGGACTGCTACGACACCCTCATCACGCGTGGTCCCGATCGCGTCAACCCGTTCGCGATCCCGGCGATCATCCCGAACATGGGCGCAGGCTGGGTGTCGATGGAGCTCGGCACCAAAGGACCGCTCTCGTCGCAGTGCACCGCGTGCGCCGCCTCGAACATGGCGATCGGCGACGGCACCGACGCGATTCGCCTCGGCCGCGCGGACGTCATGTTCTGCGGCGGCACCGAGGCGGCGATCAACAAGGTCGGCATTGCGGGCTTCGGCGCGATGCGCGCGCTCTCGCGGCGCAACGACGATCCCTTGCATGCGTCACGCCCGTTCGATGCCGAGCGCGACGGGTTCGTGATGGGCGAGGCGGGAGCGGTACTCGTCCTCGAGGAGCTCGAGCACGCGAAGCGGCGCGGCGCGAAGATCTACGCCGAGCTTGCAGGCTACGGCGTGTCCGCCGACGCGAGCCACATCACCGAGCCGGACCCGACCGGTGTCAACCCTGCGCGTGCGCTCACGATGGCAATGGCCGACGCAGGCATTACGCCCGAGCAGGTCGGCTACGTCAACGCGCATGCGACCTCGACGCCGATCGGCGACTCGAGCGAGACGCGCGTGATCAAGCTCGCCCTCGGCGAGGAGCAGGCGTACAAGACGCCGGTGTCCGGCACGAAAGGCGCGACCGGCCACTGCCTTGGCGGAACCGGCGCGGTCGAGGCGCTGTTCACGACGCTCGCGGTGCACGAAGGCGTGCTGCCGCCGACGATCAACTACGAGCATCCCGATCCGGAATGCGATCTCGACTACGTGCCGAACGAAGCGCGCAAGGTCGACGTCGAGTATGCGGTGAACAATTCGTTCGGCTTCGGCGGCCACAATTCGTGCGTCGTCATCCGTAAGTACTCGTAGCCTTTTCCATGTGCACGAGCTCGTGGAGGTGCGCCGTTCGCGGCGTGCCAAGCGCTGGGCTATGACGGTTGAATGGGGCGCACCCGCCACGCTCACCGTCCCGACCTGGATGAGCGACGACGAGATCGAGCGCGTCATCGCCGACAACGTCGAGTGGATCACGGCGGAGCGGAAGAAGCAGCGGCGGAAGCTGCGCCTCGACCCCCGCAGCATCTCGGAGGAGGATGCGCGCCGCGCTGCGCGCGAGCTCGTCGCCATGGTCGCCGACGAAGAGGCGAACGCGCTCGGCGTCAAGGTCGAGCGGATCACGATCCGCGACCAGCGCACGCGCTGGGGCTCGTGCTCGACGACCGGCGCGCTCTCGTTCAACTGGCGGCTCGCGATCGCGCCGTTCGAGGTGCTCGACTACGTCGTCGTCCACGAGCTCTGCCATTTGCGTGAGCACAATCACTCCGCCCGCTTCTGGGAGCTCGTCGAAGCGCGGCGGCCGGACTACCGCGCGCATCGCGACTGGCTCGACGAGCACGGGCCTGAGCTGCTTGCCTTTCGCCCGGCGGCGTAAGGTTCCCCACGTGGAGCGTTGGGCGACCTTCGACTGCTATGGCACGCTGATCGACTGGAACGGCGGCATCGGCCGTGAGCTCGAACGGCTCTTCGGCGCCGGTAGCGCATCGGAGCTGTTGCATCGCTACCACGAGCTCGAGCCACAGGTCCAACGGGAGGAGCCCACGCGCAGCTACCGGGAGGTGATGGCGGTGACGCTCTCTCGCCTGGCCGACGTGCCGGGCGGGGAGGACGACGCGCTCGGCTGCTCGCTGCCGGACTGGGAGCCGTTCCCCGAAGTGCGCGAGTCGCTCGAGGACGTTCGTTCGCGCGGCTGGAAGCTCGCGATCCTCTCGAACACGGATCGCGACTTCATCGACGCGTCGATGAAGCGGATCGGCGTGCCGTTCGAGCTCGCGATCGTCGCTTCCGAGATCGGGTCGTACAAGCCGGCACAGGGACACTGGAACGAGTTCGCCAAGCGCGTGCACGCAGACGGGCACGTGCACGTCGGCGCGAGCCTCTTCCACGACGTCGCGCCGGCGCGCGAGCTCGGGCTGCCGACCATCTGGATCAACCGGCTCGGCGAGGAGCCGGAGCCGCAGCCGGATGTCGAGCTGCACACGCTCGCCGGCCTCGGCGCTGCGCTCGACTCGCTCGCGGCATGAACGTTCGGCCGTTCACCGACGACGACGCGGCGGTTACCGCGGCGCTCATCTCTGCAGACGAGGAGATCCATTACGGGCGCCCTGGGCGGATACAGGCCGCGGACATCCTCCTGTTCGGCAAGTTCTTCAAAGAGGCGTGGCTCTGGGAAGAGGACGGCGAGCTCGTCGCCACGGCCGCTTTCGGCGTGCACGGGGACGCGGCGAACGTGCGCGGCACGGTCGCAGCGAAGGGTCGCGGCATCGGAACCGAGATCGTCGAGCGCGGCGAAGCCTTCGCCCGCGCGAACAAGACGAAGAAGATCCATTGCGGCTGCGCGGAACCTGACACTGCCGCGCGCGCGCTGTTCGAGTCGCGCGGCTACCGCGAGGTGCGCCGCTTCTACGAGATGGAGATCGAGCTGACGGAGGAGCCGGTCGTGCCCGCGCTGCCCGCCGGCCTCGTCCTCGACGAGCTGCACGACGGCGAGCAACGCGCGTTCTACGACGCGTTGAACGAGGCGTTCGCGGACCACTGGGAGTGGCATCCGCAGCCCTTCGACGACTGGCTCGAGTTGCGCAGGGACCAGCACCACGACGAGCACGGGCCGGTGTGGTTCGTCGTACGCGACGGCGACGAGCTTGCGGCTGTGACCAGGAACGATCCGAGCGTTGCGGGCGGCGGCTACGTCGGCGCGATCGGCGTGCGGCCGGCGTGGCGTGGAAAAGGTCTGGCCAAGGCGCTCCTCTATCGCACGTTCGCGGAGTTCTGGCGCCGTAGCACGCCTCGCGTGACGCTCGACGTCGACACGCAGAACGCGACCGGAGCGGTTCAGCTCTACGAAGACGTCGGGATGCGGGTCGGCGCGTGCGGCGTGGCCTTCGAGAAGGCGACTGCATGAGCTTGCTGCGCGCAAAGTGCCCGGACTGCCGTACGAACACGGCCGTCGCGATCGGCAGCGAGTACGAGTGCCACTCGTGCGGACGCACGTTCCGCGCCGGGCTCGTCCGCGTGCCGCGTGCGTGGGGTGACGGCGGCGAGAAGATGGTCGAGTCGGCGGGGCTCCCGCTCGACTATCCGGAGGCGTCGGTCGTCGACGAGGACTCGCTCGCCATGCAGACGCTCGCTGTCGCGTCCGATTTGCCGGCACGCCCGCTCATCCTCGGCGGCTGCTGCTGCTCGCACATCGGCGCGATCGAAGGGCTGGCCGCGCGGCACGAGAACCTCGGCGTTCTCTGGCTCGACGCGCACGGCGACCTGAACACGCCGCAGACGTCGCCGTCCGGCAACGAGTGGGGCATGCCGCTGCGCATGCTTCTCGACGGCGGCGCGATCGACGCGAAGAACGTCGCGCTCGTCGGCGCCCGTAATCTCGATCCGCCCGAGGTCGAGTTCATCGCATCCGCAGGCATCCACGACAACCCCGACGCAATGCTCGCCCGCGTCGACTCCGTGTACGTCGCCCTCGACGCAGATGTCGCCGAGCCGAGCGAGCTCACCGTCTTCATGCCCGAGCCTGGCGGCCCCGGCCTCGCCGAGCTCGAGGCGATCCTCGCGTCTGCGCACGACCGGGCGACGGTCGTCGGGGCCGGGTTCAGCGGCCTCGCCCCCGACCCTGCAAACGTCGAGAAGCTCCACCGTCTGGCCGCCGCCCTGGGGTTCTGACCACGCGCAACTCCCCGTCGCGAGGCCCGGTCTAAGCTTGCGACGTGGCCAATATCGACGTCTCGATCGAGACTGACGACCAGCCGGCGCCGCCGCCGTCGCACCCGAACACCTGCCCCAGCTGCCACTCGCACTACCGCGACGACGAGCTCGAACGGTCGCTCTGGGTCTGCGCCCACTGCGGCCACCACTTCCCCATGCGTGCGCGGTCGCGGATCGCGGCGCTCGCCGACGAGGGCTCCTTCCAGGAGGAGGCGGCCGAGCTGCACTCGGAGGACCCGCTCCAGTTCTTCGACCTGCGGCCGTACAGCGAGCGTCTCGCGGAGGCGGAGATGAACACCGGCCTCGCGGACGCGATCGTGATCGGCCAGGCGACGCTCGAAGGGCGCGGCTGCGAGCTCGCGGTCATGGACTTCACGTTCATGGGCGGATCGATGGGCAGCGTCGTCGGCGAGAAGTTCTCGCGCGCGTGTGACTCGGCGGCCGAGCGTAGCGTCCCGCTCATCGCAGTCACGAGCTCGGGTGGCGCGCGCATGCAGGAGGGGATCCTCTCGCTCATGCAGCTGCCGAAGACCGTGTGCGCGGTCGCCGACCTGCACGATGCTCGCCAGGCGATGGTCGTCGTCATGGCGCATCCGACGACGGCGGGCGTGCTCGCGAGCTTCGCGAGCCTCGGCGACGTTCTGCTGGCCGAGCCGGGCGCGCTCATCGCGTTCACCGGCCCGCGTGTGGTCGAGCAGACGACCCGCGAGAAGCTCCCCGACGACTTCGGCCTCGCTGCGCAGAACCTTCGCTTCGGCCATCTCGATGCGATCGTCCCGAGGCCCGAGCTCCGCACGACGCTCTCCCGGCTCTTGAGGTTGTTCGATGCCCCCGAGTGAGCACGAGTTGCGACTGCGCGAGCGCCTGAGCCGGCTGCGCAGCATGCCCCTCCTCGGCGGCGCGAAGCTCTCGGGCGAGCTCGAGCGCTTGCAGCGCCAACTCGACCGGATTGGGCAGGAGCCGACCGACGACGAGATCTGGCGGTCGGTTGCGCTCGCGCGCCATCCGCAGCGTCCGTACACGCTCGACTACGTCGGGCGCTTGCTCGACGACTGGTTCGAGCTGCACGGCGACCGCGGCCTCGGCGACGACGGCGCGATGGTCACCGGTCTCGGCAAGCTCGACGGGCGAACGGTCGCGGTCGTCGGCCAGCAGAAGGGACGTGATCTGCAAGAGCGCACGCGGCGACAGTTCGGGATGCCGTTTCCGGAGGGCTACCGCAAGGCGATCCGCGTCATGGAGCTCGCTGAGATGCACGGCTTCCCCGTGATCTCGCTCGTCGATACGCCGGGCGCGTATCCGGGCGTCGCCGCCGAGCAGCACGGACAGGGCGGCGCGATCGCAACCGCGCAGCTCGCGATGGCGAAGCTGACCGTGCCGACCGTCGCCTGCGTCATCGGCGAGGGCGGCTCGGGCGGCGCGATCGCGATCGCACTCGCGGACCGCGTCCTCATGCAGGAGAACGCGATCTACTCCGTCATCTCGCCGGAGGGCTGCGCAGCCATCCTCTGGCGCGACGCCGGCGAGGCGAAGAAGGCGGCGGCCGCCTTCAAGCCCGATGCGGCCCACTGCCTCGAGCTCGGCGTGATCGACGGGATCGTCCCGGAGCCGGGAGGCGGGGCCCACACCGACTATGTCGCAGCCGCCCGGCTCCTCGGCGAATCGCTCCGGGAGGCCCTCGACGAGCTCGTCGAGGTGCCCGGGGACGAGCTTCGGCGCCGCCGGAGGGCCAAGTTCCGGGCCCTCGGGGTCTTTGCCTAGGCAAATACCGGCTTCCCGAGCGGCTGTCCACAGCGTCCACAGGCTTATCCCCGGTTGCTGGCCTGGCTTGCAAAT
>DATGEH010000056.1:0-19082 GCA_035310325.1 Gaiellaceae bacterium
CTTTTAGTAGTCTCAAGTCGGAATCTGGGGCGAATCGGGGTACAATGCCCCCGAGGAGCACGTCCCCGAGTGGAGGAAGGTTATGCCGGTAGAGACACCGTCGTTGTTCGCGCAGGTGATCCGTGATCACCTCGACCTGAAGGAGCGCAACGCCGACCTCGATCGCCACATGCCGATCGAGCAGTACAAGGCGGCGGATCCCTTCGAGAACCACCCGCTGTTCAAGACCGAAGAGCAGGCGCGGCAGGAGGAGACGATGGACGGCGTCGAGCCGGCTTTCGCTCCGACCGCTGTCGACGCAAGCAAGCCCTGGCCCGGCGAAGAGACCGCGGAGAACGCGGCTGCCGGCGAGATCGAGGACTCCGGTTTCTGGACCGTCGATCGCGCCCGCGACTTCGACTGGGGCGACTGAGGCCTGGGGCGGCGGTCTCACGACCGCCGCCCGGTTCCTTCCCGGGCCCTGACGAATCCTGCGGATCCCTCACTCGGGGGACGTCGGAGGCCTCTGGTGGCCCGATGCTAGACGGGGCACGTTCTTCGCGAGCAAGGAGCTTCACCTGCGGCATTCGACTCCCGTTGCCGAAGGGCATCTGCGCCTCATCCCCGAGGCCGGCGCCGCCGTGCCGGAGAGCGGGTCAACCGAGCTCGCCGAGTCGTACCGCCGGCTCGCCGACGTCTTCCACGAGCTGCTCTCCGAGCAGACGCTCGACGCCGTGCTCGTGCGCATCGCCGACACGCTCGCCGACCTGATCCCGCACGACACGATCACGATCTACGAGGCCGATGAGGCGCAGGCGCTGCTCACGCCTGTCTTCGCGCGCAACGAGTACGTCGACGAGGTCATGCAGACGCGTGTGCCGTTCGACCAGGGCATCACGGGCTGGGCGGCGCGGCGCCGTGAGGCGGTGCACACGAACCAGGCCCATCTTCATCCGCGCGTCGCGATCGTCCCCGGCACGCCCGTCGAGCCCGAGGCGCTCATCTCGATCCCGCTCATCGCGCGCTCGCAGATCAAGGGGATGCTGAACATGTACCGCGCCGGCCTGGACGCGAGCTTCAGCACCGGTGAGTTCGAGCTCGCGAAGCGCTTCGCCGACGCCGCGGCCCTTGCGCTCGACAACGCGCAGATCCGCGAGCGGCTCGAGCACCAGGCCCAGACCGACTCGCTCACGGGGCTGCTGAACCACCGCAGCTTCTACGAGCGCCTGCTCGGTGCGCTCCAGGAGGCGAGCCGCACGCACGCGCCGGTCGCAGTGCTGATGCTCGACATCGACGACTTCAAGCGGATCAACGACGTGCACGGGCACGGCGAGGGCGACGAGCTCCTGCGCCTGCTCGCCGACACGCTGCGCACCTGCGTGCGGCCGGAGGACGATGTCTGCCGTCTCGGCGGCGAGGAGTTCGCGGTGATCATGAAGGCGTGCGACGCGACTGACGCGACGCGCGTCGCAGAGCGGATCCTGTCGCGCCTGGGGGAGCTCGACGTTCCGCCGGTCGGTTCGATCACGGTCTCGATCGGACTCGCACTCGGGCCCGAGCACGCGATGAATCCCCGCGAGCTCGCCGCGTGCGCGGAGGCGGCGATGATGACCGCGAAGGCGCACGGCAAGAACCGGATCACGCGCTACGAGGAGGGCGAGACGGCCCGGCCCGACGCCCCCGCTCACGCGCGCGACGTGCGGTCGATCGCGCACCTCAAGATGCTGCAGAGCCTTTCCGGCAAGCTCAACCGCCTGAACGACGTGCGCGAGATCGGCGAGGAGATCGCCGCCGAGCTCCGCTCGCTCGTCGATTACCACAACTGCCGCGTCTTCCTCGTCGAAGGCGAAGAGCTCATTCCGGTTGCGTTCCGCGGCGAGCTCGCGAGCGGCATGGTCGCGCTGTCGGCCGAGCTCCTGCGCGGCCGAGTCGGCCGGGGTGTCACCGGCCGCTGTGCCGAGACCGGCGAGTCGTTCCTCATCGGCGACGCTGCCGGCTGCGAGTTCGGGAGCCGCATCGCCGGGACCGCCGACATCGAGGAGTCGCTCCTCGCCGTCCCGCTGCGCTACGGCACGCGTGTCATCGGCGTCATCGTCATGTCCAAGCTCGGCCTGAACCAGTTCGACGAGGACGACTTGCGGTTGCTCGAGGTGCTCGCCGGGCACGCCGCGGTGGCGTTCGAGAACGCGAGGTTGTACGAAGCCGCCCGTCGCGAGGCCGAGAGCGCGACGTCCCTGCTGGAGTTCGGTCGTGAGCTCGCCGCCGCGTCGAGCCTCGAGGAGATACTCCAGCGGGTCGTCGAGCTCTCGGCCGTGATCCTCGACTCGCCGCGAACGTCGGTGTGGCTCGAGGGAGACGACGGCTGGATCGTCCCGCGCGCGTACCACGGCCACTCGGCGCAGCAACTCGCGCAGGCGGAGCGGCGGCGGTACGACGCGCGCAATGCGGTCCGGGTGGCGGGGCGCGAGCCGTTCATCCTGCATCCGGAGGACTACTCCGACATCGAGAGCGACCCCCTCGAGCCCGGTGCCTCGTACGCGCTCGCGCCGCTCAACGTCGCGACGCGCATGGGTTACATCGTCGCCGTCCTCCCGGACCACGGCGAGTTCGGCGAGCGCGAGCTGCGGCTGCTCGGCGGCCTGGCATACCAAGCCCGCCTCGCCATCTCGAACGCGAGCAGCTTCGAGGGGCTCCAGCACGCATTCGTCTCCACCGTCGAGGCGCTTGCGAACGCGCTCGAGGCGAACGACGAGTACACGTCGACGCATGCTCGCTGGATCACCGACCTCGCGATGGGAGTCGGCCGCGAGCTCGAGCTCGACGAGCCGACGCTGAAGCGGCTCGAGCTCGGCGCGCTGCTGCACGACATCGGCAAGATCGGGATCCCGAGCGACATCCTGCGCAAGCCCGGCCGGCTGACCGCCGAGGAGCGCTCGGTGATGGAGACGCATCCGACGCTCGGCGAGCGCATCATCACGCCGATCGACCGGCTGCAGGAGGTGCGCGCGATCGTGCGCCACTGCCACGAGCGCTGGGACGGACGCGGTTATCCGGATCAGCTTGCGGCCGAGGAGATTCCGCTCGAGTCGCGGATCATCTTCGTCTGCGACGCGTATCACGCGATGACGAGCGACCGGCCGTACCGCCGCAGGCTCACGTCTCAGGTCGCGCAGCGCCGGCTCGTCGAGGCGGCGGGCTCGCAGTTCGACCCGGCTGTGGTCGACGCGTGCCTGCGTGTGCTCTCAGCCCGCGGCTGAGCGAACCGTTGCGCTGTCTTCGAGGTCGTGCGCGAGCCGTCGAAACGGCCCGTCCTCGGCGAGGAGCGTGCGCTCGCTGCCGCGCTGCACGATCCGGCCGTGCTCGATGACCAGGATCTCGTCTGCGCGCCGAACGGTCGAGAGCCGGTGCGCGATGATGATCGACGTGCGGCCGTGCAGCAGCCGGTCGAGCGCGCGCTCGATCAGGACTTCGGCGGGCCGGTCGATGTTCGACGTCGCCTCGTCGAGGATGAGGATGCGCGGGTCCGCGAGCAGAGCGCGCGCAATCGAGATGAGCTGGCGCTCGCCGGCCGAGAGGCCGGAGCCTCCCTCGCGCACCACATGGTCGAGCCCGTCCGAGAGCCGGGCGGCAATGCGGTCGACGCCTACCGCTGTCGCTGCCGCGACGACCTCCTCGTCGGTCGCGTCCGGCTTCGCGAAGCGGATGTTCGACGCGATCGTGCCGCTGAAGAGGAACGGGTCCTGAAGGACGACGCCGAGCTGGCGGCGGTACGAGCGCAGCTTCACGGCGCGCAGATCGTGGCCGTCGACCCGCACCGCGCCCGCGTCGGGGTCGTAGAAGCGGCCGATGAGGCGGGCGAGGGTCGACTTGCCTCCGCCCGACTCTCCGACGAGCGCGATACAGCCTCCCTGTGCGACGTGGATGTCGATGCCGTGCAGCACCGGCTCGGTGCCGTAGCCGAACACGACCTCGTCGATGTCGAGGTCGCCTTCGATGCGCGGCAGGTCGCGCGCGCGCTTCTGGTCCCGGATCGTCGGCTCCTCGTCGAGGATGCCGGCGATCTTCACCATCGCGGCCGCGCCCGACTGCAGCTGCCCGTATACGTCTGAGAGCTCCTGCAGCGGCTGGAACACGAGCTGCAGGAGGTAGAGCGCCGTGATCAGCGTTCCGATCGTCATCGTGTCGTTCGCGAGCAGCTTCTCGCCGAAGAACAGGACGCCGCCGGTCGCGATCACGCCGAAGAACTCGATCGAGGGGAAGAAGATCGAGAAGATCTTCTGCACGTAGGTCGACTGCTCGCGGTTCGCGGCGTTCAGCTCGTCGAACTGCGCCTGGAACGCGCGCTCGCGGTTGAACGCCTGCACGACGGCCATCCCGGAGACCGACTCCGCAATCTGCGCCGTCACCGCGCCGATGCGGTTGCGCTGCTCGACGAGCGCGACGTGCGAGACGCGCGTGAACCAGCGCGTGAGGATGAGCGTGGGCGGAAGGACCGCGAGGATGACGAGGCCGAGCCGCCAGTCGGCGATGAACAGCGCGGCCACCGCGGCGGGGAGGAGCACGAGGTTGGAGACGAGCGTCGGCATCCCCTGCGAGAGCACGTCGGAGACCGCGTCGACGTCGCTCGTCAGGCGCGCGATGATCCAGCCCGCCTTCTGTTGCGAGAAGTAGCGCAGCGAGAGGCCGGTGAGGTGATCGAAGAGATCGCGCCGCAGGCGGATCGTCATCTCCTGGCCGAGCCCGGCCAGGCCGCGGATGAGCCATGCCTGCAGGATCCAGCCGACCGCAGCGACGCAGAGATAGATGACGACGATGACGGTGAGGTAGTGCGTGTTGCCGGCGCGGATGCCCTTGTCGATCGCGCTCCGCACGAGCAGCCAGCCGCCGGTTTGGCACGCGGCGTTGCCGGTCGCGACGAGCACCATCAGGAAGGCGCGCAGCCACCGTCCCTCGAGGTAGCGCAGCAGGCGTCTCACGCTGCGACCTCGTCTCCGAACAGGGAGGCGAACGCGCCGCCGGCGCGCAGGAGCTCCGCGGGTGAGCCCGACTCGACGATGTGCCCGTCCACGAGCACGACGGCGCGGTCGGCGAGCGCGACCGTCGAGAGCCGCTGCGTCGCGACGAGCACCGTGTGGCCCGCGAGCGCGGGCCGGAGGCGGCCGACGAGCCTGCGCTCGGTGAGCGTGTCGACCGCGGAGAGCGGATCGTCGAGCACGACGACGCGGGCTCCGGTGACGAGCGCGCGCGCGAGCGCGACCCGCTGCCGCTGGCCGCCCGAGAGGTTGATGCCCCGCTCGCCGATGAGCGTGTCGTAGCCGTCCGGCAGCTCGTCGACGAAGGCGTCGACCCCGGCGGCCGTGCACGCGGCGAGCACCTCGTCCCAGTCCGCGTCCGTCCGCCCGGCGGTGAGGTTCTCTCGCAGCGGGACGGAGAAGAGCACCGGACGCTGCGTCACGAGCGCAACCGAGGCGCGCAGCTCGGCGATCGCGACGTCGCGCGTGTCGACACCGCCGACGAGGACGTGTCCGCCCGTCGGGTCGTAGAAGCGGGGGAGGAGGTTGAGCAGCGACGTCTTGCCTGACCCGGTCGGCCCGCAGATTGCGACGATCTCGCCGGCTTCGATCGTCAGGCCGAAGTCGCGCAGGACATCCCCCTCGCCGCCGTAGGCGAAGCGCACGGCGTCGAAGCGCACGGGCAGCGGCCCGGCGGGCAGGTGCTTCGGGGCGGCCGGTTCCGGCAGCGGGGGAATCCCCTCGAGCCACGCGAAGCTGCGGCCCGCGGAGGCGAGCGCTCGCTGGGCGAGATTCGTGATCCAGCCGAGCGCCTCCAGCGGCCAGACGAGCTGGAGGAGCAGCGTCTCGAAGAGGACGAACTGGCCGATTGAGAGATGACCGTGGATCACTTGCAGGCCGCCGAAGTAGACAACCGCGGCGATCGAGAGCGAAGGCAGGTAGTAGAGGCCCGGGAGGTGGCGCGCCTCGACGCCGGCCTGCCGGAGCACCGTGCTCCGCACCGCCTCGGCGCGGTCGCCGAAGCGGCCGCGGACGTCGTCCTCGCGCCCGAACGCCTGCACCATCTCGATCCCGACGACGGCCTCGTCGGCGGCCTCGGTCACGTCGCCCTTGCGCTCCTGCACCTGGCGCGAGAGCGGCGAGACGCGGCGCGCGAAGCGCAGCGCGAGCGCGGTGATCGGCGGCATCGCCACTGCCGTGTAGAGCGCGAGCCGCGGGTTGACGATGACGAGGACGATCCCAGCGCCGACGATCATCATCAGGCTCTGCATGCCCTGCACGAGGCCCCAGCCGATGAAGTAGCGGATCGGATAGAGGTCGTTCGTCGCGCGCGAGAGCACCTGGCCGGTCGCGTGCCGGTCGAAGAACGCGCGCGGGTAGCGGAGGTACGCCTCGTACAGGAGCTCGCGCATCCGCGCCTCGATGCGGATGCCGATCCGCGCGGTCGCGTAGCGGCGCGTGAAGTTGATCCCGAAACGCACCGCGCCGAGCGCGAGGATCGCGAGCACGTACGGCCAGAGCCGCTGCGTGTGGTGGACGATCGCGTGGTCGATCGCGCGCTGCATGAGCAGCGGGATCGCGATCGAGATCAGCGTGTAGCCGAAGGCGAGCGACAGGCCCAGGAAGCCCAGGCGGCGCTCGGCCCACCAGAGCCGGAGCAGCCTGCGGAACGTCGGCAGCAGGCCGAGATCGGGCGGATCGACGGTGTTCGTGTATGCAGGCATTCGAATTACGCCGGTACCAGGTACCAGTCGTTCGTCCCTCGTCGCCGGTGCGAGAACGGCGGGTACCTGGTACCGGTCAACAAATAGACGGCCCCGGCGGGCCGCTCTTCGACGATACCAGCGGCCGCCGCTTTAAAAAATCAATCTTGGTCGCGCGAGAGCGCTGCGAGGCCTTCGCGGAAGCTCGAGCCGGGTGTCGTCGGCCAGCGCTGCTGATGTTCCGCAATCGCTTCCATCGGCGAGACGCCGTGCCCGACGCGCGCGTCGGAGTCGGCTGCATGCTCGTCGAGCCGGCGCGACCACTGCTCGAGCTCGGCCGCCCGCGCTTGCAGCTGCTGGATCTGCGCCGCTGCATTCGCCTCGAGCGCCTGCATGCGGGCCTGCAGCTGCTCCTGTGCGCGCACGTCGAGCGCACGGGCGCGTGCCTCGAGCTGCTGCTGCGCGACGGCCTCGAGCTCTGCCGTCCGCTCGACGAGCCGCCCCTCGCGGGCCTCGAGCTCCCGTGCGCGCTGCTCGAGACTGTCCATTCGGAGGTCGAGCTCGCCGGCGCGGGCGCCGAGCTCGGCCTCGAGGGCATCGAGCTCCCGCCCGCGCTCCTGCGACCACCGGTCGAGCTCGGCGGCGCGCGCGTCGAGGTCGGCCGTTTGCGCAGCGGCCCAGGTCTCGAGCTCACGCGACCGCGCGTCGGCGTCGCGCTCGCGCTCGTCCACCCGCTCCTCGCGTGCTTCCAGCTCTCGCGAGCGGTCGTCGAGCAGCGTGTTCAGCGCCTGCGTGCGCTCCGCGAGGAGCGTCTCGATCTCCGCACCGCCGGCTTGAATCTCGAGCTCGCGCGCTGCAGCCTCCGTCTCGCGCGCGGCAAGCTCGCGTTCGCGGTCGGCCAGCCGCTGTTCGAGCTCGGCCAGCTCGCGCGCCGCGACATCGACGGCGTCTCGCATCGCAGCGACTTCGCGGAGGTTCTCTTCGGACTGCGCGCGCGCTTCCTCGGCGCGGGACCGCTCGGCGCGGGCCGCATCCTGTTCGAGTTGCTGGGCGGCGATCGCCTCGTCCAGCTCCTCGCCGTGCAGATCGAGCGTGCGCGCACGCACGTCTAGCTCGCGTTCGCGGGCATTGAGCGCCTCGGCGCGCTCGACGAGCAGTGCCTCGATCTCGACTGCGCTCGCCTGCAGCTCGCGGTCGCGTGCGTCCAGCACGCGTGCGTGTTCCTCGAGTTCCCGTGCGCGCTCGACGAGGCGCTGCTCTTCTTCCAGCGCGGCCGCCCGCGTCGCTTCGGCCTCGATCAGCGCGTCTTCCGCCGCGCGGCTGGCCGCTTCGAGCCGCTTGCGCTCGTCCTCGACACGTGCGCGCTCGGCGCGCATCGCGTCGAGCTCGTACTGCAGATCCTGCAAACGGTCGCGTGCGCCCGCGGTCGCGTCCGAAAGCTCGCTTTCCTGCGCGTCGAGCTGAGCGTCGAGAGCTGCCTGGCGGATCTCGAGCTCCCGTTCGCGCCGCTCCGCCGAGAGCTCCCGGTCCACGCCGTCATGCCGGCCGAATCGTCTCCGCATGCGAGGAAGTCTCGCACGCGGCGGGGAGGGCTACCAAGGCGGACGTAGGCTGCGGACTGGAGGGGCCTGCGCCGCGCAGGCCCCTCCTTCGCTCGCAGCTACCGCGAAACCTGGCAGCCGTCCTTGCCTGCGTCGAACGCTTCGTTGCTCCACGTCGGCTGCACCGCGAACTGGTGGCCGCCGAGGGAGATGTTCTGCGTCTCGATCCAGGCGCACTTGTCACCGTTCTCGGACGTCTGCGCGTCGTTCCAGCCGTCCTGGATCCCGGTGAAGTTGTCCGGATCGGTGACAGCCTCGGAGTACTCGTGTCCGACGACGATGCTCCAGCTGTCGAAGACGCCGTTGCCGAAGGCGTTGCTCGTCGCGTTCACGTTGTGCATTCCGCAGTCCTGGCCGAGGCCGGGCCATTCCGTGTTCTGCCACGGGATGAACGCGTACTCGAGCCGGTATGGGTTGCCGAGACCGTCGATGCTCGTTGTCTGCGAGTGGTAGCCGCAGTACGCGGGCTGGCCCGTCGCGACGGGGCGCGGCGGCACGAGGATCATGTACGTCGCGTTCGGGTCGTAGCCGAAGTGCGCAGAGGCGCGCATCGCTTCGGTTGCGATCGGATCGTCGACGAGGTTCTGCGCGAGCCCGGACGCGATGATGTCGTCAGGCACGGGTGTTGGATCCGTCCAGACCCCCTTGAGCTGGTGCTTCGGGTTCGTGACGAAGCCCGCGCCGCCGATGCAGTTCGTCGAGCCGGGCAGTGCGACGTTGCAGTACTGGGTCTGCACGTCGGCCCAGGGGCTGCCGCCGATGTTGCTGAAGAACGAGTTCACGTAGTTCTGCAGCGTCTTGCTCGAGTAGAGCGTCCCGTCGGTGTCGGCGGTCTGGAAGCCCTGCGCCCATTCCGTCCCCCAGTAAATGAGGTAGACGGCCGGCTTCGTCTGCACGCCGATCGCGCCGGGGCCGGCGTTGCCGCCGTGCCAGATGAGGTCGTTCGCGACGGCGTTCGCGGCGCTGCTTGCGCTCACGTCCATGCCCCAGAAGAAGTGCTTCGCGTTCGTGACCGCGTCCGTGGACGCAGTCGATGCGCCCGTGACGCCGACGACTGCCGTGACGACGGCCAGCGCGAGCAGGAGTCTCATTGATCCGTACCTCCGTTGGGTGACGAGGGGGATGCCGGCAACGGGATGGCCGCAGTGCCCGGCGCCTAAACGGATTGACGGGTCAGTCAGGTACGGCTAGAGCTACTTACCGCTAGGAGGGCTCGCGAGATGGGAGCGACGCGCTAGCTCCGCCTCACCCCGAGCGCGCATGGCGGTCCAACGTTTGCGGCGAAATGAGTATCCGCCCGGCATCCATCGCTCGCGGCGGCCGGCATCCGCAATCAGGCTGCGAAGCTCGTCGTCAGTCATGTCTTGGAGGTCCACTCTGCGTCGCTTCGCCATTCCGGCGGCAGCGTACCGCCGCTACGCAGCGAGTGGGCCATTGGCCTCCTAGTGGCCGTTGGCCGAGAAGTGCATGTAGTCCTTCGTCGAGCCGGCCCACGAGCCGCCCCAGCCCCAGCCGACCGACCGGAACGCCGCGAGCACGGCCGGCGTCACCATCCCTCGCCGCAAAGGCGTCCGCTTCATGAACGAGACGGCGGTCTTGTCGCGCGTCTGGCCGCAGCCGACGTACGGGTTCTCGACGGGGTTGATGTCGACGGCGAGCCCGTAGGCGTGCATCGACCAGCTCCCGGTTCCGCTGCCGCCCGAGCACGGCGACGGCACGGCTTGCCGGCATTCCATCGACGCGGTGACGTCGCCGTCGGCTGGGACCTTCCCGTAGATGTCGCTGAGCTGCATGTGGCGGATCGGGAACCGCATGGCGTAGAGCTTGCGGAACACGATCGTCAGCGGGGCGACGGCGTGGGCGTTCACGACCATCTGCCCCGTGTGCGGCTTGTTGTCGAAGCCCCAGTACGTGAGCGTCAGGACGCGCAGGCCCGAGAGCGCCACGGGACAGCCCGAGTGGTAGTGGTTCGAGCGGATCAGCTCGTTGCGCACCGGCACGGAGATCGGCCGGCTCGTTGCGTGATACGTGTAGACCGCGATCGCCGCGAGCGGCGTGGCGAGCAGATACCTCACGATTGGTTAAACGACGGATGGCTCCGGGAGTTGCGCTCCGCGCGTAAAACGGTCCGGCGAGAGCGCCTGCAGGTAGTCGTTCGGCGGCTCGCCTGCGATCGCGGCCGCCATGCTGCGCCCGACCGCGGGCGCCATCATGAAGCCGTGGCCGGAGAACCCGGCCGCAATCCACACGCGCTCGTCGATCTGGCCGAGGATCGCCTGGTGGTCGGGTGTCACGTCGTACGTTCCGGGCACGAGTGTGTCGAGCCGCGCGAACTCGAGCTGAGGCAGCAGCTCGCGCATCACATCGCGCACGTGACCGCGGTCCTGTCCGTCGAGATCGCTCGCGAGCACGCGGCCGTCGCCGAGCTGCTTCGCTGCGAACCGCCGCTCGGGTGCGATGACGAGCGGTTCGAGCAGCCGCTCGCGGATCGGCTCGCTGAAGAAGAGGTAGCGCTCCTCGGCGACGATCGGCACGTCGACGAGCTGCGGCGTGTCGACGCCTGCTGCAACCACGACCGTCTCCGCGTCGAGCTCGTCGAGCGTGCGGATGTCGGCGAGCTCGATCTCCGCGCGGGCCGCCAGCGCCTCGACAACCGCCTGCGGCCGGTCGAAGTAGCCGTCCTCCGCGCACCATGCGCCGCCGGCGAGCGTGCCTGTCTGCAGCCCGGGTACGAGGTCAGCCGCCTCGTCCGGCGCGACGATGCGCGACGGGATCCCGAGCGAGGTCTGCAGCGCCACGTTCGCGCGCAGGTTGTCGAGCACCGCGTCGGAGTGCGCGAGCCAGAGGTAACCGCACGCGCGCCAGCCGAGCTCGACCCGCGGGGCGAGCCGGTTCTGCGCCTCGCGCCAGAACGCCAGCGACTCGAGCGCCATCCGACAGTTGACCTCCGTGCCCCACTGCAGCCGCACGCCGCCCGGCTGGACGCCGCTCGCTCCTGCGCCGGCGCCCGCGCGGTCGTAGATGCGGACGGGGCCGATGCCGCGCTCGGCGAGATGAAAGGCGATCGAGAGGCCGGTGACACCTGCTCCGACGATGGCAACCCGCGGTGTAGGCACGGGCGTATCGTGTCAGCCATGGAGGCTTCGACCGCATCCGCACCACGTGTCGTGCATGTGTCGCTGGTCGCGGGCGGCGAGCTCCGCGACGGATCGGGCGCGAAGCTCGGTCGCGTCGACGACCTCATCGTCCGCCTCGGCGAGGACGAATACCCGCCGGTGACGGGAGTGCTCGCGACCGTCGCGGGCCGGCAGGTGTTCGTCCCGGCCGAAGCCGTCGAGGAGATCGCGGACGGCCACGTCACGATGCACGCCGTCCGTCTCGACCTCCGCCCGTTCGAGCGGCGTCCGCAAGAGGTGCTCCTGAAGAAGGACGTGCTCGACCGCCAGCTGATCAACGTCGACGGCGCGCGGCTCGTGCGCTCGAACGACATCGCGCTCGCCCGGCTCGAGGGCTGGTACCGCGTCGTGGGCGTCGACGTCGGGCTGCGCGGTCTGCTGCGGCGACTCGTGCCGCGCACGTTCGCGGGCTCGGTCGGCACGAGCAGCTTCCTCGACTGGGCGTCCGTCGAGCCGTTCACAGGTCACGTGCCGACCGTGCGGCTGCGCGTTCCGCATCCGAAGCTCGCGCGACTCCATCCTGCGCAGCTCGCCGACCTCGTCGAGCAGGCGTCGCATCGCGAAGGAGAGGAGATCCTCGACGCGATCGAGAGCGATCCCGAGCTCGAGGCGGATGTGTTCGAGGAGCTCGAGGCGCAGCATCAGGTCGAGTTCGTCGAGGACCGCTCCGATGCGGAGATCGCCGCCATGCTCGCGCGCATGGAGGCCGACGACGCTGCCGACCTCGTCGCCGAGCTTCCGGAGGAGCGCAGAGACGACGTCGTGCAGCTGCTCCCACTCGTGCAGCGCCGCCGTGTACGTGCGCTGCTCGGCTATGACCCGGCGACCGCCGGCGGACTGATGAGCCCGGAGTACGTCTGCGTGTACTCCCAGGCGACGCCGGCGGAGGCGCTCGACCGCATCCGTCACTCGCAGGCGTCGGCCGAGGCGCTCGGCTGGGTCTTCGTGATGAACACGAGCAAGCGGCTGAACGGCGCGATCGCGCTCGTCGACCTCCTGCGGGCCGACCCGAACGCGCGGCTCGGCGAGATCGCAGAGCCGCCCCAGCGCGTTCGTCCCGACGCGGATCTCGAAGAGGTCGCGCGGCTGATGACGGACTTCGACCTCACGGTCATCGCCGTCGTCGACGAGGACGAGCGTCTTCTCGGCGTCATCACCGTCGACGACGTGCTCGAGCTCGTCTTGCCGCGCGGCTGGCGGCGGCAGTTCGGCATCTTCGGCGAGGACTGAGCGTAGACTTGACGGCGCGATGCCGACGCTTCTGCAGATAGGCGACTCCGATGGCGCGCTCAGTACGTGCCGCCACGGCAGGCGTCCGCAGCCGGGTGCTCGCCCGGCGCGCGCAGCTGCGCTCGCGTAACCGGCTCACAACCCGCCTGCTCGTTCTGCTGGCCGTCCTCGGCCCGGGACTGATCGCGGCAAATGCCGGCAACGACGCCGGCGGCATCGCGACATATGCGTCCGTCGGTGCGAAGTACGGCTACGACCTGCTCTGGATGATGGTCGTGATCACGGTCAGCCTGATCGTGGTCCAGGAGATGGCTGCCCGCATGGGCGCGGTCACCGGCAAAGGGCTCGCCGAGCTCATCCGCGAGCAGTACGGGATCCGCTGGTCGCTCTTCGCGACCGCCTCGGTCCTGCTCGCGAACCTCGGGATCTGCATCAGCGAGTTCGTCGGCATCGGCGCCGCTCTCAACCTTGCGGGGATCCCGTTTCAGGTCTCGGTCCCGATCGCAGCGATCGTGGTGTGGCTCCTGCTCGTCCGCGGCTCGTACAAGGTCGCCGAGCGGATCTTCGTGCTCATGACGATCCCGTTCTTCGCGTACCCCATCGCCGCGATCCTCGCGAAGCCGCACTGGGGCGCTGTCGGCAAGGCGATCGTCGTGCCGCACATCCAGCTCAGCTCGGGCTACCTCTTCCTGTTCATCGCGACGGCGGGGACGACGATCACGCCGTTCATGCAGCTCTACGTGCAGTCCGCGGTCGTCGAGCGCGGCATCGGCACCGACGAGCTGAAGGCGGAGCGAATCGAGGTGATCTCGGGCTCGGTCTTCGCGAACCTCGTCGCGTCCTTCATCATCATCGCGACCGGCGCGACGCTCTTCGTCCACGGAGACCACACGGTGAACAACGCCGCCGATGCCGCACGCGCGCTGAAGCCGTTCGCGGGCCGCTTCGCCGAGGTGCTGTTCGCCGCGGGCCTGCTCGGCGCGAGCCTGCTCGCGGCGGCCATCCTCCCGGTCACCGCGGCGTACGTCATCGCCGAGACGTTCGGCTTCGAGAAGGGCATCAGGCACCGCCCGCGCGAGGCGCCGGTGTTCGTCGGCGTCATCACCGTGCTCATCGCCATCGGCACCGTCGTCGCGGTCGTTCCCGGCATTCCGGTGATCAAGCTGCTCGTCGCCGTCCAGGTCGTGAACGGCGTGCTGCTGCCCGTCACGCTCTTCTTCGTCTGGCGCCTAGCCTCGAATCGCGAGCTCATGGGCGAGTACGCGAACGGGAAGACGTTCAACGTGCTCGCCGGGGCGACGGTCATCGCCACCTCGACGCTGTCGCTCCTGCTGCTCGGCGTCACGTTCTCCGGGTCGCTCTAACCAGGACTAATCCGTTGCGGGGCGGGTACAAGCCGCCGGCCATGACAATCGGCAGGCGCCTCGCCAGTGTGCTCGTCGTCCTCGCGGTCTTCCTCATCGCGGCGGCGAGCGCCGCCGCGGCGACGAAGCCGACGGCGATCACCGGGCCGGTGACGGCGACGAACTCGACCTCGGCGACCGTTTCGGGCACCGTCAATCCGAACGGCACGGCGACGACGTGGTACTTCGAGTACGGCACGTCCACGTCGTACGGGAAGCAGTCGACGCAAACGAGCGCCGGATCCGGCACGAGCGACGTGCCCGTGAGCGCGACGCTCAGCTCGCTCGCGCCGAACACGACGTACCACTATCGGCTCGTCGCGACGAGCACTGCCGGCACGAGCAAGGGCACTGACGGGATCTTCACGACGTCGAGCGCCGTCGAGGCGGTCACGAGCGCAGCCACGAACGTGACGCTCACGTCGGCGACGCTCAACGGATCCGCGAATCCGTTCGGCCACGCGACGACGTGGTACTTCGAGTACGGGACGAGCACGAGCTACGGCACGAAGACGGCGCTGCAGAGCGCGGGCTCGGGGACGAGCTCGGTCAACGTCTCGGCCAACATCACCGGGCTGAAGGTGGGGAAGACGTATCACTACCGCCTCGTCGCGATGAACACGGCCGGCACCGCGCATGGCTCGGACATCACGTTCCTCACCGCGGCCGCGCCGACGGTGGTCACTGCCGCGGCGTCGGCGGTCGGCGCTACGTCGGCGACGCTGAACGGCAGCGTAAACCCGAACGGCGTGGCGACGTCGTGGTTCTTCGAGTACGGGACGTCGACGGCATACGGCTCGACGACGTCGTCGAAGAACGCCGGCTCCGGCACGAGCAGCGTCATCGTGAAGGCTTCGCTGTCGAGCCTCTCGGCAGGAACGACGTACCACTACCGCCTCGTCGGAAAGAGCGCGGCCGGCACAGTTCACGGCTCCGACCAGACGTTTGCGACGACGGGCGTGACGATTCACGCCGCCGCCGCAGTCGTGTTCGGCCAGGCTGTGACGGTGTCCGGCACGGTGTCGAACGGGCAGAGCGGCGAATCGGTCACCGTCTATTCGAGGCCGCTCGGGCAGTCGTCCTTCGCCTCCGTCGCCACCGTCTTGACGACCGTGGGCGGCATGTGGAGCTTCGCCGCGCGCCCGCGCATCCTCACGCAATACGAGGCGACGTGGAGCTCGGCGACGAGCGCGCAGGTGTCGGTCGGCGTGCATCCGCTCGTAACCTTGCGCGCGCTGCTTCGCGCACGTTTCTCGGTCCACGTCGCTGCCGGGCGGTCGTTCGCGGGGAAGTACGTCAGGCTCCAGCGGTTCTCGTCGTCGCTCGGCGGCTGGGTCTCGGTCGGATACGCGCGGCTGAACGCGAGCTCGACGTACGTGTTCCGTCCCAAGCTGCCGCGCGGCGTGTCGAAGCTGCGCGCGGTGTTCAGCGTGAATCAGGCCGGCGCCGGCTACCTCGGCGGCATCAGCCGGACGATCTCGTACCGCAAGCGCTGAGCTCTCCTTAGGAAAGCGCGCGCTCGAGCGTCGCGCGATCGGCCGGCTCGCCGTGCGCCGGGAGCACGAGCTCGATCGGCCGCCCGAGCAGCGGCCGCAGCCCGTCGGCGACCTGCTCGCGCGAGATGCCCTTCCCCAGCCATTCGGTTTGGATGCCGATGCCGCTGCCGAAGTCGGCGAGCGTGTCGCCGCAGACGACGGCGCGCCGGTCCTCGACCCAGAGAACGAGGTCGTTCGGCTCCCGGCCCGGGAACGCCTCGATGCCGAACGGAAGGCGGTCGTGGGCCGCGTAGGGATGCCACTCGTGGCTCCCGGCACGCAGCCAGGCGAGATCGGGGCTGCCGTCGCCGGCCTGCTCGGCGGTGATGCCGTACTTCTGCATGAGTTCGACGAGGGACTTCGTGTCGCGCTCGTGCCACGGCGCCGTGAGCACGATGACCGGTTCGCGCTCGGCGGCGAGCTCGAGGATCTCCTCCGGGACGGCGAGTGGGTCGAAGAGCAGCAGATGCGTCCCGTCGTCGATCGCATGCGACGAAACCTGCTCGGGCCAGTGCTGCCGCGACGTCCACTCGGGATGAGGCGACTGTCACGTCCAGAGGCCGGGCTGGAGCTCGCGCATCGCGTGATGCTAACCACGCCCGGATAGGCTCGACCGGTGAGTCTTCCCTGGCGGTTGCCGCTCATGCAGGCGCCGGTCGGGCCCGCCACGACGCCCGAGCTCGTCGCGGCGGTGTCCGGGCTCGGCTGCCTCGGGACGCTCGCAGCCTCGTGGACCGACCCGCAGGCGTTGCGCGAACGGATCCGCGCCGTTCGTGCTGCCGTCGACGAGCCGTTCTGCGTGAATCTCGTGCTCGCGTTCGATCAGCGCGAGCGTCTGCGCGCGGTGTTGGAGGAGGGCGTCGAGCTCGTGTCGTTCGCGTGGGGCATCGACCGCGAGCTGATCGAGCAAGCGCATGACGGGCACGCGCGCGTGCTCGTGCAGGTCGGAGACGTGACGGAGGCGTCGATGGCCGTCGCTGCGGGCGCAGACGTCTTGATCGTGCAGGGCATCGAGGCCGGCGGGCACGTTCAGGGACATGGGCCGCTGCTCGACCTTCTCCGCACGATCCGGCCCGCCGTGCAGGTGCCGATTGTCGCCGCAGGCGGGATCGGCGACGCGGCAGCCGCTGCGCAGGCTCTTGCAGCGGGCGCCGACGGATATGCATGCGGCACGGTGTTCCTCGCCGCGACGGAAGCGAACGTGCACCCGCTCTACCTCGACCGGCTGATCGCAGCGGACGCGTCCGACACGGAGCTCACGACGATGTTCGACGGAGGCTGGCCGGACGCACCGCATCGACTCCTGCGGAACTCGACGTTCGAGTCGTCGACGGAGCCGAAGCGGCGTGACGTGATCGCGGGCCGTCGCGGCGTGGCGATCGAGCGCTACAGCTCGGCTCAGCCCACGCGCGAGACGACAGGCGACGTCGAAGCGATGGCGATGTACGCGGGCACATCGGTCGGCTGCGTCACCTGCAGCGAACCGGCGGCTGACATCGCGCGCCGCTTGTCGTCCTAGCGCGGCGACAACGTGAGCGCACGTTCGAGCGCTGCTCGATCGGCCGGCGCGCCGTGCGTGAGCAGCACGATCTCGACGGGGAGCGCCAGCAGCGGCTGCATGTTGAGTGCCAATTTCACGATCGCGCCCGGTAAGTCGGGCTCCGCCCCTGCGGGGTCGCCAGTGTCGGTCGTGCAACTGCCGAACGGCACCAGTCTCGTCAGCGGCACGAGCGCACCCGGCGCGATCCACATTCCGGCCGGCAAGGTCACCGTCCACGCGGGCTCGGCGAACCACACGATCTACGCCGGGCCCGGCACCGACACGATCACCACCGGGCCCGGCAGCGACACCGTCGTACTCGGCTCCGGCACCGCGGTCGTCTTCGCCGCCGACCACACCCGCGACACGATCACATGCGGCACCGGCAAGGCCACGATCTACGCCGACAAGATCGACGTCCTCAAGAGCTGCAAGAAAGCCACCGTCTACCGACGCTAGACCACGTCACCGCCACTGTGCGCGCGCTCTCGATCGAGAGCCAATGCGCTCAGTGGCCAGTGTCGGCGCCGTGTTCGCGTTTCCGCGCTCGAGAGGCGCCTCGCCGACCTGCGCGAGCAAGACCTCCCCTTGCCGCCCAACTCGCCCCACAAGCGCCCACGACGCCCGACGCCGCCAACCTCGCCGCCGTCGCCGGCCAACTCGAAGAACCGGTCAGCACCCCAAGCAGACAAAGGCGCTCCTCCGCCTGCTCATCAGAGGGCCTCCGCGTCAACGCCCGGAACGAGATCCCGCCGACCTACCGCGTCGTCACGGACACGGTCTGCGCACTGGCAGGTTCATGGGCGGAACTTTGCGGTGCGCAAACCACGCTTCCTTTTGCGCTGCGTCCGTGAGCCTGATTCGAGGCCTGGGGCGGCTCCATTCGAGCGGACGGGCAACCACGGATTGGCGCTGAGCTGGGCGGTTCACGACGTTGTAGGGGGCGGCCCGATGCGATTTCTCGCGGGGCGCCAGATGAAAGAATCGAGGTGTGGCACGCCTGACGAGCGACATGCGTCGGACCGTCCTTGAGCAGAAACTCGGTTTCGTCGCGACCGTGTGCTCCGACGGAACGCCGAACCTCTCACCGAAAGGGACAACGACCGTCTGGGACGATGAGCACCTGGTCTTCGCCGACATCTCGTCACCGCAGACGGTGCGCAACCTGCGCGCGAACCCTTCGATCGAGATCAACGTCGTCGATCCCATCGCTCGGAAGGGTTACCGCTTCAAGGGCACAGCGAGCTTGTACAGCGAGGGGGAAGTCTACGAGCGAGGATTGGCGCTGTTGGCCGAACGGGGGTACGACGCGAGGCCCGAGCGCGTCCACACGGTCGTCATCATCAAGCTTGAGCGTGTCGCCGCGTTGATCTCACCGGCGTACGACGGCGACGCGAGCGAAGAAGCAGTCAGCGCGCGGTGGGAGCGGCATTTCAACGAACTGGCCAAGCGCCGCCGCACCGGTGGCGGCTGATAGCCAAGAGCAAGACTCTTCGACCTGCTGCACCTTCGCGCCCGCAGTTCGCGCACTGCCAAGTTCAGTGGGTGCAACTAGACAGTGCGCAAACCACGTGGTCGTCACGGGTGAGTCACTCGCGGTTGCGCCGTAACCCCCTCTTCAGGCGTCGATGCGGCACGCCGGTCGCGCTGCGATCTATCGCCGTTCCTCATCGCAACACTCGAGTTGCGCGGCGAGGGAGAGCAGCGTGCCCTCCGAGCTGGGCGGGCCGACGAGCTGCAAGCCGGTCCCGCCGAACGGGACCGACGCGGCCGGGAGGCGAGCGAGGTTCCACGGCACGGTGTAGATCCAGTTCGCGACGCCGAGCATGGTGCGCACCCAGCCCTTGCCCGTCCATGTTCCGATGGGGACGGGTGGGCGCGCCAAGGTCGGCGTGACGAGTAC
>DATGEH010000057.1:0-2431 GCA_035310325.1 Gaiellaceae bacterium
TTCCGCCCGCGCCTCGGTGCTCGCCATCCGCCGAGACTTTACTCGTCGAGCGAATACGTCCGGCGCAGCGGCAGGCCGAGGCGCGACCGCATCCGATTGTCGGCCTCCAGCAGCTGCGCCGGGTCGCCGACGTCGTGCCACTCGCCGGCGAAGCGATGCGCGTAGACCGGCGCCCGCCGGTAGAGCCACGCGACGAAGTTCCCCGGCTGGTCGGGCGGATTGCCGTCGTCGAGGTAGCGCGGGATCAAGGCGGCGTGCTCGCGCGTGTACAGATAGGTCGCGGTGGCGGCGAGCGTGCTCGCCGGCGCCGGCGGCTTCTCGACGAAGCCCACGACGCGGTCGTCCTCATCGACCTCGACGACGCCGTACAGGCGCGCAAGCTCGCGGTCGCCGACGTCGTACACGGCCAGACAGCTCCCGGGCGTCTTCGACCGCCAGTAGTCGACGAAGTCGGTGAGCTGGAAGTCGAAGAGGTTGTCGCCCGCGATGACGAGCAGGTCGTCGTCGAGACCTGCCCGTTCGGCCACGAAGCGGATGTCCCCGATCGCGCCGAGACGATCCTCGTTCGAGGTCGTCCCGTCGTCGTGGACGCGTACACCCTTCCGCTCGGCCCACTGCTCGAAGTCGGCCGCGAACCGCGCGTTCGTGACGAGATGGATCTCGTCGACCCCCGTCTCGCGGAGCTTGTCGAGGATCCAATCGGCCAGCGGCCGCCCACCGACCGGCAGCAATTGCTTCGGAACCGTGTCGGTGAGCGGCTGCAGCCGGGTCGCGTACCCGGCGGCGAGGATGATCGCTTTCAGGTCCCCTCGTCCCAGGAGGCGAGGTAGTGGGCCTGCTCCTCCGTCAGCGTGTCGATGTCGACGCCCATCGTCGCGAGCTTGAGACGAGCGATCTCGCGGTCGATCTCGTCCGGCACCGGATACACCTTCTGGTCGAGCTCGCCCGCATGCTGCACGGCGTATTCGACGGCCAGCGCCTGGTTCGCAAACGACATGTCCATGACGAGCGCCGGGTGCCCCTCGGCCGCTGCGAGGTTCACGAGGCGGCCGTCCGCAACGAGGTAGAGCCGGCGTCCGTCGGCGAGCGTGAACTCCTCGACGTACTCGCGCGCCATCCGCGTTTCGGCGGCGAGCTCGCGCAACGCGGGGATGTCGATCTCGACGTTGAAGTGACCCGTGTTCGCGAGGATCGCGCCGTCGCGCATGAGCTCCATGTGCTCGCTCGCGATGACGTGCTTGTCGCCGGTCGCGGTGCAGAAGATCTCGCCGATCTTCGCCGCCGCTTCCATCGTCAGCACTTCGAACCCGTCCATCACGGCTTCGAGGGCGTGCATCGGATCGACCTCGGTGATGATCACGTGCGCGCCCATGCCGCGCGCGCGGGAGGCGACGCCACGCCCGACCCAGCCGTAGCCGGCGATGACGAACTTCTTGCCGGCGATGAGGACGTTCGTCGCGCGAATGATCCCGTCGATCGTCGATTGGCCGGTGCCGTAGCGGTTGTCGAACATGTGCTTCGTCAGCGCCTCGTTCACGGCGATGATCGGGAAGCCGAGCTTTCCTTCCGCTTCGAGCGCCTTGAGCCGGATGACCCCGGTCGTCGTCTCCTCGGTCCCGGCGATGATGTGGCCGAGCTGCTCGCGCCGCGCCGAGTGCAGCACGCCGATGACGTCGGCGCCGTCGTCCATCGTCAGGTGCGGCTTGTGGTCGACCGCCGCCTCGATGTGCGCGTAGTAGGTGTCGTTGTCCTCGCCCTTGATCGCGAAGGTCGAGATGTCGTACTCCTCGACGAGCGCAGCTGCGACGTCGTCCTGCGTGGAGAGCGGGTTCGACGCGCACAACACGACGTCGGCGCCCCCGGCCTTGAGCGTGCGCATGAGATTCGCGGTCTCGGTCGTGACGTGCAGGCACGCCGAGATGCGGTAGCCGGTCAGCGGCTGCTCGCGCTCGAACCGCTCGCGAATCGCCGCCAGCACGGGCATCTGCCGGTCGGCCCACTCGATCCGCCGCTTGCCTTCCGCGGCGAGGGCGAGGTCCTTGACGTCGTAACGCTTCGTCGTTGCCATCCTGTCCTTTCGGTTAGGCCGCGAGCAGTCGCTCGTGCTTTCGCTGTTCCCATTCGACCCAGGCGAGGTCGTCGGCGCCGGCGAGCCAGCCGTCCACCGCCCGCCTGAGCTCGGGCTCGCGGCGCAGGCGCGCCGCAAAGACGAGATCGGAGAGCTCGGCGCCGAAGCGGCGCCGCAGCTCGGAGAGGCCGCGGAGCTGGTTGAGCTCGCGCAGGCCGTACAGCCGGTAGCCGGCCGCCGAGCGGTGCGGGATCACGAGCCCGACCCGCTCGACATAGCGGAGCATCCGCGGCGACCAGCGCGTCTGCGCAGCCGCCTCCCCCACCGTAAGCTCAGCCACGGCGCAACCTTAACACATCTGTG
>DATGEH010000058.1:0-6572 GCA_035310325.1 Gaiellaceae bacterium
TCTCCTCGAGCACCTTCGTCACCGTCGCGGCGACCCAGTCGTCGACGACGCGCTCGCGCTGCGGCTTGCCCCAGTTCGCACTGGTATCCGGCTTCCCGTTCGGGAGCACGACCTTCGTGATCGCCATCGGCTTCGAGTAGACGCCGCCGGCGGCGAGCGTTGCGAATGCCGACGCCTCCTCGAGCGGCGTCACCGACTCCGATCCCAGCGCGATCGAGGGGAAGGGGGAGAGGCTGGACGTGCGCACGCCGAGCTTGCGCGCCATGTCGACGATGTTCTGCGCGCCGACGTCGAGCGACAGACGTGCGTACACGGTGTTGTCGGACTGGATCGTCGCACTGGCGACCGACTCGACACCGTGGTAGTCGTGAGCATACGTCTGTACGTTCCAATTCAACGGCGCGTAGTAGAACGGCGCCGACAGGTAGTACGTGTGGAACGGGTCCATGCCGCGCGACACGGCGGTCGTCAGCGCGACCGCCTTGAACGTCGAGCCTGGCTGGCGTGCACCGCTCGTGACGAAGTTGAACTGATTCCCGTACGTCCCCGGCGTCACGGCGGTCATCGCACGGATGGCCCCGGTGCGCGGATCGATCGACACGACCGCCCCCGCCGGGTCGGTCGGCCGGCCGAGCGTGTGCGAGATCGCCGCCGTCGCCGCGCGCTGCAGGCCGGGCAGGATGGTCGTATAGACCTTGAGCCCGCCTTCGCGCACGGTGTTGGTGCCGTACTCGTGCTGGAGGAGATCTTCGACGTAGCCGAAGAAGTACGGCTCGCGGATCGCGGTGTAGCGCCGGCCGGGACGCAGATGGAGCTTGCGGTCCAGCCGGGCGCGGTAGTACTGACCGAGACTGATGTCGTGGTTCGCGAGCATGGCGTGCAGCACCTGATCGCGCCGGTCGAGCGCGTCCCGCGGCCGGACGAACGGATCGTAGAGCGACGGCGCCTGCGGGAGGCCCGCGAGTATCGCCGCCTGGTCGAGCGTGAGGTCGTGCGCACGTTCCGAGAAGTACGTCTCGGCTGCCGCTTCGATCCCGTACGCGTGGTTGCCGTAGTACACCTCGTTCTCGTAGGCGGTCAGGATCCGGTCCTTCGACCAGTGCCGCGAGAGCTTGATCGCGAGACATGCCTCGACGATCTTGCGCTGCAGCGTGCGCTTGCGCGACAGATAGAGATTGCGGACGAGCTCCTGGGTGATCGTCGATCCGCCCTGGGCGAAACGCCAGGCTTTGATGTCGGCGACGATCGCGCGCACGATTCCCACCGGGTCGACGCCGCCGTGGGAGTAGAACCGCCGGTCCTCGATCGCGACGGTCGCCTTCGGCAACCAGGGGCTGATCTGCGCCTGCGACACCGGCGTGCGGTTCCTGTCGGCGGGAATGACGCCGAGCTCGCTGCCGTCGGCCGCGTACACGAACGAGTTCTCTCCGACCGAGACGGGCTGCAGCGAGCCGAGGTCGCAGCCCGAGCCGAACGCGACGGTCGCGCTGATCGCGACGACTGAAAGGACGAGCGCTGCCCCGATCGTGATCACGATCGCCGCGCGCCGGTTGCGCAACCGGCGCCGGCGGCGGCGGCGATGAGACTGCGGGCTCACGACCAGATGCCCGAGGCGCGCAGGCGGGCATGTGCGCGCAGCCGCAGCTCGCCTTCGAGCTCCCGCGCTTCGTCCGCGTCGCTTGCGGGGGCGCGGATCGTCACCGTCGCGCTCGCATCGAGCGCGGTCAACTCGACGACCGCGCGGTCGAGATCGGCGAGCTCCTCACGCAAGCCGGCGACCGCGGCGCCGAGGTCGGTCGAGAGCGGCAGTTGCACGGTGATCTCGCCGAACGTCTCGCGGCTGCGAATCGACGCGTTACGAATCGCGTCCGATGCGAGCTTCTCGTTCGGCACGACGAGCCGCGCGTTGTCGTTCGTGCGAATGAACGTGTAGGTGAGGCCGATCTCCTCGATCACGCCCTCGACGCCGTCGTAGACGACACGGTCGCCGATCCGGACGGGCTGCGAGAGCGCGATGAGGATGCCGGCGACGAAGTTGCCGAGCGTCCGCTGCGACGCGAACCCGATGATCACGCCGAGGACCGCCGACGAGGCCAGGAGCCCGCCGGCGACCGCGCGCACCTGCGGGATCACGAGCAGCGCGGAGAAGAGCCCGACGAACAAGATCGTCGCGCTGATCGTCCGGCGCAGGACGCGGTAGCGCGTCACTGCCTCGGGTGCGAGCGGGCGGCGCGAAAGCCACCAGTCGACGGCCCGCGCCAGCAGGCTCACGAGGCCGAAGACGACTGCCGCGATGACGATGCGCTGCCAGAAGGGCATGAGGACCTCTCTTCGACGCCGCCCTACGACATCCTCAGTCGTCCAACGGTAACGGGCGCCGGCCGGCGAAGCCGTCCTCGACCCGGTGCCAATAGCCGATCTCGTCCTCGCCGAGCTTCCAGCACAGGAGAACGGTCTCGCTGTCGCGCAGCGCCGGGAAGTCGATGAGCCCCTCGTCGAGATCCTTCACCTGCGCGCCGTGCTCGTCGATCTCGTCGATTGCCTTCGCGAGCGCGCGCGCTTCGCGCTCGACCTCCTCCGCCGCGTCGGCGAGCGTGGACGGAGGAATGCCGCCGCCGTTGCCCTTGATGCGCTCTTCGAGCTCCTCCTGACGCGCCAGCGCCTCGACGTGCGCGCGGCGGTGCGCGACCATCTTCTCGACCAGCGGACGCACGTCTTCGAGCGCCGCATTCGCCTCCTCCGGAGTGAAGTACCGCATCCTGCGACTCTATGCGACGCATGCGCACACGCCTCATCTGCTGGACGAGCCTCGTCGCGGTCATCGCCGCGCTCAACTATGCATCGCGCTTCACGAGCGGCGGCACGTCGAGCAATGCGCGCAACGCCGTGTACAGCTACTCGACGTTCGCGGGCGGGCTCATCGTCTACGCGTTCTGGCTCGGGCTCGTGCTCGCGATCGCCGTCGACCGCTTCGATCTGCTCGCGTTGCGCCGGCCACGCTCGTGGGAGGTGGCGGCCGGCTGGATCTTCGCCGTCGTAATCGGCATCTTCATCTTCGAAGCGCTCGTCTCGCTCATCCCCCTTCCGCAGAGCCCCGGACGCGAACAGGGGCTGACGCCGACGCACTGGGAGCCGGCGCACGCGGGAGCGTTCGCAGCGAACGTCGTGTTGTTCGCACTCGTCGCACCACTCGTCGAAGAGCTGACGTTTCGCGGCCTCGGCCAGTCGCTGCTCGCCTTTCTCGGCCGGTGGCCCGCGATCGTGCTCACCGGCGTCGCATTCGGCGCCGCACACGGCCTCGTCGAGGCGCTGCTCATCCTCGTGCCGTTCGGCATCGGGCTCGCGTGGCTGCGCGACCGGACGAACAGCGTCTACCCGGGCATGCTCGTCCACGGGCTCTTCAACGGCATCGCGCTCGCCGCGGCCGTGCTGACCTAGGAGGCTTGGCGGGATGGAACTCGTCGCAGGGATGCGCTGGGCGGATGCGATGCAAGGACGCAGGGAGCGCCAATAGCCGTAGCTATTGGCGCGACCGAGGACGCAGCAGCGCGCCGCTCCAGCGCACCATCTGCGACACAGTCTCTATTCCGCCAAGCCTCCTACTGCCTAGTCCGCTTCCTCGCCGTTCTCGATCGCAAACTCGTCGGGTGTGACCTGCTCGAGGAAGCTCCTGAACTTCACGACCTCTTCTTCGAGCTGCTCCTCCGTCACCTCTTCGCCCTCGAACTCGATCGCCGACTCCTCGATCACGCGATCGGCCGCGTAGATCGGAGCCTCGGCGCGAATGGCGAGCGCGATCGCGTCGGACGGGCGCGAGTCGATCTCGATCTCCTGCCCGTCCTGGGTCACGGTGATCTGCGCGAAGAACGTGTTCTCACGCAGCTCGGTGACGGTGATGCGACTGATCGTCGCGCCGAGCTGCTCGAGCATGTCGCTCAGGAGATCGTGGGTCATCGGCCGCGGCGGTGTCTGGCTCTGCAGCTTCATGAGAATCGCGGCCGCCTCCGGATGACCGATCCAGATCGGCAGGAACTTGTTCCCGTCGGCCGTCTTCAGGAGGACGATCGGCTGCTTGCCGACCAAGTCGAAGCTGACCCCGTAGATGAGCATCTCGTGCACGGCGCAGCGACCTCTTCCCCGAATATAGCCGCCCGTATCCGGGGCACGGGCGGGCGCGTTGCAGTGGCGATGCTCGACACGTGGCTCCAGGATCTCGAGTCGCTCGAGGCGATCTCGCAGGACGACGGCGCACGCCGGATCTTCCTGCGCATGGCCGCGATGTCGCAGGAGGGCCGGCTGCCGACCCTGCTCGCGGAGATCGAAGACGACGGCGACCTCGACGACGAGACGAAGTCGCAGCTCGCGGAGCTCGCGCACGACCGTGTCTTCCTGATCGCCGTCGACGAGTACACGCGGCGCACCCGCTGGCTACACTGACCGCCGCTCGCGGGCGATTAGCTCAGTTGGTTAGAGCGCCGCTCTGATAAGGCGGAGGTCCGTGGTTCGAATCCACGATCGCCCATGTACCCAGTCGAGACGCCGGCCAGCTCGAGCAAGCCTGCGCACGCTGGTATTGGCGCTCCCCGCCGTCCTAACTTCCATCTGAAACCGCGATGACCAATCCCGAAGCCGATCTGAGCGAGGAGGAGGCCGCCGCAGGCGGATCACTTACTCACGGGCTCTCGCTCGAGGATCTGCATTCCGTCATTCGTGACGCCGCTGCTGAGAAGTGGCGACAAGGAGACTTCACGGGAGCTGTGCGAAACGCCTGGTTTGCGCTCCGCGACCTGCTCCGCGTCCGCCTCGGTCGAGCCGATCTCGACAACGAAAATCTCGTGAACGCAATTGGCGAGACCTCAACGCAGCCCGCGCTGCCCCTCACCGAGTACACCTCGCCAACCGAGCGGAACATTCATCGGGGCGTAGTCCAGCTACTGCGGGGCACTGTCTTCTACGTTCGGCACCCCGAAGCTCACGAGTCTGCTAGCCCCGTTTCGGCAGACCGCGTTAGCGCGTTCGAGTGCCTCACAGTGATGAGTCTCTGTGCTCGATACGTCGCCAGCGCCGCGTCACCCACGGTGATCGACGATGTGATCGCGGAACTTCGCGAGCCCAGGTTTCCGACATCACACGAGGCGCTGGATGACATCGTGCGAACTATCCCTCGCCGCCGCCTCGCCGAGTTCGTCGAAGTGTTGCACGAGCAAGCGGTGGCGGCGTACAACGCGAGAGACCACAAGCTCTGCGACAAGCTGTGGTCGACGTACACTCGCGCGCTTAGTGCAGCGGGTTGGGACCCCGAAATGGTGCGCAGTGCGGCCGCACGAGCGACAACGCTGATCGCTCGCGATGAAACTCTGGTGTTGGGCTTCGCCTATTAGGAGGACCTGTCTTTGACGCGCTCGCGCCGCGACACCGCGAGAAGGTGGTGGCCGCTCTAACCGAGATGGCAGAAGGCATCAACCTCGACGGCGAGGGTGTCCCTCCTCTTCAACTGGCGGACTCTTTCGATGTTCTGTCGAGACTCCCCGAGGCTGACAAGAACAAGCTCTTCAGTACGTTGCTCACTTCACTCCGGTCCGACGCCGAGGCAAGGCACACTTTCGCCGCGGTCATCCTCATCCGGGAAAGATCCCTTTGGACGGAAAGCCAGATCGCCACGATGACCACCATCGCGGCCGAGACAATCTCGCGAAACGCGGGCAAGCGACTTGCAAGTCTGCTGGCCTCGATCGGGAATCGCCCCGAACATTTCAGTGAGGCGTTCCGAAGCAGCGTTGCAGGAGCACTTCGGTTGCAAGCTGGGGTTGAAGGTCCCGGCTCGGGTGAGGTCAGCCGCGCTCTCAACGCCTTCGCTGACGAGTCCGAAGCGCTCACGGCCACCTAGCGCCGAACGGCAATCAGGTCAGCAAGAGGCCGGCCATCCGGCGACGTGCAAGCCAGATCCCGAACAGAGCGAGCGCGATGAGGTAGCCGGCGTCGAGCAGGTTCGTTGGACCGACGGTGCCGAGCGTGAACGAGCGCATGAGAACGATCGCGTGGTACAGCGGCGAGAAGCGCACGATCCACTGGATCACGACCGGGTAGACCGACAAGGGATAGAACGTCGCGCTGAAGAGGAACATCGGCAGCTGCACGAGCTGCACGGTGTCGAAGTCCTGCCAGCTGCGCAGGAACGTCGATGCGCCGATCGCCATTCCGGCGAACCCGAAGCCGACGACCATTGCAGCGGGCAACGCAAGCAGCGCCCACCACGAGTGGATGAGCCCGAGCGCGGCGATCGTGACGATGAATCCCGTCGCGTACAACAGCCCGCGGAACTGCGCCCACGCTGTCTCGCCGACCGCGACGTCGGTGGGGCCGAGCGGCGTCGACAGGATCGAGTCGTAGATCTTTCCATAGCGCAGCTTGAAGAAGACGTTCGTCATCCCGTCGTACACGGCGCCGTTCATCGCCGACGACGCGAGCAGCGCCGGCGCGATGTAGCTCGCATACGAGACGCCGTGGATCTTCCCGACGAAGTGGCCGAGCCCGAGACCGATCGAGAAGAGATAGAACATCGGCTCGAAGAA
>DATGEH010000059.1:0-4667 GCA_035310325.1 Gaiellaceae bacterium
GGGCGGCTGCGGCTCACCGATCCGAGCGACGACGAGGAGCTGCCCGGCATCGAGGTCGAGCTGCGCCCGGCCGGCAAGCGCGTGCAGCGGTTGTCGCTACTGTCGGGTGGCGAGAAGGCGCTCGGCGCAATCTCGTTCCTCTTTGCGCTCTTCCTCGCGCGGCCGTGCCCGTTCTATCTGCTTGACGAGGTCGAGGCGGCACTCGACGACACGAACATCGGGCGCTTAGTTGCGCTGCTGCGGCAGTACGCGGACCGCGCCCAGTTCGTGGTCATCACGCACCAGAAGCGCACGATGGAGGCGGCGGACGTGCTGTACGGCGTCACGATGGGCGGCGACGGCGTCTCGCAGATCGTCTCGCGCCGCCTGCCGCGCGACGAAGCCGAAGCCGTCAGCGCTGCGTAGCTGGGGGGAGCTGCTGGGCGAGGCGGACGCCGCGCCCGAGCCGGAGGCCGAACGCGCGGGAGTGTTCTCGCGCCTGCGCGACTCGCTGTCGAAGTCGCGGCGCGCGCTCACCGAGCAGCTGGCCGCTGCGGCCTTCGATCCCGGCGACGACCTGTCCTGGGAGCGGCTCGAGGAGGCGCTGCTGCAGGCCGACGTCGGCGTCCCTGCGACCGCCGAGCTCGTGCGCCGGCTCGAGCAGCGCGGCGACATCGGCGGCCTCGCCGACGAGGTCGCAGCGCTCTTCGGCGAGCCGCCCGTGCTGCACGTGCAGGAGCGGCCGAGCGTGATCCTCGTCGTCGGCGTCAACGGCACCGGCAAGACGACGACCATCGGCAAGCTCGCCGCGAAGCTCGCCGATCACGGCCATTCCGTCGTCGTCGCCGCCGCCGACACGTTCCGCGCGGCGGCGGAGGAACAGCTCGAGATCTGGGCGCAGCGCGCCGGGGCCGACTTCGTCGGCTCAGCGCGCGGCGGCGATCCGGCGGCTGTCGCGTACGACGCGCTCGAGGCGGCGCAGTCGCGCGGCCGCGACGTCGTCATCGTCGACACGGCAGGGCGGCTGCACACGCAGACGAACCTCATGGAGGAGCTGGCCAAGGTTCGCCGCGTCATCGCCGGAAAGCTCGACGGTGCCCCGCACGAGACGCTGCTCGTCGTCGACGCGACCACCGGGCAGAACGGCGTGCAGCAGGCGCGCCTGTTCAAGGAAGCCGTCGGCGTGACCGGTGTCGCGCTGACGAAGCTCGACGGCTCCGCGAAAGGCGGCGTCGCGATTCCGATCGCGTACGAGCTAGGCCTTCCCGTCAAGTTGATCGGGGTTGGGGAAGGCCTCGACGACTTGCGGCCGTTCGATGCTCGCGACTACGCGCGGGCGCTCGTCACAGCTTGACGATCTTGACGCTGTACTCGCTGATCGGGTTCTCGCCGGTGAAGGTGATCTCGGACACCTGCATCGTCGCCGGCGAGCCGGCGTCACCTTTCGCGGCTTCCCAGGCCGCCTCGATCGCCTTCTGCAGGTTCTCCCTCGAGTTCCCGTGCCACGGTCCGTTACCGCTCATCTCTCGCTCCTCGTTCGATTGACTCGGGAAGAAATCACGAAGCGACCGACGGCGCAAGGGATGCGGCCCGTCGAACCCCGACGAGGTTGCCTTTCAGCTCGAATTCGGCGCGCGCACGCGCTGCGACGGCCGCGGCCTCGCCGGGGGACCTATCCGCGAGAATCCGCGCGAGGTCGAGCAGCGCGCCGCCGCGCAGATCGAGGAAGTCGGTCACCTCGGCGAGCCGTACCGCCTCTCGCGCGAGCTCGGCGTCGCCGAGCGCGACTGCGCGCGCGCTGCGCCATACGACCTGTGCGACCACGTCGTCGTCCGGCGTGTTCTCCTCGCTCTCGCGCGTGAGCGCGACCGCCTCCTCGTTGCGTCCGAGCTCGACGAGCACGGCGGCGAGGTATGCGGCGAGCGTTGCGCGCACGTACGTCTCGCCCATCGCCGCGAGCGTGTCGTAGCCGAAGCGCAGCTCCCGCTCGGCCGCGACGGCGTCCCCCGCGAGCAGCTCGATCGTCGCGGCGACCAGCGAGCGTGCCGCGCGACGATGCTGCAGCCCTAGCTCCTCGTACAGCCGCCGCGCACTAGTCCACGACGATCGGGCCCGGTCGAGCTCGTCGGTCATCGCGTACAACCCGCCGAGCGTGCTCAGGAGTGCGGCGGCGAGGGCTCGATCGTCGCCCGCTTCGCCGAGCAGCTGCTCGCAGCGCTCGATCGCGACGTCGACCGGCGTCGGCCCGTAATGGAGCGCTTGCGCAAGCAGGGCGACGAGGCTCGACTCCTGGCGCCGGTCGCCCGCGAGGCGCGCATGCTCGATCGCGCGCTCCAAGGCGGCGGCCCGGTCGGCCCAGCGGCACGCGAGCACGTACGCCTCGCTGAGGACGCGCCACGCGCGGGCGAGCCCGCCCTCGTCCCCGAGCTCCGTGAGCACTTCGATCGCCTCTTCCGCGGTCTCGACGATCTCCGCGGTGGACACCGACGTGCTGGTGAGCATCTCGAGGAACTGGAGCTCGATCGCTGCGCGCATCTCGAGTCTGCGGTTGCCGCTCGCCCGAGCCTCCTCGAGGACCGAGCGCGCCGCTGAGAAGTCGCCTGCACTCATGAGCGTGCTTCCGAGCAGCACGAGCGTATCCGGGCTCGGGGAGAGCGCAACGGCGCGCCCGAGCAGGTTCTTCGCCGCGGCGACATCGTCCCGCGCGTAGGCGAGCTGGCCGGCACGCGCGAGCAGTCCTCCCGCGCGCTGGGCGAGCTCGTCATCGGTTTCGTCGAGCTCGCACAGATACAGGTGAGCCTGCTCGAGGTGGTAGCCGATCAGCTCGGGCTCGGCGTCGCGCTCGTCGAGCCAGCCCGCGAACGACTTGTGCAGCTCCGCGCGCGTCTGCTTCGGAACCTCCGCGTACGCCGCGTCGCGGATGAGCGCATGACGGAAGCGGAAGCCGTCGTCGCCGAGGAACGCGGACGGCTCCGGGCGCACGAGCCCCTTGCGTGTCAGCGAGAGGAGCGTCGACGTGATCGCACCGCGCTCGTCCACCGGCGACACATCGGCGACCGCGCCGCGCCAGAACTCCTTGCCGATGACGGCGGCTCGTTCGAGGACCGATCGCTCGGCAGGCTCGAGTCGATCGAGGCGCGCCGCAAGTACGGCCTGGATCGACGGCGGCACGTGCGTCGTCGTCTCGTCCTCGGCGAGCATGGCGACCATCTGCTCGATGAAGAGTGGGTTGCCTTCTGCCGCGTCCGCGATCCTCGCCCGCGCTTCGTCCGCCACCGGCCATTCGCTCGTCAGCTCGTCGAGCAGCGTCTCCGACTCCGCTTCGGTCAGCGGCTCGAGCGTCAACGACGCGCCGCCCCAGCTCGGCCGGATCTCGAGCAGCTCGGGACGCGCGAGGCACAGCAGAACGAACGGGGCGTCCACGCTCCAAGCGGCGACGTACTCGACGAGGTCGAGGAACGTCGGCTCGGCCCAGTGCACGTCTTCGACGCAGACGATGAGGGGACGCTCACGCGCGAGCGTCTCGAGCAACCGCCGCGTCGCCCAGAACGTCTCCGCGCTGGGGCCCAAGCCGCGAATGCGATCGAGGATGAGCGCCGCATCCGGCTCGCCCGCGACGAGCTCGACGATCGCCGCGTCGCCGCCCGCGCTCTCGACCAGCTCGGTGAGTGGGAGGAACGTGATCCCGTCGCCGTACGGCAGGCAGCGGGCGCTCAGCACGGTGGCGCTGACCCTTGTGCAGAGCTCGCTCACCAATCGCGATTTCCCGACGCCGGCCGCGCCGTGCACGGTGACGAGCCGGCACGTGCGCTCTCGCCCCGCAGCGTCGAGCTCTCCTTGCAGGAAGGCGAGCTCTCGCTCGCGACCGACCAGCCGCGTGTCGAGGCGGCGCGCATACGGCGCCGCGCCCGGGATGGCGGCGACCACGTGCCACGCCTCCACCGGCGCGCTCTTTCCGCGCGCGAGGACGGGCTCGGCCGCCTCGACCGTGACGGCGTTCTCGACGAGCCCTTTCGTCGCCGCGCCGATCAGCACCTCGCCGGGAGCCGCCGCCTCCTCGAGCCGTTTCGCCGTGTTGACGGCGTCGCCGGTGACGAGCGTCTCGCCGTCGCCCGCGACGACCTCGCCGGTGTTGATCCCGATGCGGATCCGCAGGTCGACCTCGGCGACGGCCTCTTGCATGTCGAGTGCGGCGCGGACGGCTCGGAGCGCGTCGTCCTCGTGCACCTGCGGCAGGCCGAAGACGGCCATCACCGCGTCGCCGATGAACTTCTCGACCATGCCCTCATGCCGTTCGATCGCCGCGCGCATCGCTTCGTGCCAGCGCGACATGAGCGATCGCAGCGACTCGGGGTCGAGCTGCTCGCCGAGCCGGGTCGACTCGGCGAGATCGCAGAAGAGCACGGTGACGGTCTTCCGCGTGACGGCGGCTGCGGAGGCCATGTCCTCAGTGTGGTCCTATGAGACGAAAGGCGCAAACTGCCGCGACTACACTGGCCCGCTCGTGCTCGACGCGCTCTCCGACAAGCTCCAGCACGCGCTCGGCGATCTGCGCGGGCGCGGGAAGCTCGACGACGAGGCGATCTCGCGCGCGATGCGCGAGATCCGGCTCGCGCTGCTCGAGGCCGACGTCAACCTGGACGTCGTCCGCGACTTCGTCGCACGCGTGCGCGAGCGCGCGCAAGGCG
>DATGEH010000060.1:0-4725 GCA_035310325.1 Gaiellaceae bacterium
ACGAGCGCTTCGTCGACGAGAACTTCCTGCGCAACGCGAGCCACAGCGCGGGCGCGATCTGGGACACCGTCTTGCGCAAGGAGCGCAAGGGCGACTTCCTCGGCGCGACCGTGCAGGTCATCCCGCACATCACGAACGAGATCAAGGCGCGCATCCGGCTCGCCGCCGAAGCAGGGCCGACCGACGTCGTCATCTCCGAGATCGGCGGCACCGTCGGCGACATCGAGTCGCTGCCGTTCCTCGAGGCGATCCGCCAGTTCCGGCGCGAGGTCGGCCCCGAAAACGTCATGTACGTCCACGTGACGCTCGTGCCGTTCATCGAAGCGGCGGGCGAGCTGAAGACGAAGCCGACGCAGCACTCGGTGAACGAGTTGCGCCGCATCGGTATCCACCCCGACGTCGTCGTCTGCCGCTCGCACGAAGAGCTGTCCCGCGACATTCGCGACAAGATCGCGCTCTTCGCCGACGTCGACCCGGGCGCCGTGATCGCGTGCCCCGACGTGCCCGACGTCTATCTCGTTCCGTCGGTGTTGAAGGAAGAGGGCCTCGACCGGCTCGTCTGCGACAAGCTCGGGATCGAGACGCCGCCGCCCGACCTCGCCGAGTGGGAGGCGCTCACCCGGCGCATCGACGAGCGGCGCGAATTCGTCGACATCGCGCTCGTCGGCAAGTACGTGAAACTGCACGACGCGTACCTCTCGGTGCACGAGGCGCTGAAGCACGCCGGGTTGCACAACGGCGCCGCGGTGCGCGTGCACTGGGTCGACGCCGAGAACATGTCGTACGACGAGGCCGCTGAGCTCCTCGACACGATGGATGGCGTGCTCGTTCCCGGCGGCTTCGGTTCGCGCGGGTGGGAGGGGAAGATCCTGGCCTGTCGCGTCGCGCGCGAGCGCAGGATTCCGTACCTCGGCATCTGCCTCGGCATGCACGTCGCCGTGTCGGAGTTCGCGCGCCATGTCGTCGGCCTCGACGGCGCGAACTCGACGGAGATGGATCCGGAGACGCCGTTCCCCGTCATCGACCTTCTGCCCGAGCAGAAGGGCGTGGAGGATCTCGGCGGCACGATGCGGCTCGGCGCGCAAGCGGTCGAGGTCGCCGACGGGACACGCGCGCGCGAGCTCTACGGCGAAGCGGTGATCTTCGAACGCCATCGTCATCGCTACGAGGTGAACAACCACTACCGCGAACAGCTCGTCGACGCAGGGCTCGTCGTGTCGGGGACGTTCGAGCAGGGACGGCTCGTCGAGATCGTCGAGCTGAACGATCACCCGTGGTTCGTCGCGAGCCAGTTCCACCCGGAGTTCAAGTCGCGCCCCACGCGGCCGGCGCCGCTCTTCCAGGGCTTCGTTGCCGCTGCGCTCGACCGGGCGCGTTCACGTGCGAAGCAACCGCTCGCGGCCGCGTAGTTAACGTGCAGAGCATGCCTTGGCGTCGAGCAGCCGACTGGCTGGTGACCATCGCTGCTGCCATCGCGTTCGTCCTCGTGTTCGAGGCGGAAGTCGCGAAGCCGTATCGCGTTCCCTCGCCGTCAATGGAGCCGACGCTCCACTGCGCCAAACCGAGTGCATGGTGCCTCGGCTCGTTCAGCGATCGCGTCATCGCGAACCGGCTCGCGTATGACTTGGGGAGCCCCGAGCGCGGGCAGATCGTGGTCTTCAGAGCGCCGGAAACGGCCGTGAAGTGCGGTGGCCCCGACGGTGGGGCCACGTTCGTGAAGCGGTTGATCGGTCTACCGGGCGACGTGGTCTCGGAGCGTCATGGCTACGTCTACGTCAACGGGCGACAGCTCGATGAGCATTACGTTGATCCGATGCTGCGCGATCATGACTCAGGTGTGTGGCGTGTCCCTTCCGGTCAGTACTTCTTTCTTGGCGACGACCGGGCTCACTCGTGTGACTCACGGGTCCGGGGCACAGTCCCACGGCGCAGCCTGATCGGACCCCTCATCCTGACGTACTGGCCTCCGGACCGGATCTCCTGGCACTAGTGGAGACTCTCGAGCTCTTCCTGGAGCTCGCCGCGCTGCCGAGCCCGCCGGGCGAGGAGCGCGCCGTCGCCGACGTCGTGCAGCGGTATCTGCGCGACCTCGGGCTCGAGTTCGACGAGGACGCGTTCGGGAACACCTATGCGCGCATCGAGCCGTCGGCCGAGGGCACGCCGCTGTTCCTCTGCGCGCACCTCGACACGGTTCCGCCCGACGGCCCGCTCCATCCCGTCGTCGACGACGGCTTCATCCGCAACGCGGGCGGGACGATCCTCGGCGCCGACAACAAGTCCGCCGTCGTCTCGATGCTCGAGGGCGCGCGCCGACTGCTCGCCGAAGGGCGTCCGCACGCAGGCATCGAGCTGCTCTTCACGCTGCAGGAGGAAGTCGGCCTGCAAGGGGCCGCCGCCTTCGACCAGGACCGGCTGCACGCGCAGATCGGCTACGTGTACGACCAGGCGGCGCCGATCGGCGAGATCATCCTCGGCGCGCCGTGGTCGCAGGCGATGCAGGTGCGCTTCCACGGACGCGCTGCGCACTCGGGCATGTTCCCGGAGGAGGGACGCTCCGCGATTCAGGCGGCGGCAAAGGCGATCGCCGACCTCCGCCTCGGGCGCGTCGACGAGGAGACGACGGCGAACGTCGGACTCATCTCCGGCGGCACCGGCGGGAACATCGTCCCCGAGTGGTGCACGTTCTCGGCCGAGGCGCGCTGCCAGGACGAACGCAAGCTGCAGGACATTGTGCAGGAGATGCTCGACGCGTTCACGTTCGCGGCGACCGAGGCGGAGTGCGAGGTCGAGACCGAGCTGCGCAAGAGCTACAGCGGCTACCGCTTCAAGCGCGACACCGACGCCGTGCAGCTCGCGGCGTCTGCACTCACGGCGTGCGGGTACGAACCGACGTATGCGCTCTCCGGCGGCGGCGCCGACGCGAACGTCTTCAACAACGCCGGTCGCCGCTGCGTCAACCTCGCGAACGGGATGACCGACATCCACACGCCGGACGAGCGCATCGCCGTCGCCGATCTCGATGCGATGGTGAACGTCACGCTCGCGCTCGTGGACGCCGCCCGTGCAGCCTGACTCGTCGCAGCCGGTCTGGCGGGGCGACCTGCTCGGCGTCACGATCGAGCGGTGGGGCGAGCACGAACGCGAGATCGTCGAGCATCCCGGTGCAGTCGCGATCGTCGCGATCGACACAGCAGGCTTTCTGACGCTCGTGCGCCAGCTGCGCGAGGCGACGCGCGCCACGCTGCTCGAGCTCCCCGCGGGCACGCGCGAGCCTGATGAAGAGGCACTCGCGTGCGCGCAGCGCGAGCTGCGCGAGGAGTGCGGGCTCACCGGCGGCGCGTGGCGGCGCCTCGGCGGGTTCTGGACGACGCCCGGATTCTCGCGCGAGTACATGGACGTCTTCCTCGCCGAGGGCGTCGAGCGCGGCGACGCCGAGCCCGAGGCGGACGAGGAGCTCGAGATCGTCCGCTGGCGGGTGGCGGAGATCGAGGCGCGGGTGGGGGAGATCGAGGACGCGAAGACGCTTGCCGGGCTTTTCCTCTACCTGCACGATCGCTAGAGTCCGCGCGTCTTGCGCATCGGAGTCGCCAGGGAGATCAAGACCGACGAGTACCGCGTCGCGCTGACGCCTGCCGGCGCGCGCGAGCTCGTGCTCAAGGGGCACGAAGTGCTCGTCGAGACCGCCGCCGGCGACGGCAGCTCGTGGAGCGACGCCGATTACGAACGCGCCGGCGCGCAGATTGTCTCCGTCGACGGCGTGTGGTCGAAGTCGGAGCTGCTCCTGAAGGTGAAGGAGCCGATCGCGTCCGAGTACGCGCGCCTACGCGAAGGGCTCGTCCTCTTCACGTATCTGCACATCGCGGCCGACGAGCCGCTGACGCGCGCGCTCGCCGACAGCGGCATCACCGCAGTCGCGTACGAGACGGTCGAGACCGACGATCGCAAGCTACCCCTGCTCGCGCCGATGAGCGAGATCGCGGGTCGCCTCGCGCCGCAGGCGGGCGCGTACTTCCTCGAGAAGCCGCTCGGCGGGCGTGGGCTGCTGCTCGGCGGCGTGCCCGGTGTTGCGCCGGGTCGCGTGCTCGTGCTCGGCGGCGGGATCGTCGGCTACAACGCGGCGATCATCGCGCTCGGGCTCGGCGCGCAGGTGACGATCCTCGAACGCTCGCTCGACCGGATGCGCCACCTCGAGGAGATCCTCTCGGGGCGGGTCACGCTGCTGATGTCGTCGAGCCTCCAGATCGCCTCGTCGGTCGAGGACGCCGACCTCGTGATCGGGGCGGTGCTGATTCCCGGTGCGCTGGCACCGAAGCTCGTGACGCGCGCGATGATCGCGGGGATGAACGCGGGCGCGGTGGTGGTCGACGTCGCGATCGACCAGGGCGGCTGCTTCGAGACCTCACACCCGACCACGCACTCCGACCCGGTGTTCGTCGTCGACGGCGTGATCCACTACTGCGTCGCGAACATGCCTGGCGGCGTGCCGATCACCTCGACCAAGGCGCTCACTAACGCGACGCTGCCCTATGTCGAGGCGATCGCCGACCGTGGCCTGCGCGGCGCCGTCGCCGCCGACCCGGCGCTCGCGAAGGGCGTGAACGTCGTCGCTGGGAAGATCACCTACGAGGCGGTCGCCCAGGCGCACGGGCTCGAGTACACGCAGCTCGCCGACGTGCTCGGGCGCTAGCCCGACTTCTTCGAGTCTGGAGCCGGGCTGATGCGCAC
>DATGEH010000061.1:0-12091 GCA_035310325.1 Gaiellaceae bacterium
GGGCAAGGGGATCAAGACGTTCACCGCAACATCGGATCTACCGGTGACCGAGGACGAGCCGGTGCTCTTCGAGATCTGGGTCTGCGTCGACGGCTACTGGGCGGATCACACGAAGAACCTCGTGCTCGGAGCGCTGCGCGACGACTATGCGGAGCTGCTCGGCGGACTCGTCGGCGTGTACGACACGGCTGTTGCGCACTGTCGGCCGGGCGCGTCGCTCGCGGAGCTCGATCGCCTCGTACGGGACGGCATCGCCGAGCTCGGCTACGCCGGCCAGCCCTCACATCCGATCTGCCACGGCGTCGGCGCGCGCGCGCACGAGCCGCCGTACGCGCATCAGGCCGGCGCAGGCACGATCGAGGCCGGCATGGTGCTCGCGATCGAACCGGGGATCTACTGGGAGGGCGGCGGCGGGCTGCGCGTCGAGGACAACTTCCTCATCACGGCGGAGGGCGCGGAGAAGCTGTCGCCGTTCCCGGACGGAGTCGTCGCGTGTCGCTGATCTGGACCGGCGAGCTGAACGACGCGTACGCGATCGGCGGCCGCGTCGGTCTGTACGACACGACGCTGCGCGACGGCGAGCAGACGGTCGGCGTCGTGCTCGACCCGGAGCAGAAGCTCGAGATCGCGAACCTGCTCGACGATCTCGGGGTGGACCGGATCGAGGCGGGATTCCCACGCGTCTCGCAGGACGACTGGGATGCGGTGAAGCTCGTCGCAGGTGCGGGCTTGCGCGCGCAGATATGGGGGTTCTCGCGCGCCGTTCCCGCCGATCTCGAAGCGCTCGTCGAGCTCGGCGTGCCCGCGTCGGTGATCGAGTCGCCGATCTCCGACCTCAAGCTGAACGCGATCGGCGTCGACCGCGACACGATGCTCGGCCGTATCACGAACGCGATGCGGTTCGCCGCCGAGCACGACATCCACGCCGCCTTCTTCGGCGTCGACTCCACCCGCGCGGAGCCGGACTTCTACGAGCGCGTCTACGTGTCCGCGGTCGAGGCTGGTGCGACGGAGGTCGTCGTCGTCGACACGCTCGGCATCGCGTCGCCCGAGGCGGTCGCGGAGCTCGTCGGTCGCACCGTCGACTGGGTCGGCCCCGACGTGCCCGTGCATTTCCACGGCCACAACGACTTCGGGCTCGCTACCGCGTCGGCGGTCGCAGCCGTGCGGGCGGGCGCGCGCTGGGTCCACGGCACGATCAACGGCATGGGCGAGCGCGCAGGCAACGCGAACCTCGGCGAGGTCGCGCTGACGCTGCGCGCGCTCTACGGCGTCGAGTCGAACCTGAAGCTCGAGCGCGTGCGCGACGTCTCGGCGCGCGTCCAGGCGCTGTCCGGATACGAGCTCGAGCCCTGGAAGCCGGTCACCGGCGAGACGCTCTTCCGCCGCGAGTCGGGTGCGGTCGCGAGCCAGTTCCACGATCCGCCGTCGATCGAGCCCTTCTCGTCGGAGCTCGTCGCGACCGACCGCGCGATCGTGCTCGGCAAGAAGAGCGGGCTCGACTCCATCCGGATCAAGGCGGAGGAGCTCGGCCTCGAGGTTCCGGAGGAGCAGCGCGCCGAGCTGCTGGCGCGGGTGAAAGAGCTCGGTATGCGCAAGCGGGGGCTCGTGACCGACGACGAGTTCCGAGACCTCGTATGAGGAATCGCACCATGCCCGACACGTCGGTCATGCCCGTGCTTGTCTATCCCGAGGTGCGTCCGGCGGTGGACTGGCTGTGCGAGGCGTTCGGCTTCGTCGAGCGCTGGGAGGCGAAGGGGCACCGCGCGCAGCTCGTCGTCGGTGACGGCGTCGTCGTCGTGGTCGACGGGGACGTGAACGCAGCCTGCGGCGCGCATTCGGTGATGGTGCGGGTCGACGACGTCGACTCGCACTACGCCCGCGCGTGCGAGTGGGGCGCGCGCGTGCTCACGCCGCCGGCCGACTATCCGTACGGCGAGCGCCAGTACACGGCCGAGGATTTCGCCGGTCACCGCTGGACGTTCTCGCAGTCGATCGCAGACGTCTTGCCGGAGGACTGGGGCGGCACCTCGGGCCCCGGCATGCATGGCTGACTACGACGCAATCGTCGTCGGCAGCGGCGTCAACTCGCTCGCCTGCGGCGCGCTGCTCGCGCGCGCCGGCTGGCGCGTCTGCGTGCTCGAACGCAACGACTGGCTCGGCGGCGCGATTCACACGGCCGAGATCACCGAGCCCGGCTATCGGCACGACGTCTTCAGCGCGTGGCACCCGCTCTGGGTCGGAGGCGCCGCGCATGCGCAGCTCGGCGACGACCTCGCCGCGCGCGGGCTCGAGTACCTGAACACGGACCTGCCGACGGCGACGGCGTTCCCGGACGGGTCGGCCGCGTTCCTGCTCCGCACTGCGGAGAGCAACGCGCGTGAGCTCGGGCCGGAGTGGCCGGGCGTGCTCGAGCGCTTCTTCCCCAACGCCGACCTCGCGTTCGGGCTGCTCGGCACCGAGCTCTGGTCGGCGTCGGGGCTCGCGCTCGCCGCGAAGGCGCTGCGGCGCCTCGGGCGCACGGGTCTCGCCGAGTTCACCGGCGACCTGCTGCAGACGAGCAGAGACTGGCTCACGCAGACGTTCGCGTCCGAGCGCGCGCACGGGTTGCTCGCACCCTGGGTCCTGCACACGGGGCTCGGTCCCGACGCGGCCGCATCGGGCTTCATGACGCAGGTGATCGCGGTCGCGGTGCAGGAAGGCGGCATGCCGATCCCGCGCGGCGGCGGCGCGCAGCTCGCCGACGCGCTCGTCCGACTCATCCGCGACCACGGCGGCGCCTGCGAGACGGGGAAGGACGTCGAGCGGGTGCTCGTGCAGAACGGCCGCGCGGCGGGCGTGCGCCTCGCGAGCGGCGAGACGATAACCGCCGCACGCGCCGTGGTCGCGAACGTCACGCCGACGCAGCTCTACGAGCGGTTGCTCGTCGACGAAACGGTTCCGGCGGCTGTGCGCGAGGGCGCCCGCCGCTTCCGCTACGGCCGTGCCGAGATGCAGATCCATTTTGCGCTCTCGGAGCCTGCCCGCTGGGACGGCGACGAACGTTTGAACGGCACCGCGGTCGTTCATGTCACGCCCGGCCTGGACGGCGTGTCGCGGGCGGTCAACGAGGCCGAGCGCGGTCTCATCCCCGAGGAGGCGACGATCGTCGTCGGCCAGCCGCTGACGATCGATCCCTCGCGCGCGCCCGACGGCAAGGGGTTGCTGTGGATCCAGCTGCAGGAGCTGCCGTCGCGGATCGAGTGGAACGACGACATGCGTGAGCGGTACGCCGACCGCATCCAGGCCCGGCTCGCCAAGCACATTCCCAATCTCGAGTCGGCGGTCGTCAAACGGGTCGCGCTCGGACCGCACGACCTCGAGCGCATGAACGTCAACCTCCTCCGCGGCGACCCATACGGCGGTGCGCTCTCGCTCGACCAGAACTTCCTCTGGCGGCCGTTCCCGCGCAGTCCGGGCCATGCGACGCCGGTCGAGCGCCTCTGGCACATCGGGGCGAGCACCTGGCCCGGCCCAGGGCTCGGCGCCGGCTCCGGGACCCTTGTCGCCCAGCAACTGCTGAAGCCGCCGCTGCTCGAGCGCGCGCGGGTCTCGCTTGCCCAGAAAGTGGGCGCGTGACACGATCTTCGGCGGTGCCCCGCGTCTCCGTGTCACAAGTGAGCACCCTCGGCTCGAGCTTCGCCGACGACCTGCGCGACTACGCCGCCGCAGGGCTCGACGGCATGGGCGTCTGGGAGTTGAAGCTCGACGACGAGTCGCTGGAGCAATTCCGGGCGAGCGGGCTCGGGTCTGCGACCGCCGTGCCCGCAGTGCCGTCGATCCACCCGCTGCCGCTGCTGCCCGGCCCGGCCGATCCGCGCGAGCGGATCGACGCGCTGCTGCACTCCCTCGAGCGGCTCGCTCCATTCGAGCCGGCCGCCGTGCTCTGCTTCACGGGACCGGGCGACCGGGCGGTCGCGGTCGCGGGCGTGCGCGAGATCGCGCGCGAGGCGGGTCTCCTCGGGCTGCGCCTCGCGCTCGAGCCGTTCCAGCGCGAAGGGATCGAGAGCTGGTCCATCCTCAACACGCTTGCCGACGCCGCAGAGTTCATCGACGAGGTCGGATCGCCCGCCGTCGGCATCCAATTCGACGTGTGGCATCTGTGGAACACGCCCGATCTATTCGACGAGATCGAACGTACTGCGGACCTGATCGCCGGCGTGCACGTCAGCGACTGGCGCGACCCCACGCGAGGCTGGGCCGATCGCGTGCTGCCGGGCGACGGCGTCGCCGGAGTGCCGGCGATCCTCGGGGCGCTCGAGCGCGCGGGCTGGAGCGGCTTCTACGACATCGAGATCTTCTCCGACAACGGCACCTTCGGCGCTACCTACCCGGACTCGCTCTGGGACGTCGCCGGCGCCGAGCTCGTCGGACGAGGCAGGCGTCAACTGATCGAATGCTGGGAGGACCGGAGGGTGGCGGCATGAGCCGCGCCCGGAGAGGAGACGGAATGACACGTACCAACCGGGCGCGAATCGCGCTTGTTGTCGTTTTGACCGCTGCGGGCGCTCTTGCCGCATCGGCCGCCGCTCGTACGCATGCGAGTGGGTCGATCGTCATCGGCTGGGCGCACGACTCGACCGGCCCGATGGCGCCCTTCGACGGGCCCGCGCTTGCGGCAGCGCAGATCCGGGTCAAGCAGATCAACGCGGCCGGCGGCGTCTCGGGCCGGCAGATCGTGATCAAGACGTGCGACACTCAGGGCGACAAGGCGGCCGTCTCGAAGGCGTGCGCGGACAGGCTGATCGCCCAGGGAGCGAAGATCATCTTCACGACGTGCGACGTGGACCTGGCGGCTCCCGTGGTACAGGAGTCGATCGACAAGGGCCTGCTCACGGTCGCGCCGTGCATCGGCACCGACCAGATGGGCCCGAAGCGCTTCGGCGCGAAAGGCAAGCTCGCGTTCAGCTTCGGGAACGTCGCGCAGGACGAAGGATCGGCGATGGCGCAGTTCGCGTGGAGCAAAGGCTGGAAGACCGCGGACCTCGCCACCGACACGGTGATCGTGTACTTCAAGAACGTCGTGCAGGCGTTCGCCGCTCGCTTCAAGCAGCTCGGCGGAAAGATCGTCGATCAGGAGAGCTACCAGGACACGGCGTTTCACGGGAATAACGTCCAGAACGCGGTCAGCCGGATCAACTCGCACAAGGCGGCCGTGGTCGTGACGTCGACCGCCGGCGCGTATGGCTCGCTCGCTCCGCTGATCACGGGCCTGCGTACGCTCGGAAACCAGACGCCGGTCCTCAACTCGTGGGCTGGTGACGGCGTGTACTGGCTGCCGAAGAGCCCGAAGGTGACGAACTACTTCTTCGTCACGTACGCCAACGCGTTCGGCCAAGATCCAGACCCGGCGATCAACAAGCTGGCGAAGCAGATCAAGGCTGCGACGGGCGGGTTCATCACGGGTCCCTCGGCGATCGACGGAGTCGTGACCGCGATCAAGCGTGCGAACGGCTCACTCGACGGTGCGACCCTCGCAGGGATCATGGAGAAGTTCCACAAGGTGTCGACCTTGTCGGGCCTCGTGAGCTTCTCGCCCTCGCTCCACTCGGTCTTCGGCCGGGCGTACCGGATCATCGAGATCAACAACAACACGCCGAAGGAGCTCGGCACCATCACGGCCAAGGTCGTGGCGAACATCGGCTGACGCGTTGGCGGTAGTCGCGCCAGTCTCGGAAGACAGGAGGCCCGGGGACTCGCTCCGGGCCTCCTCTGTCTCGCGCTCGTTCGCGGGAGTGCAGGCGATCCACAGCGTCTCGCTGGAGCTTCGCCGTGGCGAGGTGCTCGGTCTGATCGGTCCGAACGGGGCTGGTAAGTCGACGCTCGTCAACGTGTTGAGCGGCTTCGACCGGCCCACGGCGGGGCAGGTGTTCCTCGGCGGGCGCGACGTCACGCGTTGGCGCGCGAGCAGACGGGGACGGAATGGGCTCGCGCGAACGTTCCAGCACAGTCACGCTTTCCGCACGCTGTCGGTGCGCGAGAACGTTGAGGTCTCCGCGCTCGGCGTCGGGGCGTCACGCCGGGAGGCAGCGCGGCGCGCCGATGCGGTGCTCGAGTTGCTGGGGCTCGCCGCGCACGCGAACGTGCCGGCGGCAACACTCGCCCACGGCGACGAGCGGCGTCTCGGGGTCGCGCGTGCGCTGGTCACGGAGCCGAGCTACGTCCTGCTCGACGAGCCCGCCGCCGGTCTGCCCGAGGCAGAGATGACCGGATTCGCCGCCGTCGTCCGTTCGGTGCGCGACGACCACGGCGCGGGCGTCCTCCTCATCGACCACAACGTCGCTCTCATCATGGACGTCTGCGATCGCATCCAGGTTCTCGACCAGGGCGAGACGCTCGCCGAGGGAACGCCGGCGGAGATTCGTGCCAATGTCGACGTTGCCGCTGCGTATCTCGGCGAGAGCGTGGCGGTGGACGAATGACAGTGCTCTCAGTCGACCGGCTCAGCGTCCGGTACGGCGCAGTCGACGCCGTGCGCTCGCTCTCCCTCGAGGTGAAGCCAGGCGAGATCGTCGGACTGATCGGGCCGAACGGCGCGGGCAAGTCGTCCACGCTGCGGGCGATCATGGGTGCTGCGCCCATTGCCGGCGGGGACGTTCGCCTGGGCGGCGTCTCGCTCGTCGGCCGCAGTTCTGAGGACGTCGCGCGCTCCGGCGTGGCTCTCGTTCCCGAGGGCCGGCGGATCTTCGGCGAGCTGACGGTGGAGGAGAACTTGCGACTCGGGCTCGCTGCGCGCCGCGATCGGGCGAACGGCGCGCTCGTCGCGGTATTCGAACTCTTTCCGATCCTGCAGGAGTTCCGCCGCCGCTCGGCCGGTGCACTGTCGGGCGGCCAGCAGCAACAACTTGCGATCGCGCGCGCCCTCGTCGCGAAACCGGATGTGCTCATGCTCGACGAGCCGTCGCTCGGACTCGCGCCGCGCGTGGTCGACATCGTATTCGAGACGCTCGCAAGGATTCGCGAGCGGGGCCTCGCCGTCTTGCTCGTCGAGCAGCGCGCGCAGCGAACGGTTGCACTCGCCGATCGATCGCACGTGCTCGCACACGGCGAGTTGCAACTGACGCTCGGCCCGAGCGATGCGGCCGACACCGAGCGGCTGATCGCCGCCTACATGGCATGACGCTCGCAGTCTTGAACATCTCGTGGCAGACGCTCGCGGACGCGCTCTCGCTCGGGGGTATCTACGCCCTCATGGCGGTGGGGATCGGCCTCGTCTTCGGCGTGCTCCGCCTCGTCAACTTCGCCTACGGGCAGCTCGTGATGGCCGGCGCCTACGCCATCGCGTACGCGTCAGTCTGGGGCTGGCCGATCTGGGCCGGGGTCCTTCTGTGCTTCGCTGTCGTGCTCACGCTGTCGGCGGCGATGGACAGGCTCGTCTTTCGGCCCCTGCGCACGCAGTCGCCTGCCGTGATGCTCGTCGCGACGTTCGCGGTCGCCTTCCTCCTGCAGAGCATCGCCGTCCTCTCCTTTGGCCAGCTGGGAGCGATCGCGTCGTCGATGGGCTCGCTGAACCAGCCGTGGGATATCGGTGGTGTCGAGTTCCGCAAGATCGCGATCGTGTCGGTCGTCGTCGCGGCCGCCTGCCTCGCGCTGCTCCAAGTTCTGCTCACGCGAACGTCCGTCGGCCTCCACATGCGCGCGGCGGCGATGGACTTCGCGACGGCTCGAATGCTCGGCGTGCGCGCCAATCGCGTGATCGGTCTCGCGGTGCTCATCTCTGGTCTGCTCGCCGCGGTCTCCGCGTTGATGCTGACGGCGCGGAACCCGCAGGTGACGCCGATCTTCGGGCTCGACGACACGATCATCGTCCTCGCGGGCGTCGTGCTCGGGGGGCTGACGCGACCGATTCCCGCGACGCTCGGCGGGTTCACGATCGGCTTCGGGAGCGGCATCCTCGGCGGCGCGCTGCCGACGAACCAAAGCCAGTACCTGCCCACGTTCCTCTTCGCGGCGGTGATCCTCGTCCTGCTCGTGCGGCCGAACGGGCTCTTCACCCGTCCAGGCCTGTCGGCGGTGGAACGGCTGTGAAACGCCTGCCGGAGCTACTCGGCCCCGCGGCGCTCGTCCTCGCAACCGCGCTGCTCGGACTCGTCGTCTCGGCGTCCCTGCAGACGTACTTCCTCGACACGCTCGTGAAGGTCTCGATCGTCGTCGCGCTCTACGTCTTCATCGGCAACTCGGGAGTGCTGTCGTTCGGGCACATCGCTTTCGTCGCCCTCGGCGTCTGGACGGCCGGTGTGCTCACCGTGCCCGAGAGTCAGAAGGGCGCGATCATGCCCGGGATCGCGGGCTTCATCCTGCACGCGAACGTCGGAAACGTGCCGTCGCTTCTGTTTGCCGTCGTCGTGGGCATGGTCTTCGCGTTCGCGGTCGGCCTACCGCTCATGCGGCTCTCCGGACTCGCGGCGGGCATCGCGACATTCGGCGTGCTCGAGATCACGAACAACGTTCTCCGCTACTGGCAGAAGATCGGGCCCGGGCTGAACGCGTTCTCGTCGGTCCCGCAGACGACTGGGATCTGGCAGGCGGCGATCGGTGCGCTCGTCTGCGTTGCAGTCGCATATGCCTATCAGCGCAGTCGATTCGGCCGCCAGCTGCGCGCTACGCGAGAGGATTCGGCCGCGGCCTCCGCAGTCGGAATCTCGATCCACCGGCAGCGGCTGATCGCGTTCGCCTTGTCCGGCGGCCTGGCGGGACTCGCGGGCGGGCTCTACGTTCATCTCTTGCCGATCGAGATCGACTCGCTCTATCTCGACCTGACGTTCATCACGCTTGCGATGCTCGTCGTCGGCGGTTCGGGCAGTCTTCTCGGAGCCGTCGTCGGCGCGCTTGCCGTGAGCGGTCTCGACTCCTTCCTCTCCGCGGCGGAGAACGGCGTGAACATCTTCGGTTGGAATGTCAACCTTCCGACTGGGACTGCAGTGATTGTCATTGGCGCGTTGATGGCGGTCGTCCTTGTCGTGCGACCGAGCGGCCTGAGCGGAGGCCGCGAGCTTTCGCTGCGCTGGTTGCGCCGATGAAGGTGGTCGTCGCAGGCGCAGGGACGATCGGCAGCCTCTTCGCCGCCCATCTCGCGCGCGTCGCCGACGCGTCGGTCCTCGTGCGGCGCGAGGAGCACGCACGCGCGCTCAACGACGCAGGCCTGCGCGTCTCGGGCCACTCGGACTTCACGGCGCGGGTCGATGCTGCGACGGATCCGGCCGAGCTCGGTGACGCCGAGCTCGTGATCGTCGCGTGCAAGGGCGGCGACCTCGAGACGGTCGCAACGGGTCTCGCCGGCAGCTTCCCCGGCGCGACGGTGATGACGACGCAGAACGGCCTCGGCGCCGAGGAGATCGTCGGCGCGCACGGGGACTGGCCGCTGCTCTCCGCGGTCACGTTCATGAGCGGGACGCGCCACGGCGATGCCCACGTCGAGTACGTGCTCGACACCGCAACCTGGATTGGCCCGTACCGCGATACGACCGGCGACGACGCGCGCCGCGTCGCTGAGCTGCTCGTTTCCGCCGGGCTGAAGGCAGAGGGGTTCGACGACCTGCGTCCGGCGCAGTGGTCGAAGCTCATCTTCAACGCGACCGTCAATGCGACGGCGGCGCTGACCGGCCTCCCGCACGACGTCCATTTCGCCGAGGGCGAGCTCGGCCGGCTCGTGCACGGCCTCGTCGACGAGGGCAAGGCCGTCGCCGCCGCTGCGGGCGTCGAGCTCGGCGAGGACCCGTGGGAGATGAACGTCCTCGCCACGAAGCGCGGCCACCGGCACTATCCCTCGATGCTCGAAGACGTCAGGAGCACGCGGCCGACCGAGATCGAGCTCATCACGGGCTCGCTCCTGCGCGAGGCGAAGAAGCACGAAGTGCCGGTCCCGTTGCACGCCGCGCTGTACGCGCTCGTGCGCGGGAAGGAGGCGAGCTATGGATGTTGACCGGTGCCAGGCCCGAGACGTTCTTCGCTCGGCTGCGTCCCTCGAACGGCAGGGGCCTGGCACCGGGGTGACTATCAGGATCTGCATCGTGGGTTGCGGGGCGGTCGGATCGCTCTTCGCCGCGAACCTTGCGCGCCTCGACGACGTCGAGGTGTGGGCGTACGACGCATCGCGCGAACACGTCGACGCGATCAACGCGCACGGCCTCCGCCTGTCGGGCGCCGACGACGTCGTCGGCCATCCGCGCGCAACCGCCGACCCGCAGGATCTGCCGGAGTGCGACTTCGGCATCGTGGCAACGAAGTCCATGCATACCGATGCTGCGATCGGCGCCACCGCGCACGCCTTCGCGAACGGCTGCGTCGCAACGGTGCAGAACGGCCTCGGGAACGAAGACGTGATCGCGCAGCACGTCGAGCGTGTGATTCGCGGCACGACCTTTCCCGCGGGGAAGCTGCTCGCGCCCGGGCACGTGCAATGGGACGTCAAGGGCGATACGACGATCGGGCCGTACGACAGCCGTGTCGGGATGCAAGAGGCGGAGCGGCTCGCGGAGGCGTGCACGCGCGCCGGGATGCCGACCCATGCGGTCGCCGATGCGCGCGGGCCGCAGTGGCGCAAGGTGATCTTCAACGCGTCGACGAACCCGATCGGCGCGCTCACCGGGCTCACGCATGGGCGCGTCTGCGAGCGACCCGACCTGCGCGCGCTCGTCTCCGGCCTCGTCGACGAAGGGAAGGCCGTCGCCGACGCGCAGGGGATCGAGCTCGACGCCGACCCGGAGGACCTCATCGACCACGCCGCGAAGCGCGAGGTGGCGTACGACCACAAGGCGTCGATGCTTCAGGACGTCGAGGCCCGCCGCCAGACCGAGATCGACTACCTGAACGGCGGTATCGTCCGCGCGGGCGACGAGCACGGGGTCGTGACGCCGCTGAACCGGGCGATCTGGGCACTGATCAAAGGAGTGGAGGACTCGTGGGCGACGTAGAGCGGCGATACGCGAACGTGCGCAGCGCGCTCGAGCGCGACGGGCTCGACGCAGCTCTCGTCTGCGGTAGCGAGTACTCGGGCTTCGAAGGCGCGGTGACGTACATGAGCGGCTTCACGATCGTCCACCGCTACGCCTACGTCCTGCTGCCCGTCGACGGCGACCCGTCGATCGTGTTCCCGACCGAGGCGCGGTACGTCGGCGAGCACGGGACGAGCTGGATCGACGACCAGGTGTTCGCCGACCGGCCGGGTGAGTGGCTCGCAGACCGGCTGAGCGGCAAGCGCGTCGGTGTCTACGGGCTCGACTACGTCATGACCGTGCGCGACTACGCCGCGCTGCGCGACAAGGTCGAGCTCGTTCCGTGGGACGAGCAGTTCGATCACGCGCGCGCGGTGAAGTCGGGCGCGGAGCTCGAATCGGTGCGCGAGAGCGTGCGCATCAACACCGACGGCTTCTGGGCGTTCCTCGACGCGTATGCGCCGGGCAAGACGGCCGCCGAGGTGCTCGCGCCGGCGGAGAAGCTGTTCGTCGAGCGCGGCTGCTGCCGCGAGACGATGAACATGGTCCTCGTGGGCGCCGAGTTCGCGCTCGCGCGTAAGGAAACGGTTCTCGGCGACTTCTGCGTCCCGTCGCTCGAGATCGCCGGCCCCGGCGGTCACTGGGTCGAGGTCTCGCGCGCGATCGGAACGCCGACCGCCGAGGTGCAGACGATGCTCGATGCGTACGAGGAGTACTACGAGACGGCGAAGGACGTGCTGAAGGCGGGAGCGAGCGCGCATGACGTCCATCGCGCCGTGTCGAAGGGCTTCACCGAGCGCGGCTACCACCTCGGCCACGTGACGGGCCACTCGATCGGCATGACGATGATCGAGTTCCCGAAGATCGGCGAAGGCGTCGAGACCGAGCTCGCCGCGAACATGGTCTTCTCCATGCATCCGCACGCGATCGCCGAAGGCGGGCGGGAGTGCCTCTACATGCAGGACACCTGGCTCGTGACGGATGATGGCGGTGTGCCGCTCGCCGGTCTGCCCATGAAGATCTTCACCGGAACGGAGACGCGATGAGCCAGGACGAGTACGCGCCGATCCTCGCGGGTCCTGGCGAGACCGACTACGAGCGCTACCTTCGTACGGAAG
>DATGEH010000062.1:0-13197 GCA_035310325.1 Gaiellaceae bacterium
CGGCGGCGCCGTATACCTCTTCGGCGGCGGCCAGGCGACGTCGGTGAGCACGGTCGTCCGCGTCGATCCGGCCACGGGCGCCGCGCGCACGGTTGGCCACATGGACGAGCCGCTCTCCGACCTCGGCGCCGTCGTCGTCGGCGGCAAGGCGTATCTCATCGGCGGGTACACGAGCGTGAAGTTCGCGAGCGCCGTGCTGCGTTGGAACGGCGGCGGCAAGACGACGACAGTCGCGCGCCTCCCGGCCGGCACACGCTACGCGGGCGTCGCCGTGCTCGGCAGCACGATCTACGTCGCAGGCGGCCTGCTCCCGAGCGGGCCGAGCGACGCCGTGCTCGCGCTCGGCGTGCACGGCGGCGTCCATCGGGTGGCGACGCTGCCCGCTCCGCAGGATCACTCCGCGCTCGTCGCGCTCGGCGGCCGCCTCTATCTCGTCGGCGGCACGCGCATCCTGCGAATCGATCCGAGCGGCGCCGTCACGGTTGCCGGAAAGCTGCCGGCCGCGCTCACCGATCCGGCGGCGGTGGCGATCGGGAATCGCATCGTCATCGTCGGCGGCGGCACGAGCAGCGTGTACGCGTTTACTCCCTAGAGCTCTGAGCTACCCTGGCGCCCGTGCGTACGCTCGTGATCGTCTTCGCTTCGCTCGCTCTGCTCGCCGCCGGCTGCGGCGGCGGGTCGTCCTCGGCGGGCCCGCAGTCGCACTCCGTCGACCAGGTGTCGAAGGCGTTCTTCGACGCCGGGCTCGGATTCACGAGCGAGGTCGTCTCGAACCGCTGGGTCTCGGGCGGCCAGCAGGTCTTCCTGCCGCTCGCTTTGAACAAGAGCGACATGCGTTACAACGTCCAGGCCGAGCTGAGCGTGACGAACACGACGACCCACACGGGCCTGGTCGTGTGGGTGTTCGACACCGACAAGCACGCCACCGATGCGTTGAAGGTCGTTCCGCTGACGGAGTGGGGAGGCGGTTCGCTGCAGATCACGCGTGCGGTGCGCGGCAACGTGGTCGTCGTCGGCGCTGGATTCGTCGGCGACAAGAAGGCGCCGCTCGACAAGGCGCTCAGTAAGTTGAAGTAAGAGCGAACGCGGCCGACTCCCAGACCCGGCTCCGCTCTCGGCGCTCGAGCTCGAGCCCGTGCCGCGCGGCGGCGGCGGCGATTCGGTCGGCGGGGTGCACGTACACGCGGAAGGTGTTCCCCGAGAGCCGCAGCATGAGATTCACCACTGCCAGCGCGAGTCGGACGATGAACAGCTCACGCGGGTACGTCAGCAAGAGTCGCCGCCGCGTACGTTCAGCCGCGGCGCCGACGAGCGCGTCGACATCGGGGTAGCAGCAGACCACGCGGTGCATCACGACGACGTCGTGTGGGCCGAACGACGCTGCGTTCGCAACGAAGTCTCCGATACGGCGATCGACGCGATCCGCGAGGCCGCGCTCGGCGAGAAGCTCCTCGGCCGCGTGCTCGTACTCGCCCGAGAGCTCGATGTTGGTCGCGCACTCTGCGCCGGCGGCGAGCAGCTCGAGCTCGATCGAGCCGATTCCCCCGCCCACCTCGAGCACGCTCGCACCGCGTACGTCGCCCGCGAGCGCGACGAGCTCGCGGGCGGTTCCGCTCAAGCCGCGCTTGCGATAGCGCTGGGCGGCGCGTGCAGCGCCACGCCGGCCGAAGAGCTTCTCGTAGTCTTTCGGAGCGCAGCAGCACGGCACGGTGCCGCTATCTTCGCATCTCGTGAGCAGCGAATACGTCTTCACGATGTACCGGGCCGACAAGTTCTACGGCCCGGACCGACAAGTCCTCGCGAACATCTCGCTCTCGTTCCTGCCCGGCGCGAAGATCGGCGTGCTCGGCCCGAACGGCGCCGGCAAGTCGACGCTGCTGCGCATCATGGCCGGCAAGGAGGAGCCGTCGTCAGGCGTCGCCGAGCTCGCGCCGGGGGCGACGGTCGGCCTGCTCGAGCAGGAGCCTTGGCTCGATCCGGCCAAGGACGTGCGCGGCAACGTCGAGGACGGCGTGCGCGAGCTGCGCGACCTGCTCGACCGCTTCAACGCCGTATCCGCGAAGTTCGCCGAGCCCGACGCCGACTACGACGCGCTGCTTGCCGAGCAGGCGACGGTGCAGGACGCCATCGATCGCGCCGATGCGTGGCAGCTCGATGTAGCGCTCGACCACGCGATGGACGCGCTGCGTCTGCCGGACGGCGATCGTGACGTCACGACACTCTCGGGCGGCGAGCGCAGGCGGGTCGCGCTCTGCCGGCTGTTGCTCTCGTCGCCGTCGCTCCTGCTGCTCGACGAGCCGACGAACCATCTCGACGCCGAGTCGGTCGCGTGGCTTGAACGCTTTCTCGCCGAGTACAAGGGCACCGTCGTCGCCGTCACGCACGACCGGTACTTCCTCGACAACGTCGCCGGCTGGATCCTCGAGCTCGACCGCGGCCGCGGCATCCCCTTCCAGGGCAACTACTCGTCCTGGCTCGACCAGAAGCAGCAGCGGCTCGCGGTCGAGGAGAAGACGGAGTCCGCGCGGCGCCGCACGCTCGCGCGCGAGCTCGAGTGGGTGCGCATGAGCCCGCGGGCCCGCCACGACAAGTCGAAGGCGCGCCTCGCCGCGTACGAGCGCCTCTACGCGGAGGAGCAGAGCGTCAAGCTCGGCAAGGTCGAGATCCACATCCCGCCCGGCCCGCGCCTCGGCGATCTCGTCATCGAGGCCGAGGGCGTGCAGAAGGGCTTCGGCGACCGGCTGCTCGTCGAGGACATCACGTTCAAGCTCCCGCCTGCGGGCATCATCGGCGTCATCGGTCCGAACGGTGCCGGAAAGACGACGCTCTTCCGGATGATCGACGGGGAGGAGACGCCCGACAGCGGTGTGCTGCGCGTCGGCGACACCGTGCAGCTCGCGTACGTCGACCAGGCACGTGCCGACCTCGATCCCGCGAGCACCGTGTGGAAGGAGATCACCGGCGGGCTCGACACGATCGAGCTCGGCAAGCGCGAGGTGAACTCGCGGCAGTACGTCTCCTGGTTCAACTTCAAGGGCGGCGACCAGCAGAAGCGCGTCTCGGATCTCTCCGGCGGTGAGCGCAACCGCGTCCATCTCGCGAAGCTCCTGCGCAGCGGCGGCAACGTGCTGCTGCTCGACGAACCGACCAACGATCTCGACGTCGACACCCTGCGCGCGCTCGAGGAAGCGTTGCTGGACTTCGCCGGCTGCGCCGTCGTGATCACGCACGACCGCTGGTTCCTCGACCGCGTCGCGACGCACATCCTCGCGTTCGAAGGCGACTCGCAGACGACGTGGTTCGAGGGAACGTGGGGCGAGTACGCCGAGTGGGTCAAGGAGACCCGCGGCGCCGAGGCGCTCGAGCCTCACCGGATCAAGTACAAGCCGCTCGTCCGCGCCTGAGGGAGGAGGGCCCCGGGGCCGCACGAAGGCGGCCCCGGTTCGGGTCGGCCCCTGTGAGCTAGACGAGGGTCTTGAAGAAGACGTCGACCTTCTCGATCGGGAAGGTCTCCGTCTTGACCACCTCGAGCGCTCCGATCTTCGCGAGCGCGCGGAACGCGGCCGCGTTGTCGGGATACTTCACCAGCGCGAGGAAGTCCCAGGGCCCCATGATGGCGAAGGTGTCCTCGAGGATTCCGCCCTCGCCCTCGACGATGTGGCGGATCTTCTCCAGGTACTCCGGCGCCTTCTCGAGAGTCTCGCGACCCTCCGGGGTGAGCTCGATGAGCCCGACATACGTGAACATAGGTCACCTCCCTCAGCTCAGTACGTCCAGGCAGGTCTACGCCGTTCGCCTGCGCGATTCATCGGGCGAAAGCACGGATTCTCGCGCCGGAAGTACGGATTAGAGTCTCGGCGTGGCGCACCTCGGTGCCTTTCTCGCGCTGGCGGCGGTCGTGATCTGCACGCCGGGGCCCGACACGGCGCTCATCGTCCGGAACACGCTGGCCGGCGGTCGCGCAAACGGCGTCCGTACCGCGGCCGGCATCTTCACCGGCAATGCGGTCTGGACGTTCGCTGCGAGCGCGGGCATCGCCGCGCTCGTCGCCGCGTCGCATCCGCTCTTCACCGCGCTCCGGGTCGCCGGCGCGGCGTACCTCGTCTATCTCGGTGTGAGCACGCTGCGCGGGCACCGCGGAATCGACGTGCGCCCGCGTCTCGGCAGCGGCTACCGGCAGGGCGTTCTGAGCAACCTGGGGAATCCGAAGATCGCCGTCTTCTTCACGAGCCTGCTGCCGCAGTTCGGGACCGGCTTCGTCGAGCTCGCCGCGCTCGGCCTGCTCTTCAGCGCGCTCGGTGCGCTGTGGCTGTCGGGGTACGCGCTCGCCGTCTCGCGTGCGCAGCGCCTCATCGTGCGGCTGCGCATCCGGCGTGTGCTCGACGCGATCACGGGAACCGTGCTCGTCGCGTTCGGATTGCGCTTGGCTACGGAAGCTTCGGCGCCGTGAGCGCCGAGATCCCGCCGCCGAGGATGAGCAGCACGAGCGCGCCTGCGAGGAAGTCGCTCGTCACTTCGGTGGTGCCCTTGCTGCGGCCGATGCTCGAGCCGAGCCGGCGATACGCGTTCTCCGCCGCGCCTGCCGTCTTCGCGCGGTAGAACTGCCCGCCGGTGAGCTTCGCGATCTTGCGCAGCGTCTGCGGGTCGGGGTCGAGGCCGGCGAACGACGGGAACGGCCCGTTGGGCGAGATCATCGTGAAGCCGCCGTTGTAGCCGCCCGGCTGGCTCGGGACGCTGAAGTTGAAGCTCGCTCCGTTCGTGCCGAGCGCGACCGTGTAGACCGGGATGCCGGCGTCGCGCGCCCGCGCTGCCCCCTGGAGCGGCTTGAGCACGCCGCGGTTCTGGCGGCCGTCGGAGAGGAAGAGGATCGAGACGAGCCCGTTCGCATGCGGCGTCGTCACGGCCGCCGGCTGCCGCTGGCCGTTCACGGATTGCAGGCCGACGCGGACGGCGGCCGCCAGCGCGTCGCCGATCGCCGTACCCCCGAAGCCCTGGAAGTCGCCGGCGGCATCGACGGCCTGCGCGACGAGCGTGTGGTCGGTCGTCGGCGGCGTCGCGACCTCCGGTTCGGCCGCGAAGAGCACGAGGCCGATCTTCAGACGCTTCGGCGCGCGGTCGAGGAAGAGGTGGATCGACTTCTGCGCGGCGGCGAGCCGCGACGGCTTCACGTCGGTGGAGCGCATCGAGCCCGAGATGTCGAGGACGAGCACGACCGTCGCCTTGTCGGACGTCACGATCGACGACACGCGTGGCCGCGTGACCGCGACGCAGAGAGTCGCAAGAGCGACGAGGAAGAGAACGGGAGCGACGTGGCGTCGCCACTCGCGTCCACCGGCCACCGCTGCGAGCACGTCGACGTTCGTGTAGCGAACCGCGTAGCGCATGCGCCGACGCCTGGCGACGAGATAGATGCCGAGCGCGACCGGCAGCGCGAGCAGCGACAGCAGCAGATAGGGGCTCCCGAGGCTCATGCGCACACCAGGTCGACCTGGACGATCGCGTGCACGCCGTGCAGCTCCGGCGCGCCGCGCACCGTGATGTACACGCGGCCGCCCCGGATCGTCTGCTCGACGCCCACGCTCGCGGCGAGCTGCGCGGACGGCGGCGCGGGGACGTAGAACGCGACCGCGTGCGTCGCGCCGGCGAGCTGCTGCTTTGCAGGACAGCGCAGGGCGAAACGTTGGACGCCCGGCAGGACGTTGAGCTGCGTGACCCGCAACGCGGCGATGGGCAGCGTGCGAACTGCGGTCGGCAGGCGCTGTCCGGCTCCGCCGGGAATGCAGCCGATGCGCGGACGGAAGCTCGGCGTCCGGGCGGCCGTCTTGACGAGACGACCGAGGAACACGACCGAGGACGACGTCGTGATCCCGGGATTCACCGGTGCGCCGAGCGTGCCGCGGAAGTCGACGGCGATTCCGCGCGAGCTGATGTCGGCGTCGAGGCCGCCGACGACGAACTTGCGCGGGCAGGCGAGCTCGAACTGCACCTCGTGGGGGCCGGTGAGGACCCACGGGCCGGCGACACGCACACAGACCGGCAGGCTGCGGCATTCGCCGCCCGCGCCGGCAGGAGCCGCAGTGCCCGCGACGGCTGCGCAGGCAAGAAGCGCGAGGACGAGGAGCCGCTTCACGGCAGAACCCGGCGGAACCAGAGGAACGAGAGCCCACCGCCGGCGAGCAGGAAGGCGAGCGCGCCGGCGCCGAACGCGTCGGTGAGCTCGCGGTTCTCGGTTCGATGGCCGATGCGCGTTGCGAGATGCTTGTACACGGCCACGAGCTGCGCCGCCGTCGCGGCTTCGAAGTACTCGCCGCCTGTCGTGCGCGCGATCTGCTGCAGCGTGCTCGGGCTGGGCGGCACCTGGATCCGCTCGCTGAATCCGCCCACGAGTTTGGCTGAGATGACGCCGCGCGGTGTGCCGACGAGGACGGCCGACACGGGGACGCCGAGCGTCTTCGCGCGGGCGGCGGCGGTCAGCGGCGGCGTCTTCCCGCCCTGGCGGGCGCCATCCGAGATGAGCAGCACCGATTCCGGCGGCACCGTGCCGTCCTGGCTGCGAATTCGCTCGCCGAGCGTTGCGGCGATCGAGACGGCGTCGCCGAGCGCCGTTCCTTCGCCGAAGCGCAGATCGTCGATTGCGGTGTGTGCGAGCGCGCGGTCGGACGTCGGCGGCAGTGCGACGAACGCGTGCGTCCCGAACGCGACGACGGCGACGTTGTAGGTGCGCGGAACGCGGTCGACGAACGCATTGGCGACGTCCTCGGCGGCGAGCAGGCGCGACGGCTTCACGTCGGTCGCGCTCATCGAGCGGGAAACGTCGATGGCGAGCACGACGGTCGCCTCGTGACGCGGCACGGTGATGTGGGCGTGCGGCCGCGCCATGCCGACGATCAGCGCGGTGAGCGCGAGGAGGAAGAGCGTCTGCGGGATCCGGCGACGGCGGCCCGGGAACGCGTCGACGAGGTTGGGCAGGAGCGCCGGCGATGTGAAGCCGGCAGCCCCTGCGCGCCGCCGCCGCTCGAGCCATGCCCAGGCCGCGACGAGCAGCGGGACGGCGACGAGAACCACGAGCGCGAGCGGCCGCGCGAACGTCATCGGTGCGTCCCGAGGAAGGCGGCGTACGACCGGAGCCAGTCGCCGGAGGTGGAGAGGACGAGATGAGGGACGCCCAGGGCGCTCAGCACGCGCGCGACGCCCGTGCGCTCCTCGGCGGCCGCGACCGCGAACCGCTCGCGCAGCGACGCGTCGCGCGTGTCGACGCGCACCTGCCGTCCCGTCTCGGGATCGACGAGCCAGAGCTCACCCACATTCGGCAGCTCCTGCTCCCGCGGGTCGCGGATCTCGATCGCGATCACCTCGTGCCTGCTCATGAGCTGCAGCAGCGGCTTGCGCCAGTCGAGCGGGCTGCGGAAGTCGGAGACGATCACCACGACGCCGCGTTGCCGCGCGATCGCCGCGGTGTGGCGGAGCGCCGTCCCGAGCGACGTCGCGCCGACGCGGTCTTGTTCCGGTTCCCGCTGCAGTGTCGCGAGCAGGCCGATCAGCCCGGAGCGTCCCTGGTGCGGCGGCAGCGTCGCCGGTTGCCGGTCGCCGAACGTCACGACGCCGAGGCGGTTCCCGCGTCGCGTCGCGATATGCCCGGTCGCGATGGCGACGCCGTCGCCGACGTCGGCCTTGCGTCGCTCGCCCGTGCCGAACTGCATCGACGGCGACGTGTCGAGCACGAGCCACGTGACGAGCACGCGTTCGGCGAGCTGCACTCGCACATGCGGCTCACCGGTGCGTGCGGTGACGTTCCATTCGATCTGCCGGACGTCGTCGCCCGGTACGTATGGCCGAACCTGTGCGAGCTCGACGCCGATGCCGTACTGCGACGAGCGGTAGTCGCCGGCAAGCATCCCCTCCAGGCGGCGGCCGATCTCGATCTGCAGCGCGTGCAGCAGCTCGAACGGCAGCGGGCCTGGTCCCGGCCGCGCGGGTGTCGCCGCCCCGAGGAGGGGCGTGGTGCTCATGCGCGCGGGCGCGCGAGGCTCATGTCGGGCACTTGCACGGACGCGAGCACGGAGTCGAGGATCGTGTCCGCCGTGACGCCCTCCGCGAGTGCCTGGTAGCTCAGCACCAGTCGATGGCGGAACGCGTCCTTCGCGAGCGCCTGCACGTCCTCGGCGGTGACGTAGTCGCGCCCGCGTAGGAGCGCGAGCGCGCGCGCCGCCTGGATGACGCTGATCGGCCCGCGCGGGCTGGCGCCGAACGAGACGTACTCGGCGTGCTCTTGCGACGGCTCTCGGGTCTTGGCGGCGAGCGTTACGGCGTAGCTGATGAGCGATGGGTCGACGTAGATGTCACCGACGACTCCCTGCAGTTGCTTCAGCTCGTCGAGCGAGAGCGCCTGGCGCAGCTCGGGATGCGCGACGAGCTGGCGCTGCACGATCGTCAGCTCCTCGTCGTGCTCGGGGTAGCCGATGAGGATCTTGAGCATGAAGCGGTCGATCTGCGCCTCGGGCAGCGGGTACGTGCCCTCGGACTCGATCGGGTTCTGCGTCGCCATGACGAGGAACGGGTCGGGCACCGGGTGCGACGTGTGCGCGATCGTCACCTGACGCTCCTGCATCACCTCGAGGAGCGCGCTCTGCACCTTCGCGGGCGCGCGGTTGATCTCGTCGGCGAGCAGGAAGTTGCAGAAGACAGGGCCGAGCTCGGTGTCGAACGCTCCGTCCGCGGGGCGGTAGACGCGCGTGCCGACGAGGTCGGCGGGGACGAGGTCGGGCGTGAACTGGATGCGCGCGAACGAGCCGCCGAGGACGCCGGCGGTGGTCTTGATCGTCAGCGTCTTCGCAAGACCGGGCACGCCCTCGATCAGCAGGTGGCCCTGCGCGAGCAGGCACACGAGGACGCGCTCGAGCATCTCGTCCTGGCCGGCGATCACGCGGCGGATCTCGAAGAGCGCCTGCTCCAACCGGTCGCTGATCTCGCTCGGGTTGAGCGCCTGGTCCTTCGCCTGCTCCGGCATTGAGCCCTCCTCGGTCGCGGGCCTGAATTGAATCAGGCCCAGCTAGGTTCTACGAGAGGGCGTTTCCGGTTTCAGGCCTGCGGAATCCGGGCCTCGAGCGCGGCCGTGACGGCCTCGCGCACGGGCTCGAGCTCGATGCGGTCGAGCACGTCCTGGAAGAAGCCGCGGACGATCAGGCGCTCGGCCTCCGCCCGCGGCAGGCCGCGGCTCTGGAGGTAGAAGAGCTGCTCGCGGTCGACGCGCCCGACGGTCGCGCCGTGCGTGCAGCGGACGTCGTTCGCGAGGATCTCGAGGCCGGGAATCGGAACCGCGTGCGTCGTCGGCGACAGCATGAGGTTCCGACATTCCTGATACGCGTTCGTCTTCTGCGCGTCCTTCTCGACGCGGATCATTCCGCGCCACACCGCGGTCGCGTGATCGCGGAGCGCGCCCTTGAACGCGAAGTCCGACTCGCAGTTCGGCGCGATGTGCTCCTGGAACGTGTCGTAGTCGAGGTGCTGATGGCCGTCGGCAAAATACGCGCCGGTGACACGTGATGTCGCGCCCTGCCCGTTCAGATCGTTCTGGATCCGCGTCTTGCCCTTCTTCGAGCCGAAGCCGCCGGCGACCCAGTCGAGCTCGGCGTCGCGCTCGACGCGCGCGTGATGCGACGCGAAGTGCCACGTCTCGGTTGAGAGGTTCTGCAGCGAGACGTACTCGAGTTTCGCGCCCGCCTCGACGAAGAGCTCGGTCACGGCGTTCGAGTACGCGGCGGTGTCGGGCGCCGGCGACGCGTACTCCTCGATGAGCGACGCGCGCGCACCTTCCTCTGCGACGACCACGAGCCGCCAGAACGTCTGGCCCGTCACTGCGATCCGAACGTACAGCGGCTTCTCGAGCACGACGCCCTTCGGCACGACGACGAGGAGCCCGTGCTTCCACATCGCCGCGTTGTGCGCAGCGAACTTCTCGTCCCAGCCGACGAGCGAGTAGAGCCGGTCGAAGTTCTCGGGCAGCGGCGCGAACGTCACGCCTTCCGGCGCGCGCTCGATCTCGATGCCGTCGGCCGTGACGGTCGCGTATCCGGACACGTCGAGATCGACCATGGTCACGACTTCGTCAACGGGGACTGTCCCCGTTTTGAAAGCCTCCACATCGAAGTCGGCGAGGTCGGTGAAACGCCAGTGCTCCTCGGTCGTGTCCGGGAGCGGGAGTGCCTCGTAGGCGGCGAGTGCGTCAGTCCTGCTCATACGGCCCGTAGCGGTGGTGGAGGAGGATGCGGTTGCCCGCGGGGTCGTTGAGCCCGGCGCCGGTGCAGACGCCCGAGTCCCACACGTCGCCGACCTCGAGGCCCTGCGCCTCCAGCGCGGCCTTCGCCGCGGCGACGTCGGGGACGCCGAGCGCGATCGTCGACGGCGGCAGTGCCGCGAACTCGTAGTCGTGCGTGTGCGGCGTCATTACGGCGAGCGTCACGTTCGAGGCCTCGAACTCGATCCAGTCGTCGTGGTGGAGGCGCGTGTTGCGGGGCAGGCCGAGCACCTCGCCGTAGAAGTGCGTCGCCTTCTCGATGTCGTCGACGGGAACGCGGATGTAGTCGACGCGCGTGACCTCAATCACGGGGCGCGTATCTCCGGTGCAGCATGAACTGGTTGCCGTCGGGATCCTTGAAGAACGCCATGTGGCAGACGCCGGTGTCGAAGATGTCGCCCTCGAACGTGACTCCGCGCGACTCGAGCTCGCGGCGAGCCTCCGCGACGTCAGCTACGCGCAGCGCGACGTGTGCGGTGTGCGGGCCGCTGAACGACGAGCCGACCTTCTCGAGGTCGATGAGATAGACGCTGATGTTCTCCCCGAGCTGGTATTCCGGCCACGAGCCGTCGCGCGAGATCCTGGGCAGGCCGAGCTTCTCGCCGTAGAACTGTGTGGCGCGCTCCATGTCGGTGACCGGGACGGAGATGAAGTCCGTCCGTTCGACTATCAACCGACGGAGCCTTCCATCTGCAGCTGAATCAGGCGGTTCATCTCGACCGCGTACTCGAGCGGGAGCTCCTTCGTGATCGGCTCGACGAAGCCCGACACGATCATCGCCGATGCCTCCGACTCGGAGAGCCCGCGCGACATGAGATAGAAGAGCTGCTCCTCGCCGATCTTCGACACGGTCGCCTCGTGGCCGATGTCGACCTCGTCGGCGTCGATCTTGATGTACGGGTACGTGTCGGAGCGCGACTGCTCGTCGAGGATGAGCGCGTCGCAGACGACCTTCGACTTCGAGCCCTTCGCGTTCTTGTCGACCTGCAGCAACCCGCGATATCCGGCGCGTCCGCCGTTCTTCGAGATCGACTTCGACGTGATGACGGACGTCGTGTTCGGCGCGACGTGCACGGCCTTGCCGCCCGCGTCCTGATGCTGGCCGGCGCCCGCGAACGCGATCGACAGCACCTCGCCGTGCGCGCGCTCGCCGAGCAGCCAGATTGCCGGGTACTTCATCGTGAGCTTCGAGCCGAGATTCCCGTCGACCCACTCCATCGTCGCGTCCTTGTACGCGACGGCGCGCTTCGTGACGAGGTTGTAGACGTTGTTCGACCAGTTCTGGATCGTCGTGTAGCGGCAGCGGCCGCCTTCCTTGACGATGATCTCGACGACCGCGCTGTGCAGCGAGTCGGTCGAGTAGATCGGCGCGGTGCAACCCTCGACGTAGTGCACGTACGCGCCCTCGTCGACGATGATGAGCGTTCGCTCGAACTGGCCCATGTTCTCCGCGTTGATGCGGAAGTACGCCTGCAGCGGCATCTCGATGTGCACGCCCGGCGGCACGTAGATGAACGAGCCACCCGACCACACGGCCGAGTTGAGCGCCGCGAACTTGTTGTCGTTCTGCGGGATGATCGTCCCGAAGTACTGCTTGACGATGTCCTCGTGCTCGCGCAGGCCCGAGTCCATGTCGAGGAAGAGCACGCCCTGCTTCGTGAGGCTCTCCTGCAGCTTGTGGTAGACGACCTCCGACTCGTACTGCGCGCCGACACCGGCGAGGTACTTCTTCTCCGCCTCGGGAATACCGAGCTTGTCCCAGGTGTCCTTGATGTCGGCCGGCAGGTCCTCCCACGAATTCGCCTGCTTCTCGGTCGGCTTGATGTAGTAGAAGATGTTGTCGAAGTCGATGTCGTTCAGGTTCCCGCCCCACTGCGGAACCGGGCGCGCGTAGAAGTAGTCGAGGCTCTTGTGCCGGAACTTCCGCATCCAGTCCGGCTCGTTCTTGTGCTCCGCGATCGCCTCGACGAGCTCGTGCGACAGGCCGCGGCCGGACTTGAAGAAGTAGTCCTTCGCTTCGTCGGGGTTCGAGAAGCCGTACTTGTACTCGCTGCGGATTCCCTTGACGACGTCGCTCTCGGTCTGCGCCATCAGACTGTCACCCCCTCGTACGGAGCATAGCCCTCGGCTTCCAGCTTCTTCGCGAGCTCAGGGCCGCCTTCCTCGACGATCTTACCGCCGACGAACACGTGCACGAAGTCGGGCGTGATGTAGTCGAGGATGCGCTGGTAGTGCGTGATGACGAGCGCGCCCATGTCGGGCCCGACGAGCTGCTTCACGCCGTTCGCGACGACGCGAAGCGCATCGATGTCGAGGCCGGAGTCGGTTTCGTCGAGCACTGCGATCCGCGGCTTCAGCATCGCCATCTGCAGGATCTCGACGCGCTTCTTCTCGCCGCCGGAGAACCCGTCGTTGAGGTAGCGCGACGCGAGCTCGCGGCTGACCTTGAGGTGGTCCATCTGCGCGAGCAGCTCCTTGCGGAACTCGGGAATCGCGATCGGGTCGTCGGTGCCGCCGTTGCGCGCCTTGCGCACGGAGTTGATCGCGCTGCGGAGGAAGCTCGTCACCGTCACGCCGGGAATCGCGTGCGGGTACTGGAACGCGAGGAAGAGGCCCCGCTGGGCCCGCTCGTCCGCTCCCAGCTCGGTCACGTCGTCGCCGTCGAGCAGGATCCGGCCCTCGGTGATCTCGTAGGCCGGGTGGCCCATGATCGCGTAGGAGAGCGTCGATTTTCCGGAGCCGTTCGGCCCCATGATCGCGTGCACCTCGTTCGTGTCGACGGCGAGGTCGACGCCTTTGACGATCTCGGTGCCGTCCTCGAGCGCGACGTGCAGGTTCTTCAGTTCCAGTAGCGACAAGAAATCTCCTCCGAATAGTCCAGCCGGGCGCTGCACCGTCGAGAC